>NZ_JBITJM010000013.1:29139-216451 GCF_044460025.1 Streptomyces sp. NPDC050161 | reverse complement strand
GGGGGGGGGGGCCCCCCCCCCCCATCCCCCTCTCGCCGCCCCGGGTGGCGCAACACCCCTCGGGGGGGGCCGGGGGGGGCCGGGGGGGGGGGGGCCCCCCCCCCGGGGGGGGGGGCCGCCCCCCACGGCCGTAACGGACGCCGGATCAGGGCGGACGCGCGCCGGACGGGCCGGCGCGGTCACCTCAGAACGCGGCCTCGTCCAGCTCCATCAGCGACTGGTCGACGGCCTCGGCCAGACCGCGCTGCACCGAGACACCCGGCAGGACGTTGTGGGCGAAGAACTTCGCCGCCGCGATCTTGCCGGTGTAGAACTGCTTGTCCTTCGCCGGGGCGCCGCCGAGCTTCTCCGCGGCCACCGCCGCGCCCTTGAGCAGCAGGTAGCCGATGACGACGTCACCGGACGCCATCAGCAGCCGGGTGGTGTTCAGGCCCACCTTGTAGATGGACTTGACGTCCTTCTCGGTCGCCGCGAGGTCGGTCAGCATCGCGCCGACGATCGCCTCCAGGTCGGCCGCCGCCTTCGCCAGCTCGCCGCGGGCCTGCTCCAGCTCCGCGCCGCCGGTGCCGGCCGCGAGGAACGTCTTGATTTCCTCGGACAGCACGGTCAGCGCCTGGCCCTGGTCGCGGACGATCTTCCGGAAGAAGAAGTCCTGGCCCTGGATCGCGGTGGTGCCCTCGTAGAGGGTGTCGATCTTGGCGTCCCGGATGTACTGCTCGATCGGGTACTCCTGGAGGTACCCGGAGCCGCCGAAGGTCTGCAGCGACTGCGCCAGCTGCTCGTAGGACTTCTCCGAGCCGTAGCCCTTGACGATCGGCAGCAGCAGGTCGTTGAGGCGGGTGGCGGCGCTCGCGTCCTCGCCCGCGGCCTCCTTGACGAGGATCTCGTCCTGGACCGTCGCGGTGTAGAGCACCAGCGCGCGCATGCCCTCGGCGTACGCCTTCTGCGTCATCAGCGAGCGGCGCACGTCGGGGTGGTGGGTGATGGTGACGCGCGGCGCGGTCTTGTCGGTGAAGGCCGCCAGGTCCGGGCCCTGCACGCGCTCCTTGGCGTACTCGAGCGCGTTGAGGTAGCCGGTGGAGAGGGTGGCGATGGCCTTCGTGCCGACCATCATGCGGGCGAACTCGATGATCTTGAACATCTGGCGGATGCCGTCGTGCTTCTCGCCGAGCAGCCAGCCCTTGGCGGGGCGGTTGGCGCCGAACGTCATCTCGCAGGTGTTGGACGCCTTGAGGCCCATCTTGTGCTCGACGTTGGTCGCGTAGGCGCCGTTGCGCTCGCCCAGCTCGCCGGTCTCCCAGTCGAAGTCGTACTTCGGCACGATGAAGAGCGACAGGCCCTTGGTGCCGGGACCGGCACCTTCGGGGCGGGCGAGGACGAAGTGCACGATGTTCTCGGACATGTCGTGCTCACCGGAGGTGATGAAGCGCTTGACGCCCTCGATGTGCCAGGTGCCGTCCTCCTGCTGGACGGCCTTGGTGCGGCCGGCGCCGACGTCCGAACCGGCGTCCGGCTCGGTGAGCACCATGGTGGAGCCCCACTGCTTGTCCACCATCAGCTGCGCGATGCGGTGCTGCTCGTCGGTGCCCTCGTCGTACAGGACGCCGGCGAAGGCGGGGCCCGACGCGTACATCCAGATCGCCGGGTTGGCGCCCAGGATCGTCTCGGCGAAGGCCCACAGGAGGGAGCGCGGCGCGGTGGTGCCGCCGATCTCCTCCGGGATGCCGAGCCGCCACCACTCGGCGTCCATGTACGCCTGGTAGCTCTTCTTGAACGTGTCGGGGACCGGCGCGGTGTTGGTGTCCGGGTCGAAGACCGGCGGGTTGCGGTCGGTGTCGGCGAAGGATTCGGCCAGTTCGTTCTCGGACAGCCGGGCGATCTCGGACAGGACGCTCTTGGCGGTGTCGACATCCATCTCCGCGAACGGACCGGTGCCGTACACGCTGTCACGGCCGAGCACCTCGAAGAGGTTGAACTCGATGTCGCGGAGATTCGACTTGTAGTGCCCCATGGGTACGGCTCCGTATCAATTCAGCAAGAGTGGCGCTCGTTACGCGATACCAGCTAGTAGCTACCGATGATGCTACCCACCGGTAATAAGGCGCAACCCTTTCCGCCCATCTGTGACGCGCGTCCCCTGCCGGAGGGGTCGCCTCTCTTGGAGCGCGGCCCCGTGCGGGAGTTCCCGGACGGGCCGGTGCGGCCCCCGCCGAATCAGTACGCTGTGCCGCATGTACGGCTATGACCAGAACCCGGGTGCCGGGCAGCAGCAGTACGGCGCGCCGCCCCCGCCGCCGCAACCGCCCTCCGGGGGCTACGGCGAGCAGCCGCTGTATCCGGAGCCGTCCCCGCCCTCGCTCGCCGACGCGGTGCGCGCCTTCACGACCGGCTCGATGTCGGCGGAGGACTTCCAGGGCATCTTCTCCACGTCCAAGATCTACTGCCCGCGCGGCGACAACCCCGGGTTCCTGGCGCTGCACAACACCCAGCAGCCGGTGATCCCGATGTTCACCTCGCTCAAGGAGCTGCGCCGGTACGCGGGCAAGGAGTCCAAGTACTTCGTCATCACCGGTGCCGAGGTGCTGGACCTGCTGCCCACCGGCTACGGCTTCGTGCTCGACATGGAGGGCGACCACCGGATGGTCTTCGACGCGAAGGCCGTGGAGCAGATGGTCGACTTCGCGATGCGCCGGATGTACGGCTGACGTCATTGCCGCGTAGGCGGCTGAAAATCCCCGTTTGACCTGGAGCGGCACCTGCGGGAATGCCGCACGCCTTGCAGGTTGTTCAGCATTCAACTAAGTTGAAACCCGAACGACCGAGGAGGCCGTCATGCCCGCAGTGACCGTAGAGAACCCGTTGACCCTGCCGCGTGTGGCGGCACCCACCGACGCGCGCAGCCGTCCGGTGCTGGCCGTCGCCACCGCGCCGACCGGTTTCGAGGGCGAGGGCTTCCCGGTGCGCCGGGCGTTCGCCGGCATCGACTACAAGCACCTCGACCCGTTCATCATGATGGACCAGATGGGCGAGGTGGAGTACGCGCCGGGAGAGCCCAAGGGCACGCCCTGGCACCCGCACCGCGGCTTCGAAACCGTCACGTACCTGATCGACGGCACCTTCGTGCACCAGGACTCGCACGGTGGCGGCGGCGTCATCAACGACGGCGACACCCAGTGGATGACGGCGGGCTCCGGCCTGCTGCACATCGAGGCGCCGCCGGAGTCGCTGGTCATGTCCGGCGGCCTCTTCCACGGCCTCCAGCTGTGGGTGAACCTGCCGAAGAGCGACAAGATGATGGCCCCCCGCTACCAGGACATCGGCGGCGGCCAGGTCAAGCTGCTGACCTCCGCCGACGGCGGTGCGCTGCTGCGGCTGATCGCCGGCGACATCGACGGGAACAAGGGCCCCGGTGCCACCCACACGCCGATCACCATGCTCCATGTGTCGGTGAACCCGGGCGCCGAGGTGACCATCCCGTGGCGGGCCGACTTCAACGCCCTCGCGTACGGCCTGGCCGGGCGCGGCACGGCGGGCGCGGAAGGACGTCCGTTCCGGATGGGACAGGCGGTCGTCTTTGGCTCCGGTGACGCGCTCACGATCCGGGCGGACGAGAGCCAGGAGTCGCGCAGCCCGAACTTCGAGGTCGTGCTGCTGGGCGGGCTGCCGATCCGCGAGCCGATGATGCACTACGGCCCGTTCGTGATGAACACCCACGCCGAGCTGGCCCAGGCCTTCGAGGACTTCCAGGCAGGGCGGCTGGGAACGGTGCCGGCCGACGCGAGCTGACCGCGCGCCGGGGGTGAACTCCGGTGAAGGGGGCGGCGTTTCACGTGAAACGCCGCCCCCTTCCGCATGCCGGGAAGCGGTCCCCGGGCGATCCGGCGGCCGGGGCGGCACGGCGTCGGAACCGGCCGCCGACGGCTACCGGCCCGGCCCGCGTGGTGGACTGTCCCGGTGCGAAACGAACTGGAACAAAACCGGCCCCGTGACGGGGCGCCGCTGCTCCCGATCGCGGCCCGCCGGGTCGCCGCCTGGTGCGGGGTCGGCCTGCTGGTCGCCGGCGTGGTCGCGGTCGGCATCTGGCTGTGCGTCGAACTGAGTACGGCCGTCACGCCGGTGCTGCTGGCGCTGCTGGGCAGCGCGCTGCTCGGCCCGCTGTACCGGCGGCTGGTGGCGATGAAGCTGAACAGCTCCCTCGCGGCCGGGCTGACCTGCGCCGTGCTGCTGATCGTCGTCGGCGGCGCCGGCTACATCGTGGTCAGCGCGCTGGTCGACACCGGTGACCAGATCATCGCCTCGCTCAAGGACGCGGCCAAACAGGTCTCCCAGCACTTCGGCGCCGCGGGCACCTCGCTCGACGACCTCGCCTCCAACGCCAAGCAGCTGCTGGGCAAGTTCGGCGGCACCGCGGCATCCGGGCTGCTGGCCGGCGTCAGCATCGTCGGCCAGTTCGTCGCCGCCGCGGTGCTCGCGTTGCTGCTGACGTTCTTCTTCCTGCGGGACTCGGACAAGGCGGTACGGGCGCTGCACGACTGGGCCCCCGGCGAATCCGCGCCCCAGCTGGAGCGGATGGCCCGCCGCGGCTTCCAGGCCATCGAGGGCTTCATGCGCGGCACCACCCTCATCGCCCTGATCGACGCCGTCTGCATCACCGTCGGCCTGCTGGTACTTCAGGTGCCCAACGCCTTCGGCCTGGGCGCGCTGGTCTTCGTCGGCGCCTACATCCCCTACCTCGGCGCGTTCATCTCGGGCGCGGTGGCGATCCTGGTGGCGCTCGCCGAGGGCGGCTTCGTGAAGGCGCTGTGGGTGCTCGGCGTGGTGCTGGCCGTCCAGGTGCTGGAGGGGCACGTCCTTCAGCCGATGATCCAGAGCCGCACGGTCCAGATGCACCCGGCGACGGTGATGCTGGCGATCACCGCGGGCGCCAGCGTCGCGGGCATTCTCGGCATGCTGCTGTCCGTACCGCTGACCGCCGCCGTCTTCGGCGTGCTGCACGAGCTGCGCCGGCACTACGCGAGCTCGGGAACCGACTCCTCCGGGCCGCCGGAAGGCCCCGCGGGCCCGCCGGACGGCTCAGGTCCCGGCACCCCGGCGGAGCCCGGCACCGACGGCCCCTCCGCGCCGCCCGCGCCCGCGTCCTCGTAGAGCTCGAACCACGTCGACTTGCCGTCCCCGCGCGGATCCACGCCCCACGCACCGGCCAGCAGTTCCATCAGCATCAGGCCGCGCCCCGACGACGCCAGCTCGCCGGGGCTGCGGCGGTGCGGCAGCTCGTCGCTGCCGTCGGCGACGTCGACGCGGATCCGGCGTCCGCCCCGCTCGCCGGAGATCTCGGCGATCAGCAGCGCGTCCCCGTCGGTGTGCAGCAGCACGTTGGTGACCATCTCGGAGACCATCAGGACCGCGGAGTCCACCTGATCCGGGTCGGCCCAGTCGTGCAGCACGTCGCGGACCTGCCGGCGCGCCTCACCTATCCGCTCCGGCTCGGCCTGCGCGACGGTCAGCACGGTGCGCCGGACGGGCTGCTGCGGCATCCGGCCGCCGGTGCCCACTCCGCAGCTGCCGCCCTCGCGGCTCAGCAGCAGCACCGCGATGTCGTCCTCGCGGCGGTCTATCAGCGGGCCGGTCCTGTGGTGCGACGAGGGGCCGTGGACGGCCTGCACCAGCTCGTCGGCCAGCCGTTCCAGGCCCTCGGCGCCCTCACCGTCGTCGTGCCGCTCGATGATCTCGCGCAGCCGCGCCCAGCCGGTCTCCAGGTCGTGGCCGCCGGTCTCGATCAGCCCGTCCGTGCACACCATCATCGTCTCGCCCGGCTCCAGGACCAGCCGGGTGGTGGGGTAGTCGGTGTCCGGGTCGATGCCCAGCGGCAGCCCGCCCGATGTGGGGCGCACCAGCATCGTGCCGTCGTTCATCCGGATCGCCGGATCGGGGTGCCCGGCGCGTGCGATGTCCAGCAGTCCGGTCGCCGGGTCGACCTCGATGTAGAGGCAGGTCGCGAAGCGCGGGTCGGCGCCCTGGACGGTCTCGTTGATGCCCGACAGGAAGCGGGAGGCGCGGGAGAGCACCGCGTCGGGGTGGTGCCCCTCGGACGCGTAGGCACGCAGGGCGATCCGCAGCTGGCCCATCAGGCCGGCGGCCCGCACGTCGTGCCCCTGGACGTCGCCGATGACCAGGGCTATCCGGCCGGACGGCAGCGGGATCATGTCGTACCAGTCGCCGCCCACCTCCAGGCCGCCGCCGGTCGGCACGTACCGGGCGGCGACCGTCATCCCGGGGATGTCCGGCTGCACCGTCGGCATCATGCTGCGCTGGAGACCGACGGAGAGTTCGTGCTGCGACTCCTGCGTGCTCGCCCGCGCCAGCGCCTGGGCCAGCATCCGGGCGACCGTGGTCAGCACCGACCGCTCGTCGGGTGTGAAGGTGACCGGGTGGTTGAAGCCCGCCATCCAGGCGCCGATCGTCCGGCCCGCGTTGATCAGCGGCAGGAACGCCCAGGACACCCGGTCGAAGCGGGCGGCCAGCGGCCAGGCGGTGGGGTAGCGCTCCAGATACGCGTCGGGGTTGGGGAGGTAGATCGCCCGGCCGGTCCTGATCACCTCGGCCGCCGGGTAGTCGGTGCTCAGCGTCATCTCGGTGAACGGCCGCTCGTCGCCGTGCTTGTGGCCGTGGTGGCCGATGACCGAGATGCGGTCGCCCTCGATGCCGAAGACGGCGAGGCCGTCCGGGGTGAATCCGGGCATCGACAGGCCGGCCGCGACCCGCAGCACCTCGGCGGTGGAGTGCGCCTCGGCCAGCGCCCGGCCCGCGTCCAGCAGGAACGCCTCGCGCGAGCGGCGCCAGTCGCCGGTGATGGGGGTGTGCGCGGAACCGGTGCCCGGCTGCGGTTCCGGGACCTCCTGGAGCGTGCCGACCAGGACGAAGCCGCCGTCGGCCTTCATCGGGCGGGAGCGGGAGCGGACGGTCCGCAGCACCCGGCCGCGGGTGTCCACGACGCGCAGCCTGGCCTCGGCGAGGGTCCTCTCGGAGACGGCGAGCTGCACCACGCCGTTGATCTCGGCGAAGTCGACGGGGTGGAAGCGGGAGCGTATGGCGGCCTCGCCGAGTTCGACGGGCTCCGCCGGCAGACCCAGCAGCCGGGCCGCTTCGGCGTCGAGGCTCACCCGGCCCGTCGCGTCGTCCCAGCGCCACAGGCCGGTCGCGATGGCGGCCAGGAGATCCTTGGTGCGCATTGCATCACTTTATGTGGGTTTGCCGATGCCCGACCAACGAGGGCGAGGTGACCATCGTCCCATGGCGGCCCGCCACGCTCGGGACACCCGGATCCTCGCCGCCCTGACACGTCTATGCCAATCGAGCGACGGAGCCCGGGACGGTAACCTGGAGCGGTTATCACAAACCTGGGGCGCCTTCCGCGGACGGAAACGGTTCGTCCGCCGGCGGCACGCGGTCCGTCCGCGATCTCCCCACCTCGACTCGCGACGACTTGGATGAGCGATGCATCGGTACCGGTCCCACACCTGCGGCGAGCTTCGGGCCGCGGACGTCGACACGGACGTCCGCCTCAGCGGCTGGCTGCACAATCGACGTGACCTGGGCGGCATCCTCTTCATCGATCTGCGCGACCACTACGGTCTGGTGCAGCTCGTCGCCCGCCCCGGCACCCCGGCCAACGAAGCGCTCGGCTCGCTGACCAAGGAGTCCGTCGTCCGCATCGACGGCCGGGTCAGCGCCCGCGGCGCGGACAACGTCAACCCCGACCTGCCGACCGGCGAGGTCGAGATCGAGGTCACCGACGTCGAGGTGCTCGGCGCCGCCGACCAGATCCCCTTCACGATCAACGCCGACGACGGTGTCAACGAGGAGCGGCGCCTCGAATACCGCTTCCTCGACCTGCGCCGCGAGCGCATGCACCGCAACATCCTGCTGCGCACCGCCGTCATCTCCGCCATCCGGCACAAGATGACCGCGCTGGGCTTCAACGAGATGGCCACCCCGATCCTGTCGGCCACCTCCCCCGAGGGCGCCCGCGACTTCCTGGTCCCCTCCCGCCTGCACGCCGGCAAGTTCTACGCGCTGCCGCAGGCCCCGCAGCAGTTCAAGCAGCTGCTGATGATCGCCGGCTTCGACCGCTACTTCCAGATCGCGCCCTGCTTCCGCGACGAGGACGCCCGCGCGGACCGCTCGCCCGGCGAGTTCTACCAGCTCGACGTCGAGATGAGCTTCGTCGAGCAGGAGGACGTCTTCGGCCCGATCGAGACGCTGATGACGGAGCTGTTCACCGAGTTCGGCAACGGCCGCACGGTGACCTCGCCGTTCCCGCGCATCCCGTTCCGCGAGTCGATGCTCAAGTACGGCTCCGACAAGCCGGACCTGCGCGCCGAGCTGGAGCTTGTGGACGTCTCGGACGTCTTCGCCGGTTCCGGTTTCAAGGCGTTCGCCGGCAAGCACGTCCGTGCCCTGGCCGTCCCGGACACCGCGGGCCAGTCGCGGAAGTTCTTCGACCAGATGGGCGACTTCGCCGTCCAGCAGGGCGCGAAGGGCCTGGCCTGGGTCCGCGTCGGCGAGAAGAACGAGCTGACCGGCCCGATCGCCAAGTTCCTCACCGAGGACGACGTGAAGTCGCTGTTCGAGGCCCTGGACCTGAAGCCCGGCCACGCCGTCTTCTTCGGCGCCGGCGAGTTCGACGAGGTCTCCAAGATCATGGGCGCGGTCCGCGTCGAGGCCGCCAAGCGCACCGGCAACTTCGTCGATGACGAGTTCCGCTTCTGCTGGATCGTCGACTTCCCGATGTTCGAGAAGGACGAGGACACCGGGAAGATCGAGTTCTCGCACAACCCGTTCTCCATGCCCCAGGGCGGCCTGGAAGCGCTGGAGACCAAGGACCCGCTGGACATCCTGGCCTGGCAGTACGACATCGTCTGCAACGGCACCGAGCTGTCGTCGGGCGCGATCCGTAACCACGAGCCGGACGTCATGTACAAGGCGTTCGCCATCGCGGGCTACGACAAGGACACCGTCGAGGCGGAGTTCGGCGGCATGCTCCGCGCCTTCAAGTTCGGCGCCCCGCCGCACGGCGGCATCGCCCCCGGCGTCGACCGCATCGTGATGCTGCTGGCCGACGAGCCCAACATCCGCGAGACCATCGCCTTCCCCCTCAACGGCAACGCCCAGGACCTGCTCATGGGCGCCCCCAGCGAGGTCGATGAGGCGCGCCTCAAGGAGCTGCACCTGAACATCCGCAAGCCGCAGGTGAAGACGCAGGGCAAGTAACACCGCCCAGCGGAAAGCCCCCGGAACCAGCTGGTCCCGGGGGCTTTCCGCTGCGGTGACTACGCGGATGCGGTGACTACGCGGAGTCGTCGCCGCCGAACCGCTCGCGGTACGACTCCAGGTCGTCCTCGGTGATCTTGGCGAAGAGCACCGGCGGCACCGTGAACGCGGTACCCGCCGGGACCGAGGACAGCGCCCTGGCCTCCTCCGGGGAGACCCACACCGCGGTGTCGTCCGCCAGCGCGAACGCGCCCCGCATCGCCTTCGCCGACGCCGGGATGAACGGCTCGGAGACGATCGCGTAGAGGTGGATCAGGTTCATCGCGGTCCGCAGCGTCAGCGCCGCCGCGTCCTTGTCGGTCTTGATCTCCAGCCAGGGGGCCTTCTCCTCCAGGTAGGAGTTGCCCGCGCTCCACAGGGCGCGCAGCGCAGCCGCCGCCTTGCGGAACTGGAGCGCCTCCATGTGGCCCTCGTACTCCGCCAGCAGCCCGGCGATCTCCTCGCCCAGCTTCTGCTCGGCGGCCCCGGCCTCGGCGCCCGCGGGCACGTCGTCGCCGAACCGCTTCCGCGAGAACGACAGCACCCGGTTGACGAAGTTGCCGAGCGTGTCAGCCAGGTCCTTGTTGACCGAGGCGGAGAACAGCTCCCAGGTGAAGGACGTGTCGTCCGACTCGGGGGCGTTGGCGATCAGGAAGTAGCGCCAGTAGTCGGCCGGCAGCAGCTCCAGCGCCGCGTCCGTGAAGATGCCGCGCTGCTGCGAGGTGGAGAACTTGCCGCCGTAGTAGTTCAGCCAGTTGAACGCCTTGAGGAAGTCGACCTTCTTCCAGGGCTCACGGGTGCCGAGCAGCGTCGCCGGGAACATCACGGAGTGGAACGGGACGTTGTCCTTCGCCATGAACTCCGTGTAGCGGACGTCGTCGGCCTCGTACCACCACGACTTCCAGTCCCGGCTGCCGTCGGACGCGGCGTCCGCCCACTCCTTCGTCGCGCCGATGTACTCGATCGGGGCGTCGAACCAGACGTAGAAGACCTTGCCTTCGGCGGCCAGCTCGGGCCACACGTCCGCGGGGACCGGAACGCCCCAGTCCAGGTCGCGGGTGATCGCCCGGTCCTGGAGGCCCTCGGTCAGCCACTTGTGGGCGATGGACGAGGCCAGCGTCGGCCACTCCGTGCTGCCGTTGCCTGCCAGCCACTCCTCGACCTCGTGCTGGAGCTTGGACTGGAGCAGGAAGAGGTGCGTGGTCTCGCGCACCTCCAGGTCGCCGCTGCCGCTGATCGCCGAGCGGGCGTCGATCAGGTCGGTCGGGTCCAGCACCCGGGTGCAGTTCTCGCACTGGTCGCCGCGCGCCTTGTCGTAGCCGCAGTGCGGGCAGGTGCCGACGATGTAGCGGTCGGGCAGGAAGCGGTCGTCGGTGATCGAGAAGACCTGGCGGATCGCCCGCTCCTCGATGAAGCCGTTCTCCTGGAGCTTGCGGGCGAGGTGCTGGGTCATCTCGACGTTCTGCTGCGAGGAGCTGCGCCCGAAGTGGTCGAACTTCAGGCCGAAGCCCTCGTAGATCGCCTTCTGCTTGTCGTGCTGCTCGCCGCAGAACGCGTCCACCGACTGACCCGCGGCCTTCGCCGCCAGCTCGGCCGGGGTGCCGTGCTCGTCCGTCGCACAGATGTAGAGCACGTCGTGCCCGCGCTGCCGCATATACCGCGCATACACATCGGCCGGGAGCATGGACCCCACCATGTTGCCCAGGTGCTTGATCCCGTTGATGTACGGAAGGGCGCTGGTGATGAGGTGTCGAGCCATTGCCGGCTGCTCCCAAGTCGCTACGGTGAGTGAAGAATTGCTTTACGGAACGTCAATATCGTACTGGACTGCGCGGTACGAATCCGCTGGCATTTCCGCACGCATTACCGGCGGCTATTCCGCGGGCCGCGACGGGCCGTACGGCGGGACGCCGCCGCTGCACGGAGGCCCGGGGCCGCCTCCCGTGCCGGGTGCCGAAGACCCGGCCTCACACAGCCGCCGTCGCCGCGTTCCGCGCGGGCCTCGGCCGGTGCTTCGGGGCCCGCGCCGTCACCATGAACCAGGCCACCACGGCCGCCAGCAGCATGATCGCCGAGCCCACGCCGATCGCGACGGTGAAGCCGTGCACCACGGCGTCCTCGGCGATGCCGTGACGCACCGCCGGCGTGAGCTGCCCGGTGCGCGACGCGTCCGCCGTCCGGGACGCGAGGTACGCCGCGCCGCTCGACGTCGCGAGGGTGTTCAGCAGTGCCGTACCGATCGAACCGCCCACCTGCTGCGCGGTGTTGACGGTCGCCGATGTGACGCCGGAATCCCGGGACGCGACACCCGTCGTGGCGGTGGCCATCACCGGCATGAAGATCAGGCCCATGCCGAGGCCGACGAGCAGTTCGGCGGGCAGCACGTGCGAGACGAACGCCGGCCCGGCGGTCAGGAACGTCAGCAGGAACAGGCCCACCGCGGCCAGCAGCGCACCCGGTGCCATCAGCAGCCGGGGCGCGAGATGGTGCAGCAGCCGCGCCGATATCTGCGTCGAGCCGATAACGATCGCGGCCGTCATCGGCAGAAAAGCCAGCCCCGTCTTTACCGGCGAATATCCGAGCACGGATTGAAAGTAATAGGTCATGAACAGGAACATTCCGAACATCGCGCTGACGGCAAGCCCCATGGTCAGGAAAGCGCCGCCGCGATTACGGTCCCGCACGATGGGCAACGGGAGCAGCGGATACCGGGCCCGGGTCTGCCACCAGGCGAAGAGCGCCAGCAGCAGCACACCGCCCGCCAGCAACCCCAGCACCAGCGCGTCACTCCAGCCCCGCGGCCGTGCCTCACTGCACCCGTAGACGATCGCCACCAGGCCGCCGCACCCCAGCAGCACACCGGGCACGTCCAGCCGGGCGTGCTCGTGGTTCGGCCGGGCGCGCTCGCGGTCGGGCCGGGCGTGCCTGTGGTCCGGCCGGGCGCGCTCGTGGTCCGGTCGGGCGCGCTCGCGGTCGGGCCGGGTGTGCCCGTGGTTCGGCCGGGCGTGCCTGCGGTCCGGCCGGGCGCGCAGGAACACCGCGGCGCCCGCGAACGCCGGCACCGCGACCGGGATGTTCACGTACAGACACCAGCGCCAGTCCAGATACTCGGTCAGCAGCCCGCCGGCGATCAGCCCGATCGCCGCGCCGCCACCCGCGATGGCGCCGTAGATCCCGAACGCCTTCCCCCGCTCCTTCCCGTCGGTGAACGTCGTCGTCAGCAGCGACAACGCGGACGGCGCCAGCAACGCCCCGAACGCCCCCTGCAACGCCCGCGCCCCGAACAACAGCCCCGGCCCGGTCGCCGCCCCACCCAGCCCCGACGCGACCGCGAACCCCACAAGCCCCACCATGAACGCCGTCTTCCGCCCGACGAGATCCGCGATCCGCCCGCCCAACAGCAACAACCCACCGAACGCCACCGTGTACGCGGTGATCACCCACTGCCGGTTCCCGTCCGACATCCCCAACTCCCGCTGCGCGGACGGCAACGCAATATTCACGATCGTGGCATCGAGCACGACCATGAGCTGCGCGAGCGCGATGACTAGGAGGGCGTACCAGCGGTGGGGGTCGGGCGCCGCACCGGCAGACGCGGCGGGCCCGCGCGCCCTGCCCGCGCCGCCTTCCCCTTCCCCCTGCCCGTCTCCACTCACCACGCAACCCGCCTCCACCGGCTGTCGCTCCGGTGCACCCACTCTGATCGGCGGATATACCGGAAGAACCGGATCACCCCACTCAGGGTAGGTAGTGGGGGGTGGGGGCGCTTGGTGGGACAAGGGCGCCTACCGAGAGGTCGGAGACTTGAGTGGCTTCCGGGCTCTCCTGGACGCACCTTGATCATGCCGGGCTGCCCCTTCCGCGGATCTCAACCGTCGCCGAATTCAGCCAGCAACTCGGAGTCGGGAAGTTTTCCTGTTGCCCAGGACCAGAGCATGCGACGTTTCGGCCGGTCCAAGGCGCCAAATGAGGCGCATGCCCGGAAAAGCAGACCGGGTTCCGCTGTGACGTACCAGTTATCTCTCTTGGCAGTCAGGTACGCCTCGGTTGGCTTCATCCCTCCGGACATCAGTCGTGACATGGCATCCAGGTCGGTATCGAAACGGGACTTCGCGGCGATGGAGACGTGGTAAATCTCGTTGAATTCCTGGCAGAAGGCACGTGCTGCGTATGCCGGAACATTGCGGATCCACCACTTTTCGATGGGCACGCGAGGGAAGGCTTCCTGCTGGAAGAGTTCCCGTAGCGATTGATCGATATCTGCGATGGCGCGGGTGGCGGACTGGTGGCTGGGGTCGGCGTTCGATCCGCTCTGTGTGACCCTGCTGATGGCCGAACGGATGGCGACGTCAGTCGCGTACTCATCCACGCCCCATGGGTATCCGTCGTGGCAGTAATCGGCGAACTTTCTCCAGCGCCGCACGGCCTCTTCGGGTTGGAGCGATGCTGACCTGTTGGTGTCAGGAGGCATGGGCATGGCCTTTTGGTGCCTGTGAGGATTCCCTTGTCTTCATCGCATGCCTTCTTTGTCCATGAACTCTTCAGGCGTGATAATTCTTCCATGATTGTCCATGCGTAACAGGGTGCCGTCGCCAGCTCTCCAAATGTCACGCCCATACTCCGGAAGAGGCCCATTGGTGAGGTTCGCGGCGTCCTGCTTGTAGCGACCGAAATCGTCATCGTGTGGGTTTTGATCTTTCCGCAGGGCACTGACAGTGCGTTCGAAGGGTGGGGAAAGGGCTGTGGATAAGGGGATGAAAACCGGCCTGGCGGGAAGGTTATGGGAATGCGGCAGAGGGCTGGGGCGTGCGGCCCTCGGGGAAAAGCGCCGGCCGCGGGCGGGGACCGGTGGGGCCCCGGCCGCGGCCGGTGGGGTAAGTGGGGTGGTGCGGTGGTCAGTTGTCCTTCAAGACGCCTGCGGCGCGGGCCTCGGTGAGCCACTCGGGGAATTCGACCATCAGCTGCTGGTACAGCTCGTCGGACGAGAGGGCGCGGGGGTCGCGGCCTGCGTGGAAGAAACCGGCGTTGTCGACGACGCGCTTGTCGGGGACGGCCAGATCGTCGAGCTTGCGGAGGAAGTCGAAGCCCTTGGCCTCCGGGTCACCGAAGCCGACGAACTGCCAGAAGATGGGGAGCCCGGCGGCCTCGCAGAGTGCCTTTTCGGCGGCGGGCTTGGAGGTGGGGGCGCCGTCGGTCTGGAAGATGACGAAGGCGGGGGCGGTGGAGCCGGACTTCTTGTAGTGCTCGACCACGGCCGCGATCGCCCAGTGGTAGTTCGTCCGGCCCATGTGCCCGAGTCCGGCGTGCAGTTCCTCGATGCGGCCTTCGTAGTGGGCCAGGTCGAGGTCGGCGGTGCCGTCGACGTCGGTGGAGAAGAAGACGACCGGGACGGTGCCGTCGTCGTCGAGGTTCGCGGAGAGGCCGAGTGCCTGCTCGGCGAGGTGCTGGACGGTGCCGTCCTTGTAGTAGTTGCGCATCGAGCCGGAGCGGTCGAGGACGAGGTAGACGGCGGCGCGCTGGGTGCCGAGACCGTGCTTGTCGAGGACGGCACCCGCGGACTTGTAGAGGCTGACGAGGCCGGGGGCGGTGGCCTCCACCTTGGTGAGGGAGATGGGGGTGGGGGAGGGGGAGGAGGGGGAGGAAGGCGCGGAGGGGGAGGAGGCTGATGGTGCGGGGGTGGTGGCGTCGGCCGGGGTGGTGATCGGGTCGGCCTGGGCGATCGGGTCGGCCGGGGTGG
This sequence comes from Streptomyces sp. NPDC050161, assembly GCF_044460025.1. Lineage (NCBI taxonomy): Bacteria > Bacillati > Actinomycetota > Actinomycetes > Kitasatosporales > Streptomycetaceae > Streptomyces > Streptomyces sp. NPDC050161. Next base: position 201,405 of record NZ_JBITJM010000013.1, on the reverse strand, counting down.
CCGGCTTCGATTTCGGTGCGGGCGCCGGTGCCTTCGGTGCCTCCGGTGCCTTCGATACCGGCTCCGGCTCGGGTGCCTTCGCCTCCGGCTCCGGCTTCGTTTCCGGTTCCGGCTTCGGTGCCTCCGCCTCCGCCTCCGTTTCTGCCTTCGGCTCCGTCTCCGCCTTCGTCTCCGGCTGTGCTGCTGCCGGGACTTCGGGTGCGGCGGCTTCCTCGGGCTCGGGCTCCGTGGCCTCTGTCTTCTCCGCGGCGTCCGTCTTCTCCGCGGCTTCCGCCTCGGGTGCGTCCGCTTCGGGGGCGTCCGCCTCGGGCACGTCCGTCGTCGCGTCGGCGGGGGCGGGGGTTTCCGCCTCGGTGTCCACCGGGGAGCTCTGGGCGGGCAGTGATGCGGTGGCCGGGGCGGCGGGTTCGGCGGCCGGCTCCTGGGTGGATTCGAGGGGGGCCGTGCGGGCGGCCGGGACTTCGGCCACCGGTGCGTCGGCGGCCGGGGACTCGCTCTCCGGCGCTGATGCGGCCTTGGCGGCTCCCGGGGCGGACTCCTCGCGGGCCTCCGGGATGGTGGCGGACGGGGTGGCCGGTTCCGGCGTTTCCGTGCCGCTCGGTGCCGCGCCGGACTCCTCGCGGGTCGCCTTGGAGCGACCGAAAGCGTTGCGCAGCAGACTCCGAATGCCCATCGGCGGACCTCTCTTGCGTGTGGTGGGGTGCGGCGTATGTCCCTGAAGCTGCGGACATGTCCCTGACCAGGACGGATACGTAAGGGTAGCGGCCATCCCCGGCGTCACCGTGGGACCTCGCGTGCCGCGTGGTGGGTGCAGGGGGGGAGTGTGCCGACGGGATGCGGGGGCGGCCGGGCGGCGGGCCCGTGGCGGCCAAGATCCACTACGGGGGCACGGCGGCGTAGGCGGGCGGGACGGGCTGTGCGCCCGGGTCCGGCCGGAGTGACGCGGATGCCCGTGTGCCGCTCTGCGTGGCCGGGGCGGGCGGCCGTGTGTCAGGGGAGCGGGCCGTGGCGGGGCAACTCCCTTGAGTCGGGCGGCAGTACGCGCACGTCGCGGGCCCGGGGGACGTACGGCCCGTCGTTTTTCCGGTGGGGCGGGCCGCCGTCCTCCTCGCCGTGCGAGCCGCACATCACGTCCCGGACACAGCCCGGCAAGAGCTGGGTAAGAACAGGGTCCGGCAGGTATCCGATGGTCGGATGCGCCCGTCTTATCCGGTGACGATAGGGCCAGGACCGTCCGTTGTTCGCTCCGGGCGGCCGGTGACCGGTACCAGGGCAAAAGCCCTCGCGAGGGTGACGGGAGATGCAGGCGCATGGGGCTGACCAGTCCATGGCTCGAATACACGGTGGTCGCGCTGGCGCTGATTCTCGTCGCGCTGACGGTGTGGCTGTGGCCGAGGCTGTCGGGGCGCGGGGCGCGGGTCCTGCTGGGGCGGCTCGGGGCGATCGTGCTCACCCAGGTGTCGATCGTGTGCGCGCTGGCCCTCGCGGTGAACAACAGCTTCGAGTTCTACGGCAGCTGGGACGACCTGCTGGGCAACAACGACAAGGCCCCGGTGGCGGTGAGCCAGGGCGGCGGGCAGTACACGTCCGTCGGGGACGTCAAGGGCGGTCTTGTGCAGCCTGCCGGGCCGCAGGGGCTCGACCGGGTGACGGGGCTGCCGCAGGGCCCGGCCGACAAGGTCGGCAAGATGGAGTCGGTGCGGATCGTGGGGCGCAGGACCCGGGCCATCAACCCGGCGTTCGTCTATCTGCCGCCGCAGTACTTCCAGCCGCAGTTCCGCCGCCAGCGGTTCCCCGTCATGGTCGTGATCAGCGGCTACCCCGGCGGCATCATGAACCTCGCGCAGCACCTCCAGATCCCGCAGAACGCCGGGAAGCTGATCGCCAAGGGGACGATGCAGCCGACCGTGATGGTGATGGTGCGGCCGACGATCGCGCCGCCGCGGGACACCGAGTGCGTCGACGTGCCGGGCGGCCCGCAGGCCGAGACGTTCTTCACCAAGGACCTGCCGGACGCCATGAAGTCCGCGTACCGGGTGGGCCACGACCCCAGCGCCTGGGGCGCGTTCGGCTACTCGTCGGGCGGCAGCTGCTCGCTCCAGCTGGCGATGCGCAACCCGAAGATCTACACCTCGGCCGTCTCGCTCTCCGGCGACTACGCGATCAAGGACGACCTGACCACCGGCAGCCTGTTCGGCGCCGGGCCCGAGGGCGCCAAGCGCGAGCGGGAGCACGACCTGCTGTGGCGGCTGAAGCACCTGCCGGCGCCGCAGGTCTCCGCGCTCGTCGCCAGCAGCCGTAAGGGCGAGCCGGATTACGGCGCCACCATGCAGTTCATCCACGCCGTCAAGGCACCGATGACCGTCGACTCGATCATCCTGCCGCGCGGCAGCCACCAGTTCGCGACCTGGCGGCGCGAGGTGGTGCCGGCGCTGGAGTGGCAGAGCAAGCAGCTGACGTTCCCGCAGGATGTCGAGGCGGCGCCCGCGAAGAAGCGTCCTGGTACGGGCGCGGAGCACGGCAAGGGCAAGGAGCAGGGGCCGGGCGCCGCGCACCCGGGGGCGCCGGCCGCGCCGTCGTCCAGGCCCGATGAGGACCGGCGGGCGGAGGCCGAACCGGCCGGGCGCGGCTGAGGCCGAGCGAGCCGCGGGCGGCCCGCCGCGGCTGAGTTCCGGCTCCCCCGCCCCCTCCCCCCTCTCCCCCTACGGGGGAGGGGGCGGGGGTGGGTTCGGGGGTGGGGGGGGACGGACGGGTCCGCCCACCCCCGAAACGTTCCAGGCCCGCCCCGGCCCGCCCAACACCTCAGCCCCGCCCCCCAACATCCCCGTCCCGCCCGTCACTTCACGGCCGGTAAGCCATCCCCGGCTCCGGTGTCGCGGGCGACAGCAGCTGGGAGACGGTCACGATGGTGAAGCCGCGCTTCTTCAGCTCCTTGAGGATGCCGGGGACGGCCGGCACGGTGCCCTTGTAGATGTCGTGCAGCAGGATGACGCCGTCCTTCTCGGTCTGGTCGAGCACCCGCTTGGTGATCAACTTCGAGTCGGTGGTCTGGTAGTCCTTGGCGGTCACGCTCCACAGGACCTGGGACAGGCCGAGTTCCTTGCTGATCTCCGAGACCTGCTCGTTGGTCCTGCCCTGCGGCGGGCGCATCAGCTTGGGCGTCTTGCCGGTGATCTTGTGGACCTGGTCCTGCACGAGGGAGAGTTCACGCTTGACCTCGGCCGGCTTGATGTCGGTCAGGATCTGGTGCGACCAGGTGTGGTTGGCCAGCTCGTGGCCCTCGCGGTCGATCCGCTTCACCTCGGCCGGGCGCTCGGCGATGTGGTTCTTGCCGAGCATGAAGAAGGTCGCGTGCACCTTCTCCTTCTTCAGGATGTCCAGCAGGTGGTTGGTGTTCTCGCTGGGGCCTGCGTCGAAGGTGAGCGCGACGCACTTGGCCTTGCGGCAGTCGACGTCGTCGCCGTTCGCGTCCTTGGCCCCGGAGCCGTTCTTGGCGTCCGCCGCGAGCTTCGCGTCCTTGGCCTTGACCGCCGCGGCGGGGGCGTCGTCGCGCGCGTCGGCCGGTGCGGTGACGTCGTAGTCGGTGCAGCCGCTGAGCGCCAGGGTCAGGGAGGTGGCGGCCAGCAGCCCGGCTATGGAGCGGCGGCGGGCGGTGGCGGCGCGGGGGTGCTTCGGCATGGCGGGGCTCTTTCCGGGGTCGGGCAACGGAGGTGTGGGGTCGGAGCCTGGCCGGGGCGACCACCCGTGAGGGAACTATACATAGTGAGTACACACTCGATGTATAGGCGGGGGTGGGGGCCCGTGCGCGCCCGCTGTGGCCGCCGCCCGCTCCACCGTGACGGCCCGCGCCCGCTCCCCCGCCCCGATCGGACGCGGCCCGCGCGACACCCGGGACCGCCCGCGGTGGACTCGTACCGTGACCGCACCGCCGGACGACTGCCTGGCCCGCAACGACTGGATCTGCGGCGACTACCTGAGCACCCGCCGCCGGATCCTGCTCGACGCGGTGCTCGAACACGTCCAGCTGACCGTGATCTCCGTCCTGCTCGGCCTGGTGATCGCGCTCCCGCTGGCGCTGCTTGCCCGCCGCAGGCGCTGGACGGTCGGCCCGGTGCTCGGCATCACCACCGTGCTCTACACGATCCCGTCGCTGGCGATGTTCTCGCTGCTGCTGCCGCTCTACGGCCTGTCCGCGACCCTCGTCGTGGCCGGCCTGGCGCTGTACTCGCTGACCCTGCTCGTCCGGAACATCCTGGCCGGCCTCGAAGGCGTACCCGCCGAGGCCAAGGACGCCGCCCGCGGCATGGGCTACGGACCCACCCGCCAACTGCTCACCGTCGAACTGCCGCTGGCGCTGCCCGCGGCGATGGCCGGGCTGCGGATCGCCACCGTCTCGGCCGTCTCGCTCACCACCGTCGGCGCGATCGTCGGCCACGGCGGCCTGGGCAACCTCATCTACGCGGGCATGAACTCCTTCTTCAAGGCGCAGGTGCTCACCGCTTCGGTGCTGTGCGTGCTCATCGCCGTCGTCTTCGACCTGCTGCTGCTCGGCGCCGAGCAGCTGCTCACGCCGTGGCGGCGGGCCCGCACCGGGCGGCCGGCGCGCGGGCGGGGCGCGGGCGCGCGCCGGGTCGCCGTGGCCGGGCGGCGCCCGTGAACACCCTCTCCGCGGTCTGGTCCTGGCTGACCACCGCCGCCCACTGGTCCGGTGAGAACGGCATCTGGCACCGCCTCGTCCAGCACTTCTGGCTCACCGTCGGCTGCCTCGCCGTCAGCTGCCTGCTCGCGCTGCCCGTCGCGCTGACCCTCGGCCACCTCGGGCGCGGCGGCGCCCTCGCCGTCAACCTCGCCAACATCGGCCGTGCCGTCCCCACCTTCGCCATCCTCGTGCTGCTGCTCCTGACCCCGCTCGGGCGGCACGGGCAGTGGCCGACCGTCATCGCGCTGGTGCTGTTCGCCGTCCCGCCGCTGCTGACCAATGCCTACGTCGGGATGCGCGAGGTCGACCAGGACGTGGTGCGGGCCGCCCGGGGCATGGGGATGACGGGCCACCAGCTCGTGTGGCGGGTCGAACTGCCGCTGGCCTTCCCGCTGGTGCTGACCGGCATCCGGATCGCCGCCGTCCAGCTGGTGGCCACCGCCACGCTCGCCGCGCTGGTCGGCGGCGGCGGCCTCGGCCGGATCATCACCGCGGGCTTCAACCTCGCCTCCACCCCGCAGGTCGTCGCGGGCGCCGTCGTCGTCGCGGTGTTCGCGCTGCTGATGGAGGCGGCCTTCGAGGCCGGGCAGCGGTGTGCGCCGGCCTGGGCGCGCGGACGGATGCGATGACGCCGGCCGCCCCCCGGTGGCGCCGCCGCCGCGTACCCGCCGCCGTGCTGTGCGGCGCCCTCCTGGCGGCCTGCACCGGCGGCCCGTCCCTGGAGGACCGCGGCACCGTCACCGCCTCACCGGGCGAGGGGCACGACCTGTCCATCGGCTCGGCGGGCTTCACCGAGAGCGAGCTGCTCGCCCAGATGTACGCGGCGCTGCTCGGCGCGGCCGGCTTCCACACCGACATCCTCACCGTCGGCAACCGCGAGCTGTACGAGCCCGCCCTGGAGAGCGGCCAGATCGACGTCGTCCCGGAGTACGCCGCCACCTTCGCCGACTGGCTCAACGCCAAGACCCACGGCCCGAAGGCGCCGCCCGTCGCCTCCCCCGACCTCGCCGCCACCATGACCGCGCTGCGCAAGCTGACCGCCCCGCGCGGCCTGTCCGCCCTCGCCCCCGGCCGCGCCGTCGACCAGAACGCCTTCGCCGTCAGCGCCGCCTACGCGGCCAGGCACCGCCTCAAGACCCTCAGCGACCTGGGCCGGGCGAAGCTGCCTGTCCGGCTCGCGGCGGGCGACGAGTGCGTGCAGCGGCCGTTCTGCGCGCCGGGCCTGAAGAAGACGTACGGCATCGACGTCACGGCCGTCGACCCCAAGGGCGTCGGCACCACCCCCGCCAAGCAGGCCGTGCAGAACGGCCAGGACCAGATGGTGCTGACCACCAGCACGGACGCCACCCTCGACCAGTTCGGCCTGGTGGTGCTCGCCGACGACAAGAAGCTCCAGAACGCCGATTACGTCATCCCCGTCGTCAACCGCGCCCGCGCCGGCAGCCCCCGTGTCACCGCCGCACTCGACCGCCTCAACTCCGTCCTGACCACCGCCGACCTGGCCCGCCTCAACCAGCGCGTGGACAGCTGGCGGCGGCTGCCCGCCGACGTGGCACGCGACTACCTCACGTCCAAGGGCCTGCTGCCGAAGAAGCCCTGAGGACTGTCACCGGGTCGGCACCGAGTCGACCTCGTCCCGCTCGCGCGGCGCGCCCCGCTCGTCGGGGGCGATGGTGCGGCGCAGCGCCTCATGGAGCGCCGTCGGGGTCAGCACCCCCAGGAAGCGGTGGCCCTCCAGGACCGCGATCCAGCCCGCGTCGTGCTTGAGCATCTCGCTGAACGCCTGCTTCAGGGTGCCGGTCACCGGAACCCACGCCTCCATCCGGCGCGCGTGCCCGGAGACGGGACCTGCGGCCCCGGCCAGCTCCTCGGTGCCCACCCAGCCGTGCAGCTCCCCCGCCTCGTCCAGCACCACCGCCCAGCGGGCGTTCCCGGCGCGCAGCCTGGCGACCGCGTCGGCCGCCGGTTCGCCGAGCCGCGCGAACGGCGGGCGCTCCAGTCCTGCCCGGTCGATGCCGGTCACCGACAGCTGCTTCAACGCCCGGTCGGAGCCGACGAATGCGGCGACGTACGGGGAGGCGGGGGCGCCGAGCACCCGCGCCGGGGTGTCGTACTGCTCGATCCTGCCCTCCCCGTAGACGGCGATGCGGTCGCCGAGCCGGATCGCCTCCTCGATGTCGTGGGTGACCAGCAGCACCGTCTTGTGCATGGCGTCCTGGAGGCGGAGGAATTCGTTCTGGAGGTGTTCGCGGACGACGGGGTCGACGGCGCCGAAGGGTTCGTCCATGAGGAGGACGGGTGGGTCGGCGGCGAGTGCGCGGGCCACACCGACGCGTTGGCGCTGGCCGCCGGAGAGCTGGTCGGGGTAGCGGTCGCCGTAGACGGCCGGGTCCAGGCCGACCAGGTCGAGGAGTTCGGCCGCCCGCTCGCGTGCCCTCGGCTTCTTCCAGCCGGTCAGCACCGGCACCGTCGCGGTGTTGTCGAGGACCGTGCGGTGCGGGAAGAGCCCGGTCTGCTGGATGACGTAGCCGATGCGGCGGCGCAGCCGTACCGGGTCGACGGCGGCGACGTCCGAGCCCTCGACGAGGATGCGTCCGGCCGTGGCGTCGATGAGGCGGTTGACCATCATCATCGTCGTGGTCTTGCCGCAGCCCGACGGGCCGACGAGGGTCACCAGTTCGCCCTCGCCGACCTCGAAGGAGAGGTCGTCGACGGCGGTGGTTCCGTCGGGGTAGCGCTTGGTGACGGACTCGAACCGGATCATCGGCCCATTGAATCCCGCACCGCACCGCCGGTCCCCTCATGCGGGCAAAAGAGTGGGCCCGCCCGGTGCGGGCCCGCCGCGCCGCGCTGCCCGGGGGGCCGTACGAGTTGCTTCCGTGACGCCGCCTTCCCTCCTGCCGCGTCCGGCCGCACCGCCGTGCTTACGATCCACTCCGGCCTCCGGTCGGAAGGGTGGAAGGGAACGCCACGATGAGAGCCGTAGCAGTCAGCGCATTCGGTGCACAGCCGCAGCTCATGGATCTGCCACAGCCCGAGCCAGGGCCCGGTGAGGTCCTGGTGCGGCTGGCCGCAGCCGGGGTCAACCCGATCGACTGGAAGGTCGCCGACGGCATGTACGGGGATCCGTCGACGACCTCGTTCCCGCTGGTCCTGGGGACGGACGGGGCGGGTGAGGTACTGGCCGTCGGGACCGGCGTACGGCGGTTCACCGCCGGTGACGCGGTGTTCGGGCAGTTCCAGTGGCCGGAGCGGGGCGGCGGTTCGTACGCCGAACTCGCGGTCACCGGCGAGCGGTCACTCGCCCCGGCCGCCCGCAGCGTCACCTACGCGACGTCGGCCGCCGTGCCGACGGCCGGTATGACGGCCTACAACCTGGTCGAGGAGACCCGGATCAGCGAGGGCCGCCGGGTGCTGATCGTCGGTGCCACCGGCGGGGTGGGCACCTTCGTCACGCAGCTCGCGCACGGCCGCGGCGCCGACGTCATCGCCACCGCACGCCCGGCCATGTCGGACCTGATGCGGACGCTGGGCGCGAACGAGACCGTCGACCACACCGCGGGCCCGGTCGCCGATCAGGTGCTCGCCGCGCACCCGGACGGGGTGGACGTGCTGATCGACCTGACCAGCGGCCCCGAGGAGTTCGTCGCGATGATGGGGACGGTGCGGGACGGCGGCACGGCGGTCTCGACGGTCGGCTCGGCCGACGCCGACGTGCTCACCGAGCACAACCTCCGCGGCTTCAACTTCGCCAACCGGCCGTCCCCGCAGCTCCTCGACATCCTCGCGGGACAGGTCGACGCGGGCCGGCTGACGGTCCTGGTCGGCAGGGAAGTGCCGCTGGAGGAGGCCCCCGAGGTCCTGGAGGCCAGCCGCAGCGGCCGGGCCCACGGCAAGACGGTGCTGGAGATCTGACGGCCGTACGGCGCGCGGCCCCGCGGGACATCGTCCGCGGGGCCGCGCGCCGTTGTGCGTACCGAAGCGGACGGGCCGCCCCCGGGGGTCAGCGGCGGGCGGGGAGCACGGCGCGCAGGGCGCGGGCGGCGGGCGGAGCCACCGCGGCGGCCAGCGCGGTCAGCAGCGCGGCGCAGGCCAGCAGCGTGATGCCGGTGCGCAGCGACGCGGTCAGCGCGTCCGCGTACGCGGCGGCGGCCGGGCGCGGGACGGCGGCGGGCAGCGCCGCCAGGGCGTGGTTGCGGGCCGCCGTGAGGGCGGCGGCGAGCAGCGCGGTGGCGGCGGCGCAGCCGGCCGCGGCGCACAGCAGCGCGCGGCGTCTGCGGCGCGCCAGCAGCAGCCCGGCCGGCAGGCACAGCGCGGCGACCGGCGGCAGCACCAGGGCGGCGGCGTGCACGGCCTGGTGGACGGCGCGGGCCCGCGGCACGTCGGACGCGTGCAGCAGCACGATCCGGGCGCCGGCGGACGGCACCCGGCGGGCGATGTCGATGCCCAGGCCGTTCGCCGACAGCTGGTGCTTGACGCGTTCGATGACCGGGGTCAGGTCGAGGACGACGGGGGAGCTGCCGTACGCGGTCAGGGTGGCGTCCAGGGCCTGGTGCGCGCTGCGGTGCACCTGCCGCCAGACGGCGGGGAACCCGCGCCCGGTCACCACCTGCCGCACCTGCTTGTCCACGAACTCGCGCAGGCCCCGGGTGAACCGCTCGCGCAGCGCGGGCCGTTGGGCGCGCGGGATGGCCTCCAGCAGGCCGTCGAGCCTGACGTGGCCCATCACGCCGTCGGTGACGTCCCCGACGATGGCGTTCTGGAGGGTGCGGTCGCCGGCGAGCGGCGCGACGGCCGCCACGTAGCGGCGGGTGTCGGTCAGTTCGTCGCGCGCCCAGAGGACGGTCAGGCTCAGCGGCAGCAGCAGCGTGCCGATCAGCAGCAGCGCCGCGGCGGCCGACGCACGGCCGTGGCGGCGGCCCGCCGCGCGCGGCGCACCCGGCCCCGCCACCCGGCCGCCCGCACGTACGGGTGCGCTCGCTGACATCGCGTCCCGGTCCTTCCTCCAGCGGGTGGGCAGTGGCCACGTCCCAGGCAAGTGGCTGCGGACCACGGCCGCGAGCGGGGCCGGTGCCAACGGGTGACCCGGCAGGGCGGGGCACGGAGGGTCAGGTGCGGGCCGTGCCGGTGGACGGCTCGGCCGTGGTGGCGCGGCGTCCGGTGGCTGCGGTGCCGCGCCGGCCGCGGAACAGCAGCGCGGCGCCGCCGAGCAGCCCCGCGCCGATCAGCCAGCTCGGCCAGGCGGTCTGCCCCGCGGCGCTCTCCGGGTGGGTCTCGGGCAGGTCGTCGACGTCACCCGAGCAGGAGGCGGGGGCCGTGGAACCGGCGGCGTAGACGCAGACGGTGGTGGCCGCGCGCAGGGTGCCGGGCGCGGCCGTCGCGGTGTCGGCGCGCTCGCCGAGCACGGCACTCGCGGTGAGCAGCCGTGCGGCGTGCGCGGCGATGTCGGTGTGCCACACGGCCGTGCGGTCCGCGGTGATCCGGCCCCCGGGCGCGGTCACCGACTCGGTGGTGGCGGGCAGCCGCTGCTCGACGCGGGCGCCGTGCAGCGCGGTGGCGCCGAGGTTGCGGACCGTGACGCGGTAGTCGAGCCGGTCGCCCGCCGCGGCGTCGGTGGTGCCGTCGGTCACCTCGACCGCCACCTGCGGCGCGACGGGCGGGGCGAGCGGGCGCGGCTGGGCCGCTGCCTGGGAGGGAAGGGCGGCGGCGCACAGCAGCAGGCCGATGACGACGGTTCGCATGCCGCCCATCCGAGCACCACGGGCACCCGGGGCCGGTCCGTGCGGCCCGCGGCGCGGCCGGTTTCACCCCGGCGAGTGGGCGCCGGTGAGCCATCGGGCCAGGTGCCCGCGCGAGGTGACGGGCCACGCGGGCCGCGGGGCGCCTCCCGGCCGCTCCCGCGCCGTCCGCGGCGCCTCCCCCACGGCCCCGGGCGGCCTCGGCCCGGCCTCCCCGACTTCTAATCGGAGTGGCTGCGCTGAGCTCGTTCCGCAAGGTCAGGGCCTGTGTCCGAACTCCGGCCGCGTGCAGCGGAGTTCGGACGCGGGTCCTCAGTGTTGGTGCGGGCCCGGCCGGTGGACCGGGCCGTGGGTGTCCTCGCAGTGGCCGTTCGTATGCGGCTCGGGGCCGGGGCCCGAGGTGACGTGCAGGACGGTGTCGGCCCCGTCCTGTTCGCCCACGTGGTCGACCTGGAGGGTGGCGTGCGTGACGCCGTACTCGGTGCTCAGCAGTTCCTGGAGGCGGCGGCGGACCTTGTGGCAGTCGCCGCCCGGGGCGACCAGGATGTGCGCGGAGAGCGCGGGCTCGCCGGAGGTGATCTGCCAGATGTGCAGGTCGTGGACCTCGACGACCTCGTCGGCCGCCACCAGGTGGTCGCCGAGCGCGTCCGGGTCGACGCCGGCCGGTGCGGCCTCCATGAAGATCCGTCCTGACTCGCGGACCAGCCCGTAGCCCGCCCGCAGCATCAGCGCGACGACGACGAGCGTGGCCAGCGCGTCGGCCCGTGCGAAGCCTGTGGTCAGCACGACCAGGCCGGCCACGGCGGTGGCGACGAAGCCGAACAGGTCGGTGAGGATGTGCTGGTAGGCGCCCTCGACGTTCAGGCTTGAGCGGTTGGCCCTGGACAGGAACCAGGTGGCGATCAGGTTCACCACCACCCCCGCCAGCGCCGTGACCAGGACCAGGCCGCCGGTGACCTCGGGCGGCGCGATCAGCCGCCGCACCGCCTCGTACGCCAGCCACACGGACAGGACGAGCAGGGTGATGCCGTTGGCCTGGGCGGAGAGGATCTCGGCGCGCTTGAGGCCGTAGGTGTAGCCGCCGCGTGCGGGCCGGGCGGCCAGCCGCATGGCGATCAGTGCCAGCACGATCGATGCGGCGTCGGTGAGCATGTGGGCGGCGTCGGAGATCAGCGCCAGCGAGCGGGCCAGCACACCGATGACCACCTCGACGGCCATGAAGGCGGTGATCAGTACCAGTGCGGCGCGCAGCCAGCGCCGGTCGGCGTCCGGCGCGACGGTGTGCGAGTGACTGTGGGAATGGCCGTGGCTGCCGTGCGGGCGGTCCGGGGGGTGTGAGTGGTGCCCGTGGGCGTGCTCGGTCATGGCGCGCTCCTTCCTGGGTCGTCCGGGGGAAGCAAACCGCACTTCGGCAAAAGATCCAAAGGCTGCATCGGTGACCGTTGTCATTACCGTCGAACGGACCAAAGTGCCTGGTCACAGCGGTCCTTACCGGGAGGGCGCGGAGGTGGCGGCGGGGCGTGGCAGCCCGGGCGGGTCCGCCGGTACCCCTTGCTAGCGGCTGCCGCAGCGACGATCTTTGGTGTGCCCGCGGGCCCGCCTGCCGGGCGTGGGGCGCGCGTACGGCCGCGACCGCCCCCGCCCCTTTGCGTGCCCTATACAGCTAACAAGGGAGCGTTGTGCCCGCGAACCGAGCAGCGCCTGACATCCTGTCGCCGGAATTCGCCGCCGACCCCTACCGCGCGTACCGGATCATGCGGGACGACTTCCCGCTCATCCACCACGAGGCCACCGGGAGCTACCTCGTCTCGCGCTACGAGGACGTCGAACGGGCCTTCAAGGACCCGGTGTTCACCACCGACAACTACGACTGGCAGCTGGAGCCGGTGCACGGGCGCACCATCCTCCAGATGAGCGGACGCGAGCACGCCGTGCGCCGGGCGCTGGTCGCCCCCGCCTTCCGGGGCCGCACCCTGGAGGAGTCCTTCCTGCCGGTCATCGAGCGCAACGCCAGGGAACTCGTCGACGGCTTCCGGGAGTCGGGCAGCGCCGACCTCGTCGACCGCTTCGCCACCCGCTTCCCCGTCAACGTCATCGCCGACATGCTCGGCCTGGACCGCGCCGACCACGACCGCATCCACCGCTGGTACACCGCGATCATGGGCTTCCTCGGCAACCTCAGCCAGGACCCCGAGGTCGCCGATGCCGGACTGCGCACCCGGGACGAATTCGCCGCCTACCTGCTGCCGTTGATCCGCGAGCGCCGCGCACACCCCGGCGACGACCTGCTGTCCACGCTGTGCGCCGCCGAGATCGACGGCACGCGGATGAGCGACGAGGACATCAAGGCGTTCTGCAGCCTGCTGCTGACAGCCGGTGGCGAGACCACCGACAAGGCGCTCTCCGGCATCGTGCACAACCTGCTGCGCCACCCCGAGCAGCTGGCCGCGGTGCGCGCGGATCGTTCGCTGATCGCCCGCGCCTTCGCCGAGACGCTGCGCTACACGCCGCCGGTGCACATGATCATGCGTCAGGTCTCCGAAGACGTCACGATAGGCGGCGGCCGGGTGCCCGCGGGGGCCACCGTCACCTGCCTGATAGGCGCCGCGGGACGCGACGAGCGGCGCTACGCGGACCCCGACACCTTCGACATCCACCGCACCGACCTGTCCGCCACCACCGCCTTCTCGGCGGCGGCCGACCACCTCTCGTTCGCCCTGGGCCGGCACTTCTGCGTCGGCGCCCTGCTGGCGAAGGCGGAGGTCGAGACCGGGATCGGGCTGCTGCTGGACGCGCTGCCCGACCTGGCGCTCGCGGACGGCCCGGCACCGCGCGAACAGGGCGTCTTCACCAGGGGGTTGGACAGCTTGCCGGTGACGTTCACGGCCACGAGCGGGGGGTGAGAGGGCCGCCGGGCGGGTGGCCTTCGCTCACCCGCCCACGGCCGGTCCGGTCACCCGCCGGCGGCCCGTCCCGTCACCCGACCGGCGCCCCCGGTGCCGGAACCGGCGTGTACGCGGGGGTGAACTCGACCGGCAGGGCGGTCAGTCCGCGCATCCACAGCGACGGGTGCCACACCAGCGCCTCTTCCGGCACCGCGAGCATCACGTCGGGCAGCCGGTCGAGCAGCACCTCGACCGCTGCCCGCGCGATCACCTCGGCCAGCTCGGGGGCCGGGTACGGGCAGGCGTGTTCGCCGTGGCTGAAGGACATGTGGGCCTGGTTGCTGTCCGCGCCCGCCGCCGTGAAGTCCGGCCTGACCTGCGGGTCGGTGTTGGCAGCCGCGAGACCCATGACGAGCAGGTCGCCCGCCTTGATGCGGCGACCGCCGAGCTGGGTGTCGCGGGCGGCCCAGCGTCCGATGTAGTTCTGCGTCGGGGTGTCCTGCCACAGCACTTCGTTGAGCGCCTGGCCGACGCTGCGCCGGCCGCCGGACAGGCTCACCGCGAACCGGTCGTCGGTCAGCATCAGCCGCAGGGTGTTGCCGATCCAGTTGGCGGTCGGCTGCTGGGCCGCGGCCATCACCACCAGCAGGTCGATGACCACCTCCTCCTCGGCGAGCCCGGCCGGGTGGGCCAGCAGCCGGGACGGCACGTCGGGTCCTGGCTGCGCGTGCTTGGCGCGCACCAGGCGCGCCATCCGGGCGGCGACCCGCTGGTGCGCGTCGATCGCGCCGGGGCCCTCGTCCAGCGACCCGGCGATGTCGACGACGAGCTGGGGCACCTCGTCAGGCGGCAGGCCGAACAGTTCGGCGACGACCAGCAGCGGCAGCCGCAGCGCGTACTCCGCCATCAGGTCCGCGTCGCCGCGCCCGGCGAATGCGTCGGCGAGGCCGTCGGCGAGCCGCTCGCAGATCTGCCGCAGCTCGAACTGGTCGACGGCGAGCAGCGCGTCGCTGATCGCGCCGGACCGCCGCCGGTGCTCGGCGCCCTCGGCGAACATCACCGACGGCTGGTAGCCGACGAACGGCATCAGCGGCCAGTCGTCGGGGATGTCCTTCCAGGCGTGCCAGCGGCGCGAATCGCGGGCGAACAGCTCGTTGTTGGACGTCACCTGGTGCACCTCGCGGTAGCCCAGGACGAACCAGGCGGGGATGTCGCCGTCCAGCAGGACCGGCGCGACCGGCCCGTGGGTGCGCCGCATCTCCCGGTAGAGCCGCGCCGGGTCGCCGCTGAGCCCCTCTCCGTACAGCGGTACGGCGCCGTTGGAGGCGTGGGCGGGGCAGCCGACGGGCGGCGGGTACTGCTCGGTCACGGTGCGGTCTCCTGGACGGACAGGGCGTAGAGGTGGTCGACGAGGGTGATCAGCACGGTCTTGGCCGATTCGCGGTCGCGGGCGTCGCAGTCGATCAGCGGGATGTCGGGCGACAGGTCCAGCGCCTCGCGCACCTGTTCCGGGCTGTGCTGGGGGCCGCCGAAGTCGTTGCGGGCGACGATGAAGGGCATGCCGTGCGCCTCAAGGCGGTCGATGGCGTACCAGGAGTCGTCGAGACGCCGGGTGTCCACCAGCACCACGGCGCCCAGCGTCCCGGAGAACAGCCGGTCCCACAGGAACCAGAAGCGCTCCTGTCCCGGCGCGCCGAACAGGTAGAGGACGGCGCTGTCGTTGACGCTGATCCGCCCGAAGTCGAAGGCGACGGTCGTGGTCGACTTCGCCTCCACGCCGGTGGGGTCGTCGACCCCCACGCCGGCGCGGGTCATCGTCTCCTCGGTGCTCAGCGGCCGGATCTCGCTGACCGATCTGACCATCGTGGTCTTGCCGACGCCGAAGCCGCCGACGATCACGATCTTCAGGCCGTTGTCGGCGGTGGCGCGCAGCGGCGTGCGGGACGCGGCGGCCTCGGCTCGCTCGGTCTCAGAGGCGGTGGAGTGCATCGAGCACCTCCTTCAGCAGGTCGGTGTCGGGAAGGTGGGCCTGCGTGACGGGCCGCGGGTGGCGGGCGGTGACCTTGCCGGTGTCCAGCAGGTCGGACAGCAGGATCCGGACGACGCTCACCGGCATCCGCAGTTCCGCCGAGACCTCCACGACGGCCACCGGGCGGCGGCACATGGTCAGGATCCGGACGTGCTCGGACTGCATGCCGGGCGCCGGTTCGCACTCGCTGACGATCAGGGTGACCAGGTCGAGCGTGCGGTCGTCGGCGGCCCGGCTTCGGCCGCCGGTGACGGTGTAGAGCCGGTCCGGATCGTCGTCGGGACCGAGCCTTCTCATGCCGGCTGCTCCGGGCTGAGCGTCCGGCCCTCGTCACGCGGCGCGGCCTGGAGGTAGTCGCCGATCTGCTCGACGAGTTCGTTCATGTTGAAGCCGATCAGGCCGACGTCGGCGTCCTCGACGGCCAGCAGCGCCAGGTGGGCGCCGTGCCCGGCCTCCACGATGAACAGGATCCCGCCGTGGAACTCCGTCATCGCCTGCCGGACACCGCCGGTGCCGTCGCCGAACTCGACCGATGCGCCGTGCGACAGGCTCTGTATGCCCGAGGCTATGGCGGCGAGCTGGTCGGCCTGGTCGACGGTCAGGCCCGGCGAGTGGCAGAGCTTGAGGCCGTCCCGGGAGAGCACCAGCGCGTGCCGGGCACCCGGCGTCTTCTGGAGGAGGTTTTCCAGCATCCAGTCGAGGCTGCGGTCGGTCGTGTTCGTCATCGGATGTCGTCCTCCGGACGTGCGGGAGCGGGAGCGGGGGGTGCTGAGGGCGGGCCGTCGGGGGCCGGGGTGGGGTCGCCGGGGGCGGGGGTGCCCTGGACGGCCCGGCGGAAGGTGCGGAAGCGTTCCGCGGCCTCTTCGCGGGAGCGGGCCGGGCGGGGTGCCGCGGGGCGGGCCGCCGGTGCCCGGCCCGTGCCGGACGGCGCGGCGGTGCCCAGGGTCTGGCCGCGGCGCCGCTTGGGCAGGCCGCTCTCGCCGAACTCGGGCGCGGGGGTGGCGCGTGCGGCCTGGGGCGGCACGGTGGGCGCCGTCGGCGCGGGAGGCGCCACAGGGGCGGGCGGGGCCACGGGGGTGGCTGGTGCGGACGGTGCCACGGGGGCGACGGGCTCGGAGGGGGCCCGCACCGCCTGCGGCCCGGGTGCCGGGGCCGCCTCGTGCACGGTGTCCCGCACCGCGTCACGGCCCGCAGGACGTGCCTCGGTGATCAGCTGCTGCGGGATCAGCACCACGACGCCGGTGCCGCCGCGCGCCGACGGCCGGAACGAGACGTGCAGCCCGTGCTTGCGGGCCAGGCAGCCGACGACGGCGAGGCCGAGCCGGGTGCCGGACAGCGACATCAGGTCGAGGGTGGCGGCGGAGACCGCGTTCTCCGCGCGGCGCAGCGCCGTCTCGCTCATCACCAGGCCGCTGTCCTCGACGGAGACCACCACACCTGCCTGCGCCTCCTCGACGTACACGTGCACCGGCGAGGTGGGCGGCGAGAAGGAGGCGGCGTTGTCCATCACTTCGGCGAGCGCGTGCATGATGCCTTCGGCGGCGTGGCCGGCGACCGCGGCGGTGCTGCTGTTGTGCAGCTGGACCCTGCGGTAGGCGCTGATCCGGCCCATCGCGCCGCGCAGGATGCTCTCCATCGCGATCGGCTTGTTCCAGCGGCGTCCCGAGCGGGCGCCGGTCAGCACGGCTATGGAGTCCGCGAGCCGGCCGGCCTGTGCCGTGGAGTGGTCGAGCTTGAGGAGGTCGCCCAGGACTTCCTCGCCGTGCCGGTTCTCCATCTCGCGCAGGTCGGCGAGCATGCCGGTGGCCAGGGCCTGGACCCGGCCCGCGGCGTTGGCGCAGGCGGACATCGCAGCCGCCCGCATCCGCTCGCCGCGCCCGACCTCGACCGCCAGGGTCCGCATGATCCGCTGGTGCGCGGCGTTGGCGGGCTGCGGGGTGCGGCCCAGCGCGGTGTCGGCCGATGCGCCGTCGCGGAGCCGGTCGACCAGCGCGGGCAGCGTCTCGTCGGCGAGCAGTTCGGCCTCGGCCCGTACGGCGTCGGCTTCGGCCCGTACGGCTTCGGCCTCGGCGAGGTGGTGCCTGGACTGCCGCTGTCCGTGGACCGCGGCGGCGACGGCGGCGCTCAGCAGGACGGCTGCCGCGCCGCCGCACCAGGCCAGCGGCGTCCTGACGGTGTCGGGCGCGGTGAGCACGGCCCACAGGCACAGCCCGCCGGAGACCAGGAGCGCGGCCGGCAGGGTGAGCAGCGCGTCGCCGAGCGGTGAGCGCGCTGCCTGATGGCGGGAGGGTGGCTGTGGTGGCATCGGACAGGTCCTCGGAGCGATGGCGGCGGCGATACGGAAAAGGAGTGTGAGGCCGGTGTGGTGGGCAGGATGTGGCGGGCCGTCCGATGGGCTGTGGCCGGCCGGATCGCGGCGCGCGCTCACGGCGTAAGCGGAAGATCGACTGAACTTTATCCGCTCGGCGGTCTCCGGCAACCCTGTGCTCAGCAGGCAGATTCGGCGCCTGACGCGGGCCGTGCCGGGGTGGTGCACGGGGCAGTTCGGGAGCTGTCGTCATATACGCGCTGATGGCGCATCAGGCCAAGCGTCACATACGGGGTGATGCCGGATCAGGCGTTTCCCGCATCTGCTCGCGGGCGGTCCGCCCGGCGCTCACGCCTGGCGCGCGCCGGCTCCCGCGACAGGATGCAACGAGGCGTACTCCAGCGGCGCCGACGGGTCGATCGAGACGTCGAGCGGCGCCGGTGCGGCGCCCGCCCGCACCAGGAGGTCGCCGACCGCGGCGATCATGGCGCCGTTGTCCGTGCACAGCCGCAGCGGCGGCACCCGCAGCGTGATCCCGGCCGCCGCGCAGCGCTCATCGGCCAGCGACCGCACCCGGGAGTTGGCGGCCACCCCGCCCACCACGACCAGCGTCCGCACGCCGTGCTCGGCGCAGGCGGCCACCGCCTTGCGGGTCAGCACGTCGGCGACCGCCTCCTGGAGGGATGCCGCGCCGTCCGCGAGCGGCAGCGGGCCGCCCGCCGCGCGATGGCGCTCCGCCCAGCGGGCCGCCGCGGTCTTCAGCCCGGAGAAGGAGAAGGCGAAGCGGGTGTCGTGCGCGCCGGAGGTCAGGGGCCGGGAGGACGAGGCCAGGGGCCGGGGAAAGGAGACAGCGCGCGGATCCCCCGCGCGCGCTGCCCGGTCGATGGCGGGCCCGCCCGGGTAGGGCAGCCCGAAGACCCGCGCGACCTTGTCGAAGCACTCGCCCGCCGCGTCGTCGATGGTGTCGCCGAGGTGCACGATCGGATCGCGTGCCAGGTCACGGACGAGCAGCAACGAGGTGTGGCCGCCGGAGACGATCAGCACCATGCAGGGGTCGGGCAGCGGGCCGTGTTCGAGGGTGTCGGCCGCGACGTGCCCGGCGAGGTGGTGCACGCCGTACAGCGGGACGCCCAGCGCGTAGGCGAGCCCCTTGGCGCCGGCCAGGCCCACCTGGAGCGCGCCGGAGAGCCCGGGGCCCGTGGTGACGGCGACGGCACCGATGTCGGCGGCGCGCAGCCCCGCGTCGTCCAGGGCGCGGCGCACCACGGGGGTCAGGGCGTGCACATGGGCGCGGGCGGCGATCTCCGGGACCACGCCGCCGAACCGCGCGTGCTCGTCCATGCTCGACGCCAGCGCGTGCCCGAGCAGCCGGCCGTCCCGTACCAGGCCGGCGCCCGTCTCGTCGCAGGACGACTCGATCCCCAGCACCACCGGCGAGCCCATCGGCGGCCCTCCTTCCACGTCCCTGCGCCCCCGCAAGCCCTTCTTGCCTGCTCTACGCTCTTGCAAACTATAGGCAATAAGCCTCGCCCCGACTCCCCGGCGGCGGAGCGGAACGCACCGCTCAGTAGAGTGCGGCAGCGTCCCCCGCAGCCCATGACGCCCCTTCCATCCCGCCCGCCGACCCGGCGGATCCCGAGGTACGAGGTACTCGGCAGTGCCCTCCCAGGTTCCTTCCCCACCCCCCGCGCTCACCGTCGTCGGCATCGGCGCCGACGGCTGGGACGGGCTGCCCGACGCCTCCCGCGACGCCCTGCGCGACGCGGAAACCCTGATCGGCGGCGCCCGCCAGCTCGCCCTGCTGCCGGACACCTGCGCGGGCACCCGCGTCCCCTGGCCCACGCCGCTGCGCCCCGCCGTCCGCGGCCTGCTCGCCGCCCACGCGGGCCGCCGCATCTGCGTCCTGGCCAGCGGCGACCCGATGTTCTACGGCATCGGCAGGACACTGACCGAGGTACTGGCCGACGAGCCCGACGGGCCCGACGCCCACGACCCCGACGAGTCCGACGAGTCCGACGGCGACGCCGCCCGCCTCCGCCTCCGCCTCCGCGTCCTCCCGCACCCTTCCTCCGTCTCGTACGCCGCCGCCAGGCTCGGCTGGCCGGTGGAGGACACCGAGGTGGTCACGCTGGTCGGCCGCCCGGTGGCACGGCTGGCCGCTGCGCTGCACGACGGGCGCCGGGTCCTGGTCCTGTCGGCGGGGGCGGACACCCCCGCCGAGGTCGCCGCGCTGCTGCGCTCGCGCGGCTTCGGGCCGTCCCGGATGCGGGTGCTGGAACAGCTCGGCGGCGCGGGCGAGGCCCTGGCCGACGGCACCGCCAACACCTGGTCACGCCCGCCCGGCGACCCGCTCAACGTCATCGCCCTGGACTGCGCACGCGCCCCGGACGCCCCGCGCCTGTCCGCCGTCCCCGGGCTCCCGGACACCGCGTACGAGCACGACGGCCAGCTCACCAAGCGGCACGTCCGCGCCGCCACCCTCGCCGCGCTGGCCCCGGCCCCCGGCGAACTCCTCTGGGACATCGGCGGCGGCTCGGGATCCATCGCCATCGAGTGGCTGCGCACCCACCCCGCCTGCCGCGCCGTCACCGTCGAACGCGAGGCCGCACGCGCCGCCCGGATCGCCCGCAACGCCGACACCCTGGGCGTCCCCGCCCTGCGCATCGTCGAAGGCGCAGCCCCCGCCGCACTGGCCCAACTCCCCACCCCCGACGCGGTGTTCATCGGCGGCGGCCTCACCGCCCCCGGCCTGCTCGACGCCTGCTGGGCCGCGCTGCCGCCCGGCGGCCGGATCGTCGCCAACACCGTGACGCTGGAGTCGGAGGCGCTGCTTGCCGACCACTACCGGCGCCACGGCGGGGAGCTGGTGCGGCTCGCGGTCGCGCACGCGGTGCCGGTCGGCGGCTTCACCGGCTGGCGGCAGGCGATGCCGGTCACCCAGTGGGCCGCGGTCAAACCGGCGCCCGGCCGCCCGGCGGACGCCGCGCCGCCCGCATCCCCCGCACATCCCGTCCGTCCCCAGGAGACCGAAGAACCATGACCGTCCACTTCATCGGCGCGGGCCCGGGTGCCGCCGACCTGATCACCGTGCGCGGCGCCCGGACCCTGGCCGCATGCGGCGTCTGCCTCTACGCGGGCAGCCTGGTCCCGCGCGAACTCCTCGACTCCTGCCCGCCCGGCGCCCGGCTGATCGACACCGCCCAGCTCGACCTGGACGCGATCACGGCGGAACTGGTGCGCGCCCACGAGGAGGGCCACGACGTCGCCCGGCTGCACTCCGGCGACCCGTCCGTCTTCAGCGCCGTCGCCGAACAGATGCGCCGCCTGGACGCGGCCGGTGTCCCCTACGACGTGGTGCCGGGCGTGCCCGCCTTCGCCGCCGCAGCCGCCGCGCTGGGCCGCGAACTGACCGTCCCCACCGTCGGCCAGACCGTCATCCTCACCCGCATCGCCCAGCGCGCCACCGCCATGCCCGAGGGCGAGGACCTGGCCACCCTCGGCGCGAGCGGCGCCCTGCTGGTGCTGCACCTCGCCGCGATGTACGTCGACCGCGTCGTCGACGAACTGCTGCCGCACTACGGCGCCGACTGCCCCGCCGCCGTCGTCGCGATGGCCTCACGCCCCGACGAACTGGTCCTGCGCGGCACCCTGTCCGACATCGCGGACCAGGTGAAGTCCGCCGGCGTGGTCCGCACCGCCGTCATCATGGTCGGCCGCACTCTGGCCGCCGAACAGTTCCCCGACAGCCACCTGTACTCGACGGAACGGGACCGGGGGCACGGGGGCTGCGGGGCGCGGGGGACGTCCTAGGCCGGAAGGGAGAAGCCCTCGGGCGGCGACCCCTCGACGAACAGGATGCTCACCCGCACCTTCCCCTCGCGGATCTCCCGGGCCCGCCGGTACTCGGGGGAGTCGTACCACTCCCGGATCCGGTCCAGGTCGGGAAACTCGATGACCACGATCCGGGAGGAGTCCCAGGTGCCTTCGACGGGCTCGGGCGTGGCGCCCGCGACCAGGTACCGGCCGCCGTGTCCGAGGATGGACTTCTGGGCCACGGCCGCGTAGGCAAGCCCGGCCTCCTCGTCGAGCACATCGACGTTGACGATGACGTAAGCGGACATGGGGATTCCCCGTTCCTTCGGATACGGCGTGTTCTGTTGTCACGGGGGAGACTACTGACCACCCCCGCCCCGCTCGGCATCAATAACCTCAAGGCGTATATCCAGCTCCGCACGTGACCGCACGGATGCACTCCACTCCACCCCATCCGCAGCCACCAACGGCGGCCCGAACCCCTCCGGCACCCCGCCCCGCAGCGGGCACGCCGCCCCCGCAGGCCCCGCCATCCGCAGGAACCGCACCGGATGCGCCGACCACTCCACCCACGCCGTCCCGCACCGGAGGGCGAGCCCGCAGGGCAGGCCCAGATGCAGCGCGATGATGGCGTCGACCCGCTCCCGCACCGTCACCTTGCCGAGCAGCCGCCGCCGGTCGAGTTCGGGGAGCCCGGCGGCCATCTCGTGTGCGTCGGCCGCTATGTGGGAGAGCGCGAGCACGGGATCGCTCGCGGCGGTCGCGGTCCACGAGGCGAGCTGATCGGCCTCCACCGACCGGTACACATACCGCTCGCACCAGAACCCACTGGTGACGAGGCCGCCCGCTGCCGTCACCCCGTGCTCCACGCCACCGCCGCCTTCCTGGTGGACCGGCTCCGGAGCCGGTACGTCCGCACGGCGCCGGCCGCCTCCGGCCGCGCCAGGACCGTATACGTGCACCCGTCCCCGTCCACCGCCCGCACCGCGAACGGAATCCCGGCCGCCAGCGCCTGACGCGCCCACCGCTGCTCGGCCGGACTCTCCAGCCACACCCGCACCGCCCGGTCATACGGCGCACCCAACTGCTGCGCCACCTGCTCCGCCCGCGTCCACGCCCAGGCCAGCACCCCACCCGGCGCCTGCGACACCCAGCCACCGAGCCCGATCTCCCCACCGTCCGGCCGCCGGACCGTGGCCTGCGCCCGGTAGCCGATCAGTTCCGGCCTCTTCACAGCACCGGCCGGGCTGTCTGCGGCTACGTCAACCCACCTCCCCCGGCGGCCACTTCCACCCACACGGTCTTTCCGATGACGTGCCGCACGACGCCCCAGCCATCGGCCAGCACGTCCACCAGCATCAAGCCACGCCCACATTCCTCGTCCTCCTCAACTTGCCTGCGGAGCGAGGGCTGTTCCTCGCTCGTGTCCTGCACTTCCAGCCGCAGCCGGCCACCCGCCACCGCGCACCGCACCCCGACCACCGGAATGGCTGGCCCCGGCGCCTTGACCGCATTGGTCACCAATTCCGACACCAGCAACTCGGCCACACCCGCCGGTTCCGCCCCGATGCCCCACTCCGGCAGCCGACGCCGCAGCGCTCTGCGGGCGCGGGTGACGCTGCGGGGGTCTGCCGGTAAGTGGCAGACCAGGGGCGGGAGTTGCAGTGCTGGTGCCGTGGGGCGGGCGCGTGTGGACATGGCTATCCCCTCGCTACGCATGACGGAGCGTGATGTTCACGTAGCGCGGCTAATCGCATGCGCTGCGTCACCTTGCTCAAGGTAGAGAGGGTGGAGCTGCTTTCGCAAGTATGCGTTTCGCAAACTTGCCGTACCTCTGTGTGGTTGCTCAGAATGGCTCGGTAGTGCCTCAATCCGGCAGACTGGCGCCGGAGTTGAAAGGAGGGGGTCATGCCCGCAGGTGGGAAGCCGACCATCCGAAGCCGGAGGCTGGGGAACGCGCTGAAGCGTCTCCGGGAGGCGGTCGATCTGGATCAGGCAGATGCGGCCGAAGCGATCACGAAGTCCGTCTCCAAGGTCAGCCGCCTGGAAAGCGGGCAGACTTCAGCCTCGGCCTTGGAAGTGCGCACGCTACTGGACCGCTATGGGGTGAACGACGAGGACGAGCGGGCCAAACTGTTGGACTGGGCTCGCAGGAGTAATGAGCGTGGCTGGTGGATCGACTATCCGGCGACCGTCCGGTCTGGCTTTGTCGACCACCTCACGCTGGAGAGCGATGCGACATATATCCGGAGTTGGGAACCGGTATTGATTCCCGGTCTCCTGCAGACCTCGGAGTACATCGAAGCCGTCATCACCATAGGGCCCAGACTCATCCCCTCAGGTCAGGTAGCCGAGTTGGTGAAGCTGAGGCAAGAGCGGCAACGCAGGATCGAGGAGGGCGGCGCTCATTTCACAGCAATCATCTGGGAACCGGCTGTCGCGGCTCTGACCGGTGAGGGCAATATGCGTGAACGCCAGCTGACACACCTGCTCGCGGTGGGACAGCGGCAGAACGTCACGATCCAGTTGCTGCCCATAGCTGCGAGTCTGACCGCTGGAATGTCCGGTGGCTTCACTGCCTTCTCGTTCGGTGTGGAGGCGAATGTAGAGGCAGTGACGCTGGACAGCGTGGCGCATCTCAACGTCGTGGAAGGGCCGAAGGATCTGGCCCGGTATGTCAATGTCTTCGATCAGCTACGCTCGGAGGCGATGTCGCCTGACAAGACCGTTGAGCGCATCCGGCAGCTCCTCGACGCCGGACCACATCACAGAGAAGTGGATTCGTGATGCCTGAGATCGTCAGCGCGTTCCGGAAGTCGTCCTACTCGACTCAGGACGGCAACTGCGTAGAGGTGGCCCGCACCTCGGACGACGGCCGCGCCGTGCGCGACAGCAAGAACCCCAGCGGCACCCACCTCCTCATCAGTGCCGGCGCCTGGGGTTCGTTCGTGGAGACGTTGAAGAGCGACGACGGTGCGGCCTTCTGAGCCGCGCCGCTTTCTTCCCTGAGCCCCCAGTCCGCTTCTTGAGGACTGGGGGCTTCTCCGTTGGATAGAAGACCAGTTGATCCGTAGCTCGCCCCATCGCAGGAAGAGCGATCATGCAGCACGAGCCGATCGGTGTGTTCCGGAAGTCGTCCTATTCGAACCAGGAAGGCAACTGTGTAGAGGTCGCCCACACCACAGCCAGCGGTCGCGCCGTACGTGACAGCAAGGACCCCGGCGGCCCTTACGTCCTTTTCGGGGCGCGTGCCTGGGGTTCGTTCGTGGAGACGTTGAAGAGTGACAACGGTGCGGCCCTCTGAACAGCCTCGTACCGTCCCGGAGTTGATCCGTAGCTCGCCACAGGAGGCTCAGTCATGCAGGTCTGAACCCATCGGCACGTTCCGGACGTCCGGCGACAGCGGCACAGGCGGCAACTGCGTCGAGTTGGTCGGCACCTGGGTCAGCACCTCGATGCCGTACCTGACGCCACAGGGAGACCGAGGCGGGCAACACCGGGCAGAACATCACGCTCTCGCGCGAAGTGCTGTGCACGGCAGGCGTCGAGGCCGGCTCCCTGCTCCTGATCTCCACGCCGTACATGGAGCGCCGCTCCTACGCCACCTGCCGCAAGCTGTGGCCCGAGGCGGAGATCGTCTGCGCTTCCGAGCCGCTCGCGTTCGACGACTACATCAAGTCCATCGGCGACGCGAAGCTCGTCGTGGACATGCTCGTCGGCGACCTGCAACGGGTGATCGAGTACCCGCGGCTCGGGTTCGCCATCGAGCAGGAGCTGCCGGGGGACGTGCAGGACGCTTACGAACGGCTCCTGCATGCCGGTTTCGACAGTCGGCTCGTCACGTTCTGAGACGGCCTACGCCCCCGGCCCCGGGGCTTCGAGCAGCCCACCACCAGCCCCGCCCGGTCGCCGATGTCAGTGGACGATGGACACGATCCGGCAGGCGGCTTCAGCCAGTTGAGGGTCGCCGTCGATGCGGGCGCGGGCGAGTGCGATGGCCGGTTCGATTCCGCGGGTGCACAGCCGCCACGCGGAATCCGCGTCCAGCCGGACGCGGGCGGCAGGCCGTCCGGCACTCGGCTCGGCCAGTGACCAGCGGTCCTCGGCAGCGGTGGCTGTCCAGGTGCCGCCGGCCGGGCCGTCGATGCTCACCTGGAGCTGCGTGCCGACGGGCGCCGCCGTGTGCCGCAGGGTGTGGGGCAGGGCGCGCAGGAACGTGTCCAGGACCACGGCCAGGGATCCCGGATCGGTGTCGGTGCCCTGGCCGACGGCGCGGCGGATCTGCTGCCGGTGGGTCCAGAATTCGGTGAAGTCGCGGGCGCAGTCGAGCCACATCGGTGCCGGGTCGATGCCGGCCCAGGACACCCCGAGAGAGGGGGTGTCGGATGCGGTGGTCTCGAAGAAGCGGGCGACCTGCTCGCCGACCAGATCCAGGGTGTCGGTGAGCGCGGCGGGACTCACCCGCGCATGGGCGTCGACCCACTCCTGGTTGCTGCGGTGGATGAATGCCTCCAGCGTCTCGCCCGGCGCGAAGCCCGGCCCTTGCCGGTGGCCGTCGCGGTCGCGGGCAAGGCGCCCGTAGAAGTCACCGAGGAGGTGCGCGGCGAGATCGCGCACACTCCAGCCCGGCACCGCCTCCGTGCTCCAGCCGACGGGTTCCAGACCGCGCAACGTGGCCATCAGCGCCGCGTGCTCGGGTGCGAACAGGGAGCGGGCGTCGATCGGGGCGCCGAGCCAGGAATGGTCCGGAACGCGAGTGAGCTGGGGAGGCATGGCCAAAGCCTGCCCTCCGGATGCCCAATCAGCCAGCGAAAATCCCGCCCGGGTCGATTGAACGGGACCGGCGGCGGTCCCAGGGGAACGGGCCCCGCGACTCGTGGGACAGGCCCTACTCCATCCCCTCCGCCCCGCCGGGCAGCGGCCGAACCAGAACATAGGATTCCGGTTAGGAAGGAACGCACGATCGACAGGGGGATCATGCCGGAGTGGCTGGGGCCGCTGGAGTTGGTTGGGGACCGGTGGGTCATCGGGGACTCGAAGCGGGCGGGGGGATCGTTTCTCGTGCTGGCCGTCGAGGGCATGGAGCATCATGAGTCGGGAGCGCCGGAACCCCGCGCCGTCGTCCCGTGGCACAGGTTCGTGGAGCTGAATGTGACGGCCGCCCAGTGGGCGTGGATGGCCACCCCGGCCATGGGTGTGCTGGGTGCGGGCAGCGCTATGAACGTGCTCGGCCGCAGAGCCTGTTCCGTGCAGGCGGTGGTGCGCCATCCGTACGAGGACTGGTCGGCGAACTACACCCATCACAAGCGCCCCTACGAATACTTCCGGATCGCCCTGGTGTCCGAGCTGTTCCGGAAGACGGTTGAGGTGAAGGCGGCGCACCGGCTGGGTGACCCGGAGTGGCTCGGTGCGGCAGTCGCCCGGCTGGCATTGGTGCGTGACCGGTCGAGGGGTTCGGTGGCCCGGAGCGTGCGCGAGACCATCGACGACCTCGGGACCTGACAGCCGACGCTCGTCTGCGACGTTGCCCGTCCGGCCCGCTACGCCCCCGGCCCCCGCGCCTCCGACCGCCCCACCACCAGTCCCGCCCGGTCGATGCAGATGACGTCGACGGTGACGGGGGCGCCGCGCAGTACGGACAGTGCCTCGTCGCGGGCGGTGACGGCCACCAGGTCGCCGAGGGGGACGCCGGCTGCGGCGCACAACTGGAGGGCGGCGAGGCCGGTGTTGGCGTCGGCGACGGCGGTGGCCAGGGGCTCGTCGGCGCCGCCGTGGCGGGCCAGTTCGGCGAGGAAGCCCTTGTCGACCTGGGAGCGGGCGGAGTGCAGGTCCAGGTGGCCGGCCGCCAGTTTGGACAGCTTGGCGAAGCCGCCGCAGATGGTGAGGCGGTCGACGGGGTGGCGCCGTACGTACTTGAGCACCGCGCCCGCGAAGTCGCCCATGTCCAGCAGGGCGTCCTCCGGGAGGTGGTGCAGGGCGACGGCGACCTTCTCGGACGTGGAACCCGTACAGCCCGCCACGTGGCGCCGGCCCGCCGCGCGTGCCACGTCCACGCCGCGCCGGATGGAGTCGATCCACGCCGAGCAGGAGTACGGCACGACGATGCCGGTCGTGCCGAGGATGGAGAGACCGCCGAGGATGCCGAGCCGCGGATTCCAGGTGCTGCGGGCGATCTCCTCGCCGTGGTCGACGGAGATCTCCACCTCGACGTCGCCGCGCCCGCCGTGCCGGGCGGCCACCTCGGCCAGATGACCGGTGATCAGCTGCCGCGGCACCGGGTTGATCGCGGGCTCGCCGACGTCCAGCGGCAGCCCGGGGCGGGTGACGGTCCCGACGCCCGGACCGGCCCGGAAGACCACACCGGAACCGGCAGGCAGTTCGCGCACGGTGGCCCGGATCAGCGCGCCGTGCGTGACGTCCGGATCGTCGCCCGCGTCCTTCACCACCGCCGCCATCGCCCGCCGTCCGCCGTCGGTCAGCTCCTCCTTGGCCAGCGCGAAGGCAGGGGTCTGGCCCTTGGGCAGGGTGATGGTCACCGGGTCGGGGAAGTCGCCGGTCAGCAGCGCGGTGTACGCGGCGGTACTCGCCGCCGTCGCGCACGCGCCGGTCGTCCAGCCGTGCCGCAGCCCGGTGTGCGCGAGCTGGGCGCTGCGCCCTCCCGTACCCTGCGGTTGCGCTTCAGCCATGGAGGAATCCGGAAGTGAGGAATGAGGACGTGAGCGGTGCGGATGCCGTGACCGATGTGACCGGTGCGGATGCCGTGACCGACGCGACCGGTGCGGATGACGTGACCGCTGACCGCGCGGTGCCTGCCGTTCCGCGGCCCGGCCGCCACGTACTGGTGCTCGGCGGCACCACGGAGGCGCGTGAGCTGGCCGCCGAGCTGGCCGCGACCGCCCCGGATGTGCAGGTCACGTCCTCGCTCGCCGGGCGGGTCGGCACCCCGCGGCTGCCCGTGGGCGAGGTCCGCATCGGAGGGTTCGGCGGCCCCGACGGCCTTGCCCGCTGGCTGCGCGAGCACGCGGTGGACGTGCTCATCGACGCCACCCATCCTTTCGCCAACACGATCAGTCTGCACGCGGCGCAGGCCGCCGCCACCGCCCATGTTCCCCTGCTGTCCCTGCGGCGGCCCGGCTGGGTGCCGGGACCTGGTGACAACTGGCACCCGGTGGCCTCGCTCGACGAGGCCGCCGCCGCGCTGCCCGCCCTCGGCAGCCGCATCTTCCTCACCACGGGACGCATGGGCCTCGCGCACTTCGCGCACCTCGCGGACCTCTGGTTCCTCGTACGCTCCGTCGACGCACCCGAGGCCCCGCACCCGCCCCGGATGCGCACCCTGCTCGACCGCGGCCCCTTCACCCTCGACGGCGAACGCGCGCTCATCGCCGACCACCGCATCGACGTCCTCGTCACCAAGGACAGCGGCGCCGCGGCCACCGCACCCAAGCTCGCCGCGGCCCGCGAGGCCGGAATCCCGGTCGTCCTCGTCACCCGGCCCCCGGCGCCGGACGGCGTGCCGACGGTGGCCGGGCCGGCCGAAGCGGCCCGGTGGGTGCGGCGGCAGCTGTCCTGACCGCCGCACCTCTCCGCGGCTCAGCGCTTACGGGGCGGACGACGGCGGCGCGGGCCGCGGCAGGCGCAGCCCAGGCCCTCGTCACGGACCTGACGGTAGGTGGGGGTGACCTCGTTGCCGCAGTGCGTGCAGCGGCACGGCCACGGCTCGTAGGCGCCGGGGCAGGCGATGAGCGGCACCAGACCTGCCGCGTACATGGTCCGCTCGGCGACGGTGGCGGGCTGCCCGGTCGGCGCCGGAGGGGCGGAGGCGGACGGTGCCGGGTGCGGGGCGGGCGAAGGCGCCGGGTGCGGGGCGGGCGCGGGCTGCGACTGAGGCTGCGGCCCGGCATCCGGCGCGGGCGGGGGCGGCGGCACGGGCGCGGTCAGCGGCACGGGCGCCAGCGGAGGCATCGGGGCCGATGTGCTCCGGGCGGGAGGCGGCAGCGGGGGGCCCGGCTCCGGCACGTACGCCTCCGGCGCATACGCCTCCGGCACGTACACGTCCGAAGGGCCCGGCTCCGGAACGTACGGGTCCGGAAGTCGCTGCTCCGGGGCGGGAGTTCGGGCCTCGGGCACCGGCACCGGCACCGGCACCGGCGCCGGGCCCGGCGGCATCGCCTCCGGCCCAGGACCCGGCAACCCCGGTCCCGCGCCCGCCCCTTGAGGTGGTGGCAGGACCCGCTGGGAGGGCACCGGAGGCGGGTCGTCGCCGGCATGCCACTGGTGCAGGCAGTCGGCGCACCACCACAGCAGTTCGCCGCCGCCGTAGACGCCCTCGTCCTCCCAGAGGAGGTCGGTGCCGCCACAGGACGGGCAGGGAGTGGCCGGGGTGCGGCGTCGCCTTGCGCGAAGGCTCATGAGTGAGACCTGGTCATGGTTCTCCGACTTCATCTGTTTCGAGCCGTGATGGCAAGGGCACACCCCGCCGATGCACGTGGTGCGTGCGTGGCTTCCGTGGGGGCGGACGCGGTGGATCCGCCTCCACGGGGAGCCTGCACAGCAACAATGTGCCACCCGTGCGTGCACAACAGCCGACAGTTCGGTCAATTTGGAGAACTGGCGCCGGGCCACCGACGCACCGGGCTCACCCCTCCGGATACCGCCGCGGCGTCCACACGATCTCGGTGCCGTCGCCGCGCCGTACCGCCCGGGTCTGGGACGAGCCGATCAGCAGGATCGTGCGCATGTCGACCTGGCCGGGATCCAGGTCGGCGAGCCGCACGATCCGTACGGACTCCTCGGGGCCCCCGACGTCCCGGCCGAGTACGACCGGGGTGTCAGGGGCGCGGTGCTCCAGCAGGAGTTCGCGGGTCTTGCCGACCTGCCAGGTGCGGCTGCGCGAACCGGGGTTGTACAGGGCCAGCACCAGATCGGCCGAGGCCGCAGCCCGCAGGCGTTCGGCGATGACCTCCCACGGCTTGAGGCGGTCGGACAGCGAGACCACCGCGTAGTCGTGGCCGAGCGGTGCGCCCGCCTTGGCCGCCGCGGCGTTGGCGGCGGTGACGCCGGGCAGCACGCGGACCCGGACCGAGCGGTAGGGCTCCTGCGCGGCGACTTCGAGCACCGCCGTGGCCATCGCGAAGACCCCGGGATCGCCGCCCGATACGACCGCCACCCGACGGCCGCGGCGGGCCAGATCGAGGGCGAGTTCGGCGCGTTCGGACTCCACCTTGTTGTCCGAACCGTGCCGCAGCTGGCCGGGACGGACCGGCACCCGGTCCAGATAGGTGGTGTAGCCGACCAGGTCGTCGGCCGCGGCCAGCGCGCCCCGCGACTCGGGCGTCAGCCACAGCGGCCCGGCGGGCCCGGTGCCGACGACCACGACCTCGCCCGTGGACGTATCCGTCTCCGTACCCGTATCGGCTTCGGTGCCCGTGCCGGGCGTCGTCGCCTCCGGAACGGCCTGGGCGGCGATCCGGCTGGGGACCACCGCGACCGCGAAGTACGGGACGGAGTCCGCGTCGACGTCCGCCAGCGGGCCGGTGCGCTCGCCCGCCATGGTGGCGCGCTCGACGTACCTGGCCTCCGGCAGCCGGCCGGAGCGCTCCATCGCCCCGCGCACGGCGGGGAAGGTGCGGCCCAGCTTCATGACCACGGCCGCGTCGGTGGCGGCGAGGCGGGCCGTCAGCTCCTCCTCCGGGAGGGTGCCGGGCAGGATCGTCAGGACCTCGTCGGCCTCGGCGAGCGGCGTGCCGAGCCGGGCCGCCGCCGCGCTGACGGACGTCACGCCGGGGATGACCTCGGTCGGATAGCGGTGCGCGAGCCGCTTGTGCATGTGCTGGTACGAGCCGTAGAAGAGCGGGTCGCCCTCGGAGATGACGGCGACCGTGCGGCCCGCGTCGAGGTGCACGGCGAGCCGCGCCGCTGACTCCTCGTAGAACGCGTCCAGCGCGCCCCGGTAGCCGCCGGGGTGATCGGTCGACTCCGTGGTGACCGGGTAGACCAGCGCCTCTTCGATGTGGTCGGCGCGCAGGTGCTCGGCCGCTATGGACCGTGCGATGGACCGGCCGTGCCGGGCGCTGTGGTACGCCACCACGTCCGCATCGGCGATGACCTGCACGGCCCGCACGGTCATCAGGGACGGGTCGCCAGGGCCGAGCCCCACGCCGTACAGGCGGCCCGCGGGCCGCTCCCCGCGCACGCCGCCGTCGGACTGCCCATCGGGCTGCTGCTCGCTCACGCTTACTCTTCCTCGCTCGCCATGGCGTTGATCGCGGCTGCGGTCATGGCGCTGCCGCCGCGCCGCCCGCGCACCACGATGTGGTCCAGCTTCGACGGGTGGGCGGCGAGCGCGTCCTTGGACTCGGCCGCGCCGATGAAGCCGACGGGGATGCCGACGACCGCCGCCGGGCGCGGTGCGCCCTCCTCGATCATTTCCAGCAGGCGGAACAGCGCGGTGGGCGCGTTCCCGATGGCGACCACCGCGCCGTCCAGCTTCTCCCGCCACAGCTCCATCGCCGCGGCGCTGCGGGTGGTGCCCAGATCGGCGGCGAGCGCGGGCACCGACGGGTCGGCGAGAGTGCACAGCACCTCGTTGCCGGCCGGCAGCCGCTTGCGGGTGATGCCGCTGGCGACCATGTTGGCGTCGCACAGGATCGGTGCTCCGGCGTGCAGCGCCTCGCGTGCGCTCGCCACCACGCCGGGTGTGTAGGCGAGGTCGCGTACGAGGTCGACCATGCCGCAGGCGTGGATCATGCGGACCGCGACCCGGCTGACGTCGGCGGGCAGCCCCGCGAGGTCCGCCTCGGCGCGGATGGTGGCAAAGGACTGGCGGTAGATCGCCGCCCCGTCCTTCTCGTAGTCGAACACGGTGCCCTCGGTGTGGTGGGTCGGTGGTGGGTGGGTGGCAAACGGCGGGTGGGCGCGGTCAGTGGCGCGACGGAGGCTGGGAGGCCGCGGCCCTGGCGGTGGCGACGGCGTCGGCCGCCTGCCGCGCGGTGGCGCCGGATGCGACCGGCGCCGGTGGTGCCCCGGGCCGTACGACGGACACCCGGTAGCCGTCGCCGGTGGCCAGGACGTCGATCCAGGTGCCGTGCGGGTGGCCGCAGCGGCGCGCGCAGCCGGACCACTGGACGGGCAGCGGCCCATCGGCCCCGGTGGCACCGGCCGCGACGGCTGCCGCGGCGTCCGCCCGTACGTCCGTCAGGGACTTGGCGCAGCCGGGGCGGCCGGTGCAGGCGCCGATCCGGTGCCAGGGGGAGGCGGGGTCGGTGATCAGTCCGGCGGCGGCAAGTTCCGGGAGCCGCCGCGCGGCGGTGGCGGGCGCGAGGCCGGGGACGATCACCCCGCGCCAGGGGGTCAGGCGCAGCGTGCCGTCGCCGTCGGTGGCCGCCACGTCGGTCAGCAGCCGCCACTGGGCGCAGGTCAGCCGGCCCAGCGGCGCCGGCACGCTGAGCGCCGAGCCGCCGGGCCCTTCGACGATGCCGGGCGCGGCGGCCTCCCCGTACGACGGTGCCTCGCGGTACGCGGGTACGTCGCCCGGCGGCACGTACGCGGCGGCGACGCCGGCCGCCCGCAGCCGCTCGCCGGTCTCGCGGACGGTCGGCAGCCGGTCGGCCGGCAGGTCGCGGACCCGCCAGGCGCCGGTGCCTTCCGCCGCCGCCAGGAAGTGCTCGGCGGCGGCGAGCGCGGCCCGCGGCACGTCGGGTCCTGCGATCCGCAGGGCGGCGGGGGAGCCGTCGGCGGTGTCCGGGAAGTCGTCGGGGGCGCCCAGGAAGAGGAGGGCGCCGCCGGTCGTCCCGTCCGGCCCGGTGGCTTCTGCGACCAAGGTCACATCGCCGCCGAGCGCCGCCACATCGCCCCTGCCGTCGTCCAGGACGAAGAGGAAACGGCCCGACAGCTGCGGCGCGACGTCGCTCGCGCACAGCAGCCCGTCCAGCTCCCCGGCCCAGCGCCGCACGTCAGCGGGGGTGCGGCGGT
The DNA here is from genome assembly GCF_044460025.1 of Streptomyces sp. NPDC050161. Classification (NCBI taxonomy): domain Bacteria; kingdom Bacillati; phylum Actinomycetota; class Actinomycetes; order Kitasatosporales; family Streptomycetaceae; genus Streptomyces; species Streptomyces sp. NPDC050161. The sequence goes on along the minus strand of NZ_JBITJM010000013.1, from coordinate 167,960 downwards.
CGAGGCCCGCGAGCGGTGAGGCGAGGATGTTGCGGACGCGTTCGTGGCGGGCGGAGGGCAGCAGCCCGGCGTCCGACAGCAGCGCGGCCAGCTCCTGGCCGCAGCCGTCGGACAGGCCGCGCAGTTCGGCGTTGCCGCGCGAGGTGAGGGAGATCCGGCCGTCCCCGAGCCGCTCGGCCGCGTCCGCGAGGGCCGCCGCCTGACGGGCCATCAACTCCCCGGCCGGTACCCGGACTCGGGCCAGCGCCCCGTCCGCCGCCGGGTGCAGCCGCAGCGCTCCCGGGCAGGCGTCACCGCGGTCGCGCGGCGGCGTCGTGGCCCGGTGGGGCCGGAGGGAGGGGGAGGGCGGCATGGCGGCGAGCATACCGACGTCGGGTGCGGGCCAGGTCGTGAGCCGGGCCGCCGGGGGAGGGGGCGGACGGCCGGTGCGGATGCGGCCTCCCGCGCGTCGGGCGCAGCCCTTACTATGCAGGTCGGTGGGTCAGCTGGCCCACCGGACGCCAGCGACGGCGCCAGGGAGGAAGCCCGGTGAGAATCCGGCGCGGTCCCGCCACTGTGAACCCGGACACCCTCCGGGCGAGCCAGGAACTCCCGCCGTCTCTACGACCCACCCGGGGCGCGGACACCCCGAGGAAGGCCCTGCGCTCGCATGCTTCTGCTGCTGTCGACATCCGACACCGACCTGCTCAGCGCTCGCGCTGCCACCGGTCCCGTGCCGTTCCGGCTCGCCAACCCCGCCCGGCTCGACGTCGGTGAGCTGCCCGCGCTGCTGGAGGGCACCGACCTCGTCGTCGTGCGTCTCCTGGGCGGCATCCGCGCCTGGGAAGAGGGCCTGGAGGTGCTGCTCGCCGCAGGCCAGCACCGCCCGGTCGTCGTCCTCACCGGCGAACAGGCCCCCGACGCGCAGCTGATGGAGGCGTCCACGGTCCCGGTCGGCATCGCGGCCGAGGCGCACGCCTACCTCGCGCACGGCGGCCCCGCCAACCTCGGCCAGCTCGCCCGCTTCCTGTCCGACACGGTCCTGCTGACCGGCCACGGCTTCGAGCCGCCGGAGCCCGCCCCGTCCTGGGGAGAGCTGGAGCGCCCCGACGCCCGTACGGACGTCGCAGGCCCGCTGGTCGCGGTGCTCTACTACCGCGCCCACCACATGAGCGGCAACACCGGCTTCGTCGACGCCCTGTGCGCGCAGATCGAGCAGGCAGGCGGGCGTCCGCTGCCGCTCTTCGTCGCCTCGCTGCGGGCGCCCGAGCCCGAGCTGATCGACGCGCTGCGCCCGGCCGACGCCATCGTCACCACCGTCCTGGCCGCCGGCGGCACCAAGCCCGCCGAGGCGTCCGCGGGCGGCGACGACGAGTCCTGGGACGCGGGCGCGCTGGCAGGACTGGACGTCCCGATCCTCCAGGCCCTGTGCCTGACCGGCACCCGCGCCGCCTGGGAGGAGAACGACGAGGGCCTGTCCCCGCTCGACGCCGCCACCCAGATCGCGGTCCCGGAGTTCGACGGCCGCCTGATCACCGTCCCGTTCTCCTTCAAGGAGATCGACGAGGACGGCCTGCCGACCTACGCCGCCGACCCCGAGCGCGCCGCCCGGGTCGCCGGCATCGCGGTCCGGCACGCCCGCCTGCGCCACATCCCGGCCGCCGACAAGCGCCTCGCGCTGGTCCTGTCCGCGTACCCCACCAAGCACTCCCGCATCGGCAACGCCGTCGGCCTCGACACCCCCGCATCGGCCGTGGCCCTGCTGCGCCGACTGCGCGACGAGGGCTACGACTTCGGCACCGAAGAGGTACCGGGACTGGCGTCGGGCGACGGCGACGAGCTGATCTACGCCCTGATCGAGGCCGGCGGCCACGACCAGGAATGGCTCACCGAGGAGCAGCTGGCCCGCAACCCCGTCCGCATCCCGGCCGCCGACTACAAGCGCTGGTACGCCACGCTCCCGCAGGAGCTGCGCGACTCCGTCGAGCAGCACTGGGGCCCGCCGCCCGGCGAGATGTTCCTGGACCGCAGCCACGTCGGCGAGCCGGGGCGCGACCCCGAGGGCGACATCGTCCTCGCCGCCCTGCGCCGCGGCAATCTCCTCGTCCTCATCCAGCCGCCGCGCGGCTTCGGCGAGAACCCGATCGCGATCTACCACGACCCCGATCTGCCGCCCTCGCACCACTACCTGGCGGCCTACCGCTGGATCGCCGCGTCCGCCGACGACGGCGGCTTCGGCGCCGACGCCATGGTCCACCTCGGCAAGCACGGCAACCTGGAGTGGCTGCCCGGCAAGAACGCCGGCCTGTCCGCCGCCTGCGGCCCGGATGCCGCACTCGGCGACCTCCCCCTCATCTACCCCTTCCTGGTCAACGACCCCGGCGAGGGCACCCAGGCCAAGCGCCGGGTCCACGCCACCCTCGTCGACCACCTCGTCCCGCCGATGGCCCGCGCGGAGTCGTACGGCGACATCGCCCGCCTGGAACAGCTCCTCGACGAGTACGCCGCGATCTCCGCCATGGACCCGGCCAAGCTGCCCGCCATCCGCGCGCAGATCTGGACCCTCATCCAGGCCGCCAAGCTCGACCACGACCTCGGCCTCGAAGCCCGCCCGGACGACGACGGCTTCGACGACTTCCTGCTGCACGTCGACGGCTGGCTGTGTGAGGTCAAGGACGCCCAGATCCGCGACGGCCTGCACGTCCTGGGCGGCGCCCCCACCGGCGCGGCCCGCGTCAACCTCGTCCTCGCCATCCTCCGCGCCCGCCAGATCTGGGGCGGCACCTCCGCCCTCCCCGGCCTGCGCGAGGCACTCGGCCTCGACGAGTCCGCGGCGACCCGCACCGCCGCCGATGACACCGAGGAGCGCGCCCGCGCCCTCGTCCAGGCGATGGAGGACGCCGCCTGGGATCCGGCCGCTGCGGAGCGCGTGAGTGCCGAACTCCCGCCCGCCCAGCGGGAACCGGTCACCGCCATCCTCGCCTTCGCGGCCCAGGAGGTCGTCCCCCGCCTGGCCGGCACCACCGACGAGATCGCCCACGCCGTCCATGCGCTCAACGGCGGCTTCGTCCCCGCGGGCCCGTCGGGCTCCCCCCTCCGCGGCCTGGTCAACGTCCTCCCGACCGGTCGTAACTTCTACTCCGTCGACCCGAAGGCCGTCCCGTCCCGCCTCGCCTGGGAGACCGGCCAGGCGCTGGCCGACTCCCTCCTGGAGCGCTACCGCTCCGACAACGGCGACTGGCCCACCTCCGTCGGCCTCTCCCTCTGGGGCACCAGCGCCATGCGCACCTCGGGCGACGACGTGGCCGAGGCGCTCGCCCTGCTGGGTGTCCGCCCGGTCTGGGACGACGCATCCCGCCGCGTCACCGGCCTGGAGGCCATCCCCGCCGCCGAGCTCGGCCGCCCCCGCATCGACGTCACGCTCCGCATCTCCGGCTTCTTCCGCGACGCGTTCCCGCACGTCATCGGCCTCCTGGACGACGCCGTACGGCTCGCGGCCGGGCTGGACGAGCCGGCGTCGGAGAACTACATCCGCGCCCACGCCCAGGCCGACCTCGCCGCCCACGGCGACGAACGCCGCGCCACCACCCGCATCTTCGGCTCCCGCCCCGGCACATACGGCGCGGGCCTCCTCCAGCTCATCGACTCCCGCGACTGGCGCACCGACGCCGACCTCGCCGAGGTCTACACCGTCTGGGGCGGCTACGCCTACGGCCGCGGTCTCGAAGGCCGCCCGGCCCGCGACGAGATGGAAACGGCCTACAAGCGGATCGCCGTCGCCGCCAAGAACACCGACACCCGCGAACACGACATCGCCGACTCCGACGACTACTTCCAGTACCACGGCGGCATGGTCGCCACCGTCAAGGCACTCAAGGGCAAGGCCCCCGAGGCGTACATCGGCGACTCCACCCGCCCCGAGACGGTCCGCACCCGCTCCCTCGTCGAGGAGACCTCCCGGGTCTTCCGCGCCCGCGTCGTCAACCCCCGCTGGATCGAGGCGATGCGCCGCCACGGCTACAAGGGCGCCTTCGAACTCGCCGCCACCGTCGACTACCTCTTCGGCTACGACGCCACCACGGGCGTGGTCGCCGACTGGATGTACGACAAGCTCGCCCAGACCTACGTCCTGGACCCGGAAAACCGCACCTTCCTCCAGGAAGCCAACCCCTGGGCCCTCCACGGCATCGCCGAACGCCTCCTCGAAGCCGAATCCCGCGGCATGTGGGAAAAGCCGGACGCCCAGACCCTGGCCGCCCTCCGCGAGGCATTCCTGGAGACGGAGGGGGACCTGGAGGGGGAGGGCTGAGAGGGCTCGCGTCCGTGGCCACGTGGACGTAGTGGGGCGCTGCCGGGTACCGCAAAGCCTCCAGACCGCCGGGATGTCCCCGGAGCAGCCCGCTTGACCCGGGCTGCTCCGGAGAGTGAGGGTTGTGCAACCAGACGCAACGCGCTCGACGGCGGAGGTTGTCATGGCACTGCGGTTCGTCGGTAAAGATCCAGAGTCCGGGGATCACGGCCCTCCGGCCGTGTGGGTCGATGAGGACACAAAGGATCTCCTCTTCCAAGGGTGGAAGGCGGACGAGGGGACCACGAGCGAATGCTCGTTGGATGTTGCGGTCCCGGGCCACGAAGCAGTGATCCGGGTACCGAAGCGGATGATCCCGCTTCTCAGGGAGGCGCTTGATGTCGCAGAGCTTGACTAGCTTTGCCGACCTTCTCCGCGTGGCTGAGCGGTCAGCCGTCCATCTGGAGATGCGGGACGCTTACGGCGTGGAGAACGAGGTCAAAGGGTTCGCGGAGTGGAGGCAGGGGCACCGCCTTGACCCTGACAACCGCGAGTCGTGGTGGCGGCCATGGCTTGACCTTGTACAGGAAGTCACGAGCAAGGGTGTGGTGCTGCGCCGCGCTCGGATCGTTTCGGAGCCGGTGAGCGACTACATCCGCTTTGAGCACTCGGGAACCTTCACGAACGTTGCGGCGGGTGAACAGATTCGATGGCTGCCTCGGCATCACGCATCAGACCTGGCCCTGCCGGGTAACGACTTCTGGCTGTTCGACGGCCGGCTGGTCCAATTCAATATCTTTGACGGGAACAGTCGGTGGGTGCGCACCGACCAGTCCGATGACCCTGCGGTCGCCCAGCTCTGTGCGTCAGCGTTCGAGGCGGTGTGGGAGCGCGGAACCCCGCACGAGAAGTACAGCGTCTGACACAGCGGCCGGTTCATGCCCTCGTCCCCATTCTCCAGCGCCCAAGCGGCACGCACCGCGGTGGCGGCCCGGTTGCACGGCATCATGAAGGACGCCGGGCTCACGGGACATGAACTGGCCGCCCGGTGCAGTTGGCACAAGTCGAAGTCCTCGCGGATCGCCCGGGGCAAGACCCCACCCTCAGACGCAGACATCCGCGCTTGGTGCCTGGCCTGCGGAGCTGACGACCAGATCGCAGATCTGATCGCTGCGTCGCGCAATGCTGAATCCATGTACGTGGAATGGCGGCAGATCCACCGTGACGGGATGCGCCGCGTCCATGAACGGACGGTGCCCCTCTACCAACGGACCCGCCACTTCCGCGTCTACGCCTCCAACCTTGTACCGGGGATGCTTCAGACGGCTGAGTACGCCACGGGCCTATTGCGGTCCATCACAGATTTCCAGGACACCCCGGACGACGTCTCGGACGCCGTGCAGGCTCGCCTGGACCGCTCTCGCGTAGTACGGCAGGGCAACCACCGCTTTGCCTTGCTGCTGGAGGAAGCGGTTCTCTACTACCGCGTTAGTGATGACGCGGCTTTGGCGGGACAACTCGGCTACCTGCTGTCAGTGATGGCACAGCCGAATGTTGCACTCGGCGTGATCCCGTTCGGCGCCCGTCGCACGGTCTGGCCCCTGGAAGCGTTCTACGCCTTCGATGACTTTCAAGTGGCCGTGGAGACGCTGACGGCGGAGATCAACCTCACTGCCCCCGGCGAAATCCGTACGTACCTGAAAGCCTTCGGAGAACTGTCGAAGATTGCTGTTCGCGGTCCCGAAGCACGTGTGTGCATCACGAGGGCGATCGACTCGCTCGGGTGAATCCGTGCAACCACGCGCAACATCGTGGACCGTCAACTCCCGCCTGCCTAACGTCGTTTGCGTCAAAGGCGGTGGACGGAGCACCTCGAAAGGTGCGGGAGAAGTTGTCCCGCGCGCGGCTTCGATCCGCCACTCCACAGCCGTGATCGACAGGAAGTGAGGCACCCATGGGCAAGAAGGGTGGAGACCACTCCGGCAGGCCCGATACATCCGACAGTGACGGTCACCGCGACAGGCCGCCGGGACCGACCAAGCCCTACGAGCCTCCGAAGAAGTGAGGCCGATGACGACGCACCAGTGGCTCATCGAGGTGCTGCGGAGCAAGGGGGCGTTGCTGCCTGACTGGCAGGAGGCGGTGGCCTCGGTGGACCGCGCCCTGTTCATCCCGGAGGTGTGTGCGGGGCACGTTTTTTCCACCGACCCCGAGGGCTGGCTGCGGGCGGTCTACGCGGACGCTCCTCTCGTCACGCAGGTCAACGACGGGAGGCCGACACCCGAAGGGGAGTTCAGGCTCTCCACCTCGTCGTCCTCCATGCCGTCGATCATGCTGGAAATGCTCGGTCTGCTCGACGTACGGGAAGGGCACCGGGTGCTGGAGATCGGCACCGGCACGGGATACAACGCCGCCTGGCTGTGCCATCGGCTGGGCGAAGACAGGGTGACCAGCGTGGAACTCGACGCAGCGGTCCTGTCCACCGCAGTGGCGAACCTGAAGCGTGCCGGCTTCCGCCCGACCGCTGCCCTCGGCAAGGCACACGACGGTTACCCGGGGGAAGCGCCGTACGACCGCATCATCTGTACCTGCACCATGCGCTACGTGCCACGGTCCTGGCTGGAGCAATGTCCCGAGGGGCGGATCGTCACCCCATGGGGCAGCAGCTTCTTCAGCGGTTCCTACGCCACGCTGGATGTCGAGGGCGGCGAAGCTCAGGGCAGGTTCTCCGGCTATCCGGCCTTCATGTGGGACCGCACCCGGCGGGCCAGGTCCGGCCGCATCGCCGATCTCTACCAGGGGGAGCGGGGCGAGACGAGCACGACGGACATCCCGCCGCAGAACGTCATCCAGGACGCCCCGGCCTTCTTCACCGGCCTGCGGGTCACCGACGCCTGGTATCGCTGGTGGGAGGCGGACGACGGCAGCGGCGAAGCGACGCTGTGGTTCTTCTCCGATGACGGGCGGTCATGGGCGACCGTGGAATACGTCCCCGACAGGGAGCCGTACGAGGTGGAGCAGTACGGGCCCCGCACTCTCTGGGACGAGGTGCGAGAGCAGTTTCTGCGGTGGCACGAACTCGGGAAGCCGGAGCGGTCCCGGTTCGGCCTGTCGGTGGACGGGGACGGGCAGCGGGTGTGGCTGGACGACCCGCGGGGGTGATCGGGCGACCGTAGTCCGGTGGTGTCAGTCCTCGTTGCCCGGGATGGTGCGGGTGCGCAGGTGGCTGCCGGGTGGTGCGTTCTTGCGGTGCTTGGTGAGGGCGGACTCCGTGAGGTGGCGGGTGGCGATGCGGGCCAAGGTCTGCAGGGCCGCTTGGGCCTCCAGGTGGTCGAGGCTGTCGGCGCCGTCGGTTACGAGGGGGCTGTCGCTCGTCAGGTGGGTCCAGCCGGTCTCGTCGCGTCCTACCTGGAGGGTGATGGTCTCGCCCGTCGGCAGGGTGAGAGTGACGCTCGCTCCGTCGGCCACCGCGTGCCGGCCGGTGTGCAGGACGGCTTGCCGGCGGCTGTCGGTGCTTGCCGTCAGTTCGGCGGGTTCGGCGTTGGCGGCCAGGGCCCGGTGGCTGTGGTGCGCCAGCTTCTCCCCTTCGTCCGCCAGGCCGGGCAGCGTCTCCCGGGGTGTCCAGCCAGGCCCCTGGTCCGACGGCGGTTCCAGGACGTCGGCCACGGTCTCCAGGGCGCGTGACGCGGCGAGTGTCACGCGCACGAGCGGATCGTCGGGGTCATGGGTGAAGGCGGGCCGGGCGACGGCGTCGGCGATCCTGGCGACGGTGCGTACCGATTCGCCGCGGAGGGGAATTCCGCCGGCCTTCGGGGGGCCTGAGATCTCCTGCCCGCGCGAGCCGAGGCTGATGGCTCGGGCGGCCAGATCGGCGTAGACGGTGTCGCGGGTGACACGGGCGAGGCGGGCCAGTTCGGCGACGTTGCGGGTGCCGGTGCGCCAGGCGGCGGCCACGGCGTCGGCGCGGTCCTCGCTGAGCCGTTCCCGGCGCTCGGCCCAGGCGATGAGCTCGGACAGGGCGGCGATGCGTGCTGCTTCCTTCGCTTCAGTCACGCCGGCGACGTTATGTCGAGTGGGTCGACATGCTGTGGCTCGTCAAGAGCCCGCGTGCTCACGCGGGTTGGGCACCTCCGCACATGTACCGGCCGGGCACGGAACCTAACGTCCTTCGAAGTCCCGCGCCGTCAGGGCCGTGCAGGCCACCGATGGCCGCGGGGGCGCGCGGTGTCCTGCCGCGTTCCACGCCTCACGAATGGAGGACTTGACCCATGCGGAGCTTCAGCCGTGCTTTCGCGTCCGTGGCCGTTGTCGCAGTGGCGGTGACGGGGCCGGTCGCCCTCGGTGCATCGTCGGCGTCCGCGGCGCAGCGGCCCACTGCCGTCACCGCGCCCGCTTCGGAACTTGCCGGGAAGGCCGCCAAGTGCAACCCGCTCGTCCTGAAGCACAAGGCGGATCAGTATCAGCTCAAGTCCGACAAGTACGCGGCCAAGGCGAGGCACGAGATGGGGGTCGGCCACAAGAAGAAGGCCATCGCCTACAAGAAGAAGTCGCGGGCCTACGACAAGAAGGCGGACGTCTATTACGCCAAGGCAAAGCGCTGCCACTGACACACCGGCACGCCTGCGCAGGAGGGCCGCCGCCCCGATCGACCACCGGGGCGGCGGCCCTCGCGGCACGGTGCCCCGGCGGTGCTGCGGCCGGTCAGGGGGCGGCTACTCGATCCCCCGTGTCGTCCGCCGGTACGTCGCGCGCCGGTCCTCGATGTCGGGCCAGCGGTCGCCGTAGACGTTCTCCGTGACGCGGGGCTCGCGCAGGAAGGCGTGCGGGAAGCCGAGGGAGATCTCGCTCGCCGCGTCGAGGCGGGCGAGGGTGTCCGCGTCGAGGGTCACGTCGACGCTGCCGAGGTTGTCGGCGAGCTGGGCTTCCTTGGTGGCGCCGATGAGGGGGATGACGGTGCCGGGGCGGGAGCGCAGCCAGGCCAGGGCCACCTGGGCGGGGCTCCAGCCGCCCTGTTCGGCGATGTCCAGGACGGCGGTGAGGGTCACGTCCTCGGTGGCGTCCGGCCGGTTTCCCTGGTCGTCCCCGGTCAGCCGGCCGCTCTCGCCGCGCCGGTACTTGCCCGTCAGCCTGCCCTCCGCCAGCGGCGCCCAGGCGAGTACCGCCTGTTCGAACGCGCGGGCCTGCGGGAGCAGTTCGCGCTCCGGTGTGCGCTCCAGGAGGCTGTAGCGCAGCTGCGAGCCGGCGAAGGACGTCCAGCCGCGGAGGTCGGCGAGGGTGTTCGCCTGGGCGATCTCCCAGGCAGGCCAGTCGGACACCCCGATGTAGAGCGCCTTGCCCGCGCGTACGACGTCGTCCAGCGCCCGCATCACCTCGTCGACCGGGGTGAAGTGGTCCCGTGCGTGCACCCAGAGGATGTCGACGTGGTCGGTGCGCAGCCGCCGCAGGCTGGCCTCCAGGGACTGGACGAGGTTCTTGCGGTGGCTGCCCGCCGCGTTGGGGTCGCCCTTACGGTTCGCGCAGGTGTACTTCGTGGCGAGCACGAAGGTGTCCCGCCGGCCTTCGAGCAGCTCGCCGACGATGGTCTCGGCGTTGCCGCCGGTGTAGTTGTTGGCCGTGTCGATGAAGTTGCCGCCCGCGTCCGCGTACGCGTCCACGAGGCGGGCGCTGGTCTCCTTGTCGATGCCCCAGCCCTCGGGGTCGCCGAACGTCATGGTGCCCAGGCTGAGTTCACTCACCCGCAGGCCGGTCCTGCCGAACAGCGTGTACCGCACGGTGTCCCTTTCGATGGGGGGGCGGCGGTGCGCCGTGACGGGCCCGCCGTGATTCGGGAGTGAGGCTAGGTGTTGGAGTGGGCTCCAAGGCAAGGGGCGGGAGCGGGAGGGTAGTTGGCGCGGCATTTCCGGGATTTCCCTGATGGGGGTACGGGGGTACGGGGTTCCGGAGTTACGGGGTTTTGTGTGAAAGGCGGGCGCGCCGGGTGAACTCCTGTGGGAATTCCTGGGACGTTCTCATCTCTGGTGTGCAAAAAAGTCTGGCTCCGCCGTGCGCACGGCGGAGCCAGACCTCGGTATTTCTTGAATCCAGGGCGTACGGGAACGGGCCGTATTGATTCCGTGGAATCAGAAGATGCCGGGTTCGACGGTGGCGTTGGCGCTGGCGGGCTTGTATTCCTTGGTGCCGTTGAAGACGGCCTGGTAGCCGTTGCTGAGGGCCTTGCCCCAGAGCAGCGGGTCGCCGAGGTGCGAACCGGAGTCGATTTCCGCGACGCCGTTGCCGTCGGTGATCTGCTGGCCGAGGTCCTTGCCGTCGATCTTGAAGAAGATCGTCTCGCCCTCGATCGGTTCACCGTCCTTGTCGAGGAGGGTGGCCTTGCACTTGCCGCTTGCCTGGCCGCCGATGGTGCCCTTCGTCGACGACGCGGTGAGCTTGACGCCCTGCTTTTTGGCCGATGGGCTCGTCCCGCCGTCCTGCTGGTGCGGCAGGGTCTGGTTCTTCAGGCTTGCGTTCTCGGCCTTCAGTTGTTCGTTTTCCGCTTTGAGGTCTTCAAGCTCCGACTCCAGCGCCTGCTGCTTCAACTGGTCCGTCTTCTCCGACATTTGAAGATTCTCCTAGTCACGTCATGCGCCACGCGCCGTGGTTGGCGCCGCGCCATCAGAGTGCCTAGGTATTCCAGCGGCTGTATATCGAACTACCACTTTTGAGTTGCCGGAGAAATCCGTATGAGTGATGTCGGGCGGGCGGCTGGTTTGCCACGCCGAAAGCCCGGTCCGAACGGCGGGCCCTACCCCTCCGTCGCGGAGAAGTCCGGCCCGACGGTCAGGGTCACTTCGCCCGGTGCCGCGTCCGCGGACTGCGTGGCCTTGGTGCCGGGCAGCCGTGCGGCCAGGACCTCGGCCTGGGTCTTGAGGCCCGCGGGGTAGGTGATGGTGGTGGTGTCCGTGGACGGGCCGTTGTCGGTGGTGGTGACGGTGAAGCCGAGGGCGCGGAGGCGGGCGGCGGCGGTGGCCGCGTGGCCGGGGGTGGCCGCGTGGCCGGAGGTGCCGGTGCCGTTGAGTACGCGGACCCGTACGGAGTGGGCGGTTATCGGGGACTTGGCGGCGTCGGCCAGCTTCTTCTTGCCGGCCGCGCCGATCTCCCGGTCGTGCGCGAGATCGCTGAACAGGTCGCCGGCCTGCGGGTATTGCCAGATGACGTTGGCCCGGTCGGTGGGGACGTCGGCCTCGCGCGGGTAGTTGGGGACGGTCAGGAACGTGAGCCGGTCGGTGGGGATGTCCTTGACGGTCGCCGCGAGGTCGTAGAGCGGCTTGAGTCCTTCCAGGTCGCGGTCGGTGGTGATCGACTTGGTGGCCGAGTCCAGGAAGCCGTAGAGGTCGCCGGGGCTGGTCAGCTTGGACTGGGCCTTGGCGGCGATGGCCTTCATGAACTCCTGCTGGCGGCCGATGCGGCCGAGGTCGGAGCCGTCGCCGACGCTGTAGCGGGTGCGGACGTAGCCGAGCGCCTTCTCGTCCTTGACGTTCTGGCAGCCGGCGTCGAGGTCGAGGTGCGCCTTCTTGTCGTGGATGGCCTGCTTCGGGCAGACCTCTATGCCGCCCAGCGCGTTGACCATGCCCTTGAAGCCCTGGAAGTCGACCGAGGTGAAGTGGTCGATGCGCAGCCCGGTGTTCTTCTCGACGGTCTTGATCGTGCAGGCCGCGGCCTTGCCGATGTCGCCGCTGTCGCCGCCGATCGAGAACGCTTCGTTGATCTTGAAGTGGTGCGGGGTGGAGCGGCTGCCGCTGCCGCGCTCGCAGGCGGGGATCTGCACCCAGGAGTCGCGCGGGAAGGACAGTGCGGTGGCCCACTTACGGTCGGCCGAGATGTGCAGCACCATCAGGGTGTCCGACTGCATGGTGGTCAGGCCCTTGCCGTACTTGGCGTTGCCGCCCGCGCGGCTGTCGGAGCCGACCACCAGGATGTTCTTGGAGCCGGGGCTGAGGTTGGCGGGCCGGTCGCCGTCCAGCCCGACGTCCACGCCGTGGATGTTGCCGTCGAGGTGCTGGTACACCCAGGCGCCGACGCCGGCCGTGCCGAGGATGGCGATGCCCAGGATCGCGCCGGTCCAGACGAGGATGCGGCCTCGGCGGGTCATCCGCGCCTTGCCCGACCTGCGGCCCTTGCGTCCGGCGCGGCCCGCGGGGGCGGCCTTGTGGGCGGAGCGGGTGCCGCGTCGGGCCGTACCGCCGCGGGGGGAGGGGACGGTGCCGCGCGGCGTGGCGCGTCGGGTCGTCTGCCTGTCATGCACGCCGGTGGCCCTTCTCGTCCTGCGGATGCTTCGGGGGAACGGCGCCGGCGGCCGTGTGGTCGGGAGGTGACGGCAGCGGGCGGGTCAGATGCCGGTGGTGGGGAGGGTGCGGATCGCTTCGGGGTCGTAGCGGAACCAGCGCGGGCCGGTGTCGCCCGGGTTCGTGCGCAGCCGGCACCACAGTTCGCCGGTCTCGTCCGTCCACCAGGCGCTGATCCGGCCGAGCCGCCAGTGTCCGTCCGGGTAGCGGACCTCCACGGGCTGGTAGACCCACTGCACCTCTGCCTCCGGAGGCAGGCAGTCGCAGCCGGGGAGTTCGCACCGTGTCGCCATCTCCCCCTCCGCCCACGCCTGTTGTGCCTGTGTGGGTGACCACCTTACCGGCAATATCTACAGCTTTGTAGAAGTTGGCTGATGTGCGACAGGTCACAGGGTGCGCGCCTTTCGGGCAGGGCATCACATACGGCGCTCAACGAGCGCGTCCGGGGCCGGGTTCCCGCTGTCGTGCCGATTTCCGTTCCCCGCACGGGAGTTACGCCCAGAGAATGGCACGGGCGGGGGCGGGCGGGGCGGCCAGTGCGCGCGTTACGCACCATCCCGTCCGGAGGGGCCCGTCTCACAGAGGCGTGGCGGCCTTCAGGATGAGGAACAGCGCCACCACCGAGTTGAGCGAGGCGAGCGCCGACGCCGCGGTGCCGGCCGCGGCGATCAGCGCGGCGAGCCCGGCCGGGGTCAGCGCCGGCGGCCAGCTGCGGGCCGGCGGCACGGGCGCCAGCAGCGCCGCCACCCGCCGCGGCACCGGGCCCGCTTCCGCCGCGGCGAAGTGCGCCAGCTCCGGATACGGCGCCGCCCGCCCGATCAGCGCCGCCCGGCCGACGGCACGCGCGGTCAGCAGCCGGTCCCCGACGACGTGGGCGGCTTCCTCGTCCGCCCAGCGCTCGGTGCTGAAGGCGACCGCCGAACGCAGCGGACGCAGCAGCGGGTTGACGCAGCCGGCCAGCCGCACGGCGAGCAGATAGCGGTGGTGGCGGCAGTCCAGGTGCGCACGCTCGTGGGCGACCAGGGCCCGCCGCTCGTTCCCGTCCAGGCTGCGCAGCATCCCCCGCGAGACCACGATCCGGCCGGGGCGGCCGGGCGCCGCGGGGACGGCGTAGGCGTACGGGGCCTCGTCGGGCAGCACGGCGGGGTCGCCGCCCGGCGGCAGCGCGGCCAGCGCGTGGTGGGCGCGGGCGCGGATCCTGCGGTGCCTGCGCAGCGCACGGGAGCACGCGATGAGCGCGGCGGCCAGCGCGGCGATGGCGGCGCTGCCGGCGATCTCCGCGTACGGCACGGCGGCCCGCACCTCCGGGTCCGACCAGGCGTCCGGCAGGGGATTGCCCGGCAGCTGCGCGGTGCCGACGACCATCAGCAGGCCGAGGCAGAGGGTGCTGCACAGCCCGAGCACGACGGAGAGCAGGGTCAGCAGGCGGGTGGTGGCGCGCGGGTGGAGGTGCTGTTCGGTGAGCCGGGCGATCGGCAGCGCGGTGAGCGGCAGCACCAGGGGGAGGAAGACGAAGAGGCCCACAGGTCAGTGCCCGCCGGTGTGCCCGGGGTGCGGGGGGCCGGTGTCCGGCCGGCCCTCGCGGGTGCCGTCCGCTCCGTCGCCGCCATCGGGCGGTCCGTCGGCCGCCCCGCCCAGCAGGTCCCGCAGCACCTGCTCGTCGTGTGCCGAGAGCGCCGAGACGAAGCTGGTCAGGACGGCGTCCCGGTCCGGCTCGCCGTCCAGGACCCGGCGCATCCGCAGCGCCGCGAGACCGGCCTCGTCGGCGGCCGGTGTCCACAGGTAGGCGCGGCCCGACCGCTCGCGGGTGACGGCCTTCTTGGCGTGCAGCCGGGAGAGGATCGTCATCACCGTCGTGTACGCCAGGTCGCCGCCGAGCCGTTCCTGCACCCAGGCGGCCGACACCGGTCCTGCGGCGTGGTGCAGCGCGGCCAGTACCTGCGCCTCCAGCTCGCCCTGCCCGCGCCTGCGGGCGCGCTCCTGGCCGGGCCCGAAGGCGTCCCGGTGTCTGCCGGAGCGTTCCGGTGAGGGGTCGCCGAGCGCCCTCCCGAAGGACTTCCCGCCCATGCCGCCGCCTCCCGTTCGTGCCGACGCCCCGCGGGGGCGGGGCGCCGGGGCATCTTACGGCGGCCCGCCCCCGCGGTCAGGTGCGCGGTTTCCGGTCCGCTCCCGTCGCCAACTTCTACAGTCCTGTAGATTTTAAGCTGCCGCACGCCGGCGGGCCGCCCGGCGGCGCACCGGCGTGCACGGCAGGAAGGCACAGACCGGCACACCTGGAGGAAAGCCATGGGAGTCTCGCTGGCCAAGGGCGGCAACGTCTCGCTGTCGAAGGAAGCGCCCGGACTGACGGCGGTCACGGTCGGCCTCGGCTGGGACGTACGGACCACGACGGGCGCGGACTACGACCTGGACGCGAGCGCCCTGCTCTGCTCGGATGCGGGCAAGGTCGTATCGGACCGGCACTTCGTCTTCTACAACAACCTCACCAGCCCCGAAGGCTCGGTGCAGCACACCGGCGACAACCTGACCGGTGAGGGCGAGGGCGACGACGAGTCCGTGAACGTCGCGCTGACCGACGTGCCCGCGGAGGTCGCGAAGATCGTCTTCCCGGTCTCCATCCACGACGCCGAGAGCCGCGGGCAGAGTTTCGGCCAGGTCCGCAACGCCTTCATCCGCGTGGTCAACCGCGCCGACGGCACCGAGCTGGCCCGCTACGACCTGAGCGAGGACGCCTCGACCGAGACCGCGATGGTCTTCGGCGAGCTGTACCGGCACGGCGCGGAGTGGAAGTTCCGCGCCGTCGGCCAGGGGTACGCCTCCGGCCTCGCGGGCATCGCGGCCGACTTCGGCGTCAACGTCTGACGGCGGAAACGACGGAATCGGCGGCGGGGGAGGGGACGGCAGCGTCTCCTCCCCCGCCGCCTTCGCGCTTCTCAGCGGCCGTGACCCGACCGTCTCAGAGGTCGAACTCGGTGGGCGCGATGTCGAGCGCGAAGCACACCTCGCGCACCACGGCCTGCTCCGTCTTGTCGAAGTCGCCGTCCGCGCCGCCGATGACGATGCCGATCTGGATCACCGCACGCGCCTCGACCGGCTTCTTCTTCACCTTGCCGATCTCCTGCAGCACGGCGACCTTGCCGAAGTCGAAGTCGGCGGTCAGCTTGTCCAGGTAGCCGTCGAAGCGGCGCTGGAGGTCGTCGGCGGCGAAGTTCTGGAGCACCTCGTTGCTCGCGATGAGCTGGGCGACCCGGCGGCGCTCGGACGGGTCGATCGAGCCGTCGGCCGCGGCCACCAGGGCACACATCGCCATGCTCGCGTCCCGGAAGGCGCCGCTCTTGAGGTCGTTCTTCTTGGCGACGAGCTGGGTCTGCATCGTCTGTGCGGAATCCTTGATCCGGTCCCACAGGGCCATGGAAATCTCCTTGTCGTCCGGCCAGCTCGGGTCGCTGGCGCAGGTCATGTCTCGGTAAAATCTACAGTGTTGTAGAAGTTTTCCGACGGGACGGGGTCCGTCGGCGCCGGGGGCTCCGGCCAGCGATATTCCGGCAATCCGGGTGATAGCCGACAAGTCCGGAGTACGGTGGAGACACCGGAAGTCGTTCGCGTGCCGGTACGGGTGCCGACCGGTCCCCGAGACGCACACCACCACCGGGCACGCGGTCGGATACGGCGTTCCGCCCGAGCGAGGTGAGCCGCATGCAGACCGTGGTGACGGTGATCGTCCTGCTGGCACTGGTCGCGCTGGGCGTGCTCTTCATCGCCCGGGTCAACGCCCAGCAGGCAGGCCGGCTCGCGACACACAAGTACGCCGCCCTGCTGCCGTCCTTCCGGCTCCGGATGCGCAAGGGATCGCGCGGCGGCGCCGCCCACCCCGGAGCGCACGCGGCAGGCCCGCCGCCGCCCTCCCCTCCCCGCAGGCCGGGAAGTCAACGATGAACCCCGACCTGTGGAGTTGCCGTGGCTGACCGTCCCCCGACCACCACCTCACGGACCCCCGCACCGGGTTCCGGCCGCCCCTCGCAGGACTACGACGGCACGCAGCCGTTCCCCGACGGCCCCGCGAACCCGCCCGGCGGGGGCCGGCGGCTGTACGTCACGGTGACCGCCGTCATCGTCATCGCCCCCTTCATCGGCCTCGGCCTCGCCATCCCGCTGCTGTGGGGACGCGCGGTGAGCACCACCGACCTCGTCATCGCCGCGGTGCTCTACGTCGTCTCCGGCCTCGGCGTCACCATCGGCTTCCACCGCGGTCTGACCCACGGCAGCTACACCGCGGCCCCCGCGCTGCGCATCGCGCTCGCCGTCGCCGGATCGCTGAGCTTCCAGGGCGACGTCATCGACTGGGTCGCCACCCACCGCAGGCACCACGCCTTCACCGACCGCCCCGGCGACCCGCACTCCCCCTACCGCTACGGCACCAGCCTGCGCGGACAACTGCGCGGCCTGGTCCACTCGCACATCGGCTGGCTCTTCGGCAACGACCCGACCTCGCACCAGCGGTACGCCCCCGACCTGCTCGCCGACCGCGGCATCCGCGCGGTGGACAAGGCGTTCCCACTGCTCTGTCTGGTCACCCTCGGCCTGCCGTTCCTCCTGGGCTGGGCCATCGGCGGCAGCGTGGTCACCGGCCTGACCGCCCTGCTGTGGGCGGGCTTCCTGCGGATCGCGCTGCTGCACCACGTCACCTGGAGCGTCAACTCGCTCTGCCACGTGATCGGCGAGCGCCCGTTCCGCACCCGCAGGCACGACCGCGCGACGAACCTCTGGCCGCTGGCCCTGCTGTCGTTCGGCGAGAGCTGGCACAACCTGCACCACGCGGACCCGACCTGCGCCCGGCACGGCGTCGACCGCGGCCAGCTCGACCCGTCCGCCGCCGTCATCCGCCTCTTCGAACGCTGCGGATGGGTGTGGGACGTGCGGTGGCCCGACCCGGCCCGCCTGGAGGCGCGCAGGACCGGGGCCGACCACGCCTAGGCTCTCTCTGGAGCACACCATGGCCACCCTCGTAGGAACCGCTCCCGGGCACCGGCAGCCCCCTGCGCACCACCAGTCCCCGCCGCCCGTGGCCCGGCTCGCCATCGCCCCGCCGGGCGGCGTGCCCCGGCGCATCGACGGCGCCTGGTGGCCGCACCGCACCGACCTCGCCGCCGAACTCCCCGAGCTGCTGCCCGCGTTGCCCTTCGACTGGCCGCGGATCACCCACGTCACCGCGAACGGCGCGCTGTGGTCCCCGTTGCCCACCCTCACCCCCGTCGCCGGCCACGTCGTCCGCCTCCGCCGCATCCCCGACCGGCCGGGCCCGCCCACCCTCTGCCTGGTCGCCGCGGGAATCGGCCGCTGGGACCTCCTGGTGATCCCGCCCGGCACACCCGAGCCGGACGCCGTACGCACCCTGGCGGGGATGGCGGCGGGCGACGTCCCCGCGGACTGAACCGCCCTACCCATCCTTGCCCTGACGCCTGGTCAGAACCCCTCCCGCACCCTGCTTTTCCGCTCCCCGCGGGGCCCTGCCCCCGCCCCCGCTACTGCGTACGGGTGGTGTTCATCCGAAGAACGGCTCTTCGGGGGCGTCGGTCCTCGGATCCTCGCATTGCGTACTCATCATGAGAAAGCACAACAGACCCGACACGGATTCCGGCGGTCCATCCGCCGGGACCACTCACGGAAAGCGAGGGGCCATGGCTGCGACCAAGGTCATGAAGTTCTGGGCGGTGTGCCTTGCGGTGCTCGGCAGGCTGCTGGCGACGTTCCGCTACGCCGCACCCGGCGCAGCCGCGTGCCGCCGGGCCGCGCTGTACGGCGACATGCTGCACGGCTCCGCCCCGTACAACCCGGCGACCGTCCCGGCACCCGCCGCACCGGTTCCCGCACCGGTGGCTCCGGAGACCGCACCCGTACGGCGCGGCAGCATCCCGGAGCCCGCCGCACCGTACGGCTCCCGCACCCGCCGGACATCCGCGGCATTCCCCCTGGCGCCCCCCGGCTTCACCGCAGGCCCGTTCGTCCCCGCGATGCGCGCCCACGGCAGACCGCAGCTGCCGCCCACGATCAAGCAGCGGATCCGCGCCGAGGCCCACGGCTCATCGCCCACCTCACGCAGTCGCCTGGCCACCGGCGTCGAACCGCTGCCGACCGTCTCGGCCGACGGCGCGCGGCAGGGGTCGGCCGACGAGGACGAGAGTCCGGCGGCCATTCCCGCCGCCCGCAGTCGCGAACACCACGCCTGCACCACCTGACCTCCGGCCCGTCCCGCCACGGGATCCGGGCCGCACCCCTCGCACGCACGCCGGGTGCGCGGCGCCTCCAAGCGCCGCGCGGCAGCACAACTCTCCACAGTCACAGCGGAGTTGACGGAAGAATCGGCCGCGATGGTCCACCAGGACCACCCGCGGCCCGTCCGTGTCACACGACGACCACGCCCGGAGACACAGCCCGAGGCGTGGAGCAGCAGCGGACGCAGCAGCAGACGGCCGACGCGGCATGGTGAGCCGCAGCAGGCCGGGCCGGTGCACCGGGCGGCGCGTGAACACCCCGCGCCGATGGAGCCGTTGCGGCCTGCAGAACGTGATCCACCCGCCCCGCCCCGGCCCCCGTCCGGCGCGCGGTACGCCCCTCTGTCTCCTCAGCCGCCGGCCGTCCCGCCCCGCCATGTGGGCAGCGGACGCAGTCCGGTGGCGGTGTCGTAGGCGGCCCTGGCGAGCAGGCGGGTGGAGTCGAGGGTGGGGAGCGGGGAGACGTCGGGGGTGAGCAGGAGGGGGATTTCCGTGCAGGCGAGGGCCACCGCGTCACAGCCGCGGGCGGCCAGATCCTCGACGACGCGGCGGTACCGGAGGCGGGACGCCGCGGTGAACTCGCCGTTGACCAGCTCGTCGAAGATGATGCGGTGGATCGTGCGGCGGTCCTCGGGGGACGGCAGCACGGTGTCGATCCCGTGGGAGCCGAAGGCGCGCGGGTAGAGGTCGCTGTCCATGACGTACGTCGTGCCCAGCACGCCGACGCGGCGGCGGCCGTCGCGGGCGGCGCGGTCGGCGACGGTCCCGGCGATGTGCAGGCCGGGCAGCGCGAGGTCGGCGCCCGGCACTTCCAGGGCGAGGTGCGCGGTGCTGTCGGGGCAGATGAAGAAGTCCGCCTCGGCGTCGGCCAGCCGCCGGGCGCTGATGGCCAGGGTGTCCCGTACCGCGGCGTGATCACCGGCGTCCCAGGAGTCCATGCTGGCGCCGAACGCGATGTAGTCGAGCGTCACGTCGGGGTGCGTATGGCGGCCCGTGCGACGGAACCCCTCCTGGCAGAAGCTGAGGAAGCAGAGCGCTGCGCCCTCCGTGCTGTGGGCGACGATGCCGAGGTGCATGCGGTGGTGCCCTTCGAGGCGCTGGAATGCGGTGGTGGTGCGCGGGGGTTGCCGGCGCCGGCGCCCCCCGCGCGCGAGGCGGGACAGGAGCATGCCCAGCATCCGGGCCGTTACCGGAATCCCGGGGTGGGCTGAACTCGCCCTGCGGAGCGCGGAATTCCGCGCGGGCGGTGGGGGCGTACGGGATCCGACGGGTCCTCCGCGGCGGCCAGCCGGGTGAAACACGCGCATTTCGGGCTCACCAGACGTCCCGAAAAGCATATTGCCCGTTTCTATGTGTCTGCCCACCGGCCGTGGCGAGCACCGCGTCACGGCTTTGCCGGAGCCCGGAGGAGAACTGTCATGTCGTCGCCTCTCGCCAAACGGTCCGTCGAAGCGGTCCTGTCCGTACTGCTGGTCCTGCTGAGCGCCCTCGGCATCGGCGGCCAGAGCGCGGTCGCGGCGGTCGCGCCGGCCGCCGAGTCGTCCGTCGCACCGGCCGGACCCGACTGGGACCGCATCGCCCGCTGCGAGAGCGGTGGCCGCTGGCACACCAACACCGGCAACGGCTACCACGGCGGCCTGCAGATCGCCCCCTCCACCTGGCGGGCCTACGGCGGCAAGCGGTACGCGCCGCGCGCCGACCTCGCGTCGAAGTCCCAGCAGATCGCGGTCGGCGAGCGCATCGCCCGCGACCGCGGTCTCGCCCCGTGGCCCAACTGCGGGCGGCTCGGTGCGACGGGCACCGCGGAGAACGGCGTCAGCAGCGCCACCCACGAGCCCCCCACCGCCCAGCACACACCGGCGCCGCAGGCACGCAAGCACCACGGCGGCACCACACCCCGCACATCGGGCGACACCACACCCCGCACCTCAAGCGGCACCGTGCACCAGCACACCGGCGGCCGGCTCACCGGCAAGAGCTACGTCGTGCAGCAGGGCGACTGCCTCTCCGTCATCGCACAGCGCGCCCACATCTCCGGCGGCACCCAGGCCCTCTACGAGCTGAACAAGAAGACGCTCCACGAAGGTCCTGACCACATCTACCCCGGTCAGCACCTGGTCCTGCGGGCCTGAGCGCGGCACCGCGAGCCATCGCCCGCACCGTGGAGAGGCAGCATTCCGTGAGAAGCAGGCCGTACGCGGAGAACCGTCCGGTGCAGCACCGCACCGGAGCCCTTCGCCCCGCTCCCCGCACCGCCGTCGGCTGTGCCGCGGCGGGCCGTACCACCCGACGACCGCGCCCGGACCGGCACTCCGATGGGCGGAGTGCAGCGGTCCGGGCGGCGGGAGCGCTCCGGGGGAGAGCGCGTGACCGGGCCGGTCAGGGCAACCGGCCCGATCCGATGGTGGTTCAGCTGCCGTTGACCGGGTTGACGAAGGTGCCGGGGTGGGTCGCGGCGGACTGGTCGAGGATGGCGCCGCCGAAGGGCCACTTCAGCTGGAAGTTCTGCTTCTCGTTGGGCGGCGTGATCACGACGATGCCGGGCTCGACCTTCTTGTCGCTGCCGCTGGTGGTGGGCAGCAGGCTGATGGTGAAGGAGGTGTGCTCGCCGGGCTTGAGGGTGCGGGCGGTCGCCGGCTTGTTGGAGCGCTGCAGGTCCCAGTCGCCCTCGCCGCCCTTGATCTGAACGCCGGGGAAGCCCTGGATGGTGCAGCTGCTGCTGCCGGTGTTCTTGAGCCACACGGCCGCGGTCTGCTGATCGTCGCTGTTCATGTCGGGCCTGCCGCCGCCGTCGGCGCCCCAGCCGGCCGTCATGTTGGCGGTGGTGCAGCGGCCACCGGAACCACCGGCGCCGGGCGCCGCGTTGGGCTTGCCGGTGTCGCCGCCGGAAGCCTTGGAGTCGCCGGAACCGGCGGCCGGCTTGCCGGCCTCGGCGGCGGGGGCGTCGGCGGCGGGGGTGTCGGCCTTCGGGTCAGCCGCGGACTGCTGGGAGGCGTCGGCCGCGGAGGCGGTGGGCGCGGCTCCCGAGGCGTCGGCCTTGCTGTCGTTGCACGCGGTGAGCGACAGGGCGGCGGCGAGCAGCGTGGCGGCGGCAGCGGCCTTGCGTCCGTGGCGGAGAGCGGTGTGGCGCGACATGGTGGTTCCCCCTGGATGGGCGGTGGTGGGTGAGGCGGCCCTTCGTCCGGCCCGCTGACATCAACAGTGCCGGGCGGCGCTGGTGATCTGCTAACGAGCGGCTAACGTCCTGAAGGCGTGCCGCTCACCGGGCCGTGAACCGGCAGGCGAGGGAGAACGGCGCAGGTGGGGGACGGGGCCGGGAAGCCGGTGCGGGCGCGCCACCCGCCGGGTCGAACTTCCCACAACGGAAAGGGAATTACCCACACTTTGTGCGGCGGTCGTGTGCCAATGTGGACGTGGATCGCCTCGCTTCACACGTTCTCAAGAGCTGAGTGGGTACCGATGATCTCCAGTGGTGCAACACCGCTCCCCGGCTGGCGGGGCGGCGACGGAAACGCCGCCTATCTGGACAAGACGCTGCGGCACGAACCGGTCGAGCTGGGTCTCAACGAACGGGTCGGCGGCAAGCTGCTCATGGCGTTGGTGGGCAGGGCGGCGCTGGTCGCCGCCGTCGTCGCCACGGTCTTCGGCTTCGCCGCGGCGCAACTGCTGAAACACCCGTCGGGCAGGACCAACAGGTCCAACGCCGGTCCCCAGGGGGAAAATCCCCTGGACGGTCTGTTACCGACGACCGTGGCCGGCGCCAGCACGGTGATCTGCTGGATCCTCGTCTTCCTCGCCGTCCTCTTCCTCAGCCGGGTGCCCGAACCGGTCGCCGAGTGGCGGGTGCTGCTGGCCGACCGGCCCGACCGGGCGGAGACCGTGTACCAGCGGATCAAGTGGTCCCTGACCACCCGCAACTACCCCATCAAGGCCAAGGCGTTCGGCACCCGCATCGCGCTGCACCGCAAGCCGTACGTCGCCTACGTCTCGGTCTTCAACTACGGCACCAGCCTCTACCTCGGCTGGACGATGTGGCGGGCGCGCCGCGGCACGACCCTGTTCGCCCGGTACTTCGTGGAACTCTTCCGCAGCATGACGGGCGACGGCGGTATCGAGCGCCAGATGTTGCGCAGCGAAGGTGCCACGGTCATGCGCGAGGCGGTCCATCTGGCCTGCCGCGAGGGGCTGATGGTCGCCGTCGAGAGGGGGGCGGGTGCCGCGGGCGATGTGGCGCGGTCCCACCCCATGCCGCCGCCGGCCGCACCGCCCGGCGCTGCCCCGGCCCCGTCCGCCCTGCCGGGGCAGAACCGTGAGCCGTCCGTGCGGGACGGGGAGGCCGGCGCCGCCGGATGAGCGTCCTCGTCTCGGACGGGCCCGCGGGGGCGTGGGCCTGGGCCGGTCTCCGGCTCGAACCCGAACCTGCGATGTCCGCCAATGGCGCCCACGTCGGCCTGCCCGAGGCCCAGCGGCGCGCCGAGGCGACCGCGCTCGAACAGGTCTGGCTGTCCCGGCAGTGGCAGCCGGACGGGCGCGCCTTCGAGCTGCGGTACGTCACGGCACCGGGCGGCGGCGTGCGCTGCGTGCTGCTCTGCCGGATGCACGGTCCTGACGGGGCATCGGCGTCCGCCGCGGTCCTGGCCCTGCGGGAGGCGGTGGCGGACACCCCGCGGCACGTCAGGTCGGAGCCGATCGCCGACGAGGACGAACTGCGTGCGGCGCTCGTCCCGTCGGCCACCCCGCGGCCCTGCCTCGCCGAGGTCCGCAAGCGCATGGCGTGGGGGTGGCTGGAGCGCCGGGACGCCGACTTCCGGCTGGGGGTGGTGTGTGTCCCGCTGCGCGGCGGGACGGTCAGCTGGGAGCCGGTGTGGGACGCCCTCGCCCGCGCGGGTGAGGGCACGGTGGCCGGTGTCTGTCTGGAGCCGTACGCGCCGCCGCCGGAGCTGCTCTCCTACCTGCGCTATCTCGCCCAGGAGTACGACCGGCTCGCCAGGCCGGGACGGCCCAACCCGGTGTTCGTGCAGGACGTCCCGCCCGATCCGTTCGCGGTGCGCGCGGCGCCGCTCCACCAGCGGGCGCTGGACGCCTGCGCGGGCCCCGGCTACCGGCTGCGGGTCTCCGTCGCCGGGGCCGGTCCCGGCGTCCGCGGTCTCGCCCAGCAGATCGCCGCCACGCTCTCGCCGGCCACCGCGACGGGCGGCGGTGCGGTGGCCGCCGATGTCCCGGCGCACGAGTGGGCGGCTGCCTGGACCAATCTCACCGGCCTCCAGCGCGCCTGGCTCGACACCGCCCACGGCCAGGACGTGCCGCTTCCGCTGGGCGAACCCGAGCAGGTCCTGGCCGACCTCGTCGACGTGCCGCAGGCCGCCGCCGCCTTCCGCTTCCCGTACGAGATCCCGGGCCGCCCACCGCTGTTCGCCACCGCGGCACGGGGCGCCGGGGCTTTTGGCCCGCGCGCGGCGGGCGGCGCCCCGGCCGGGCACGACCCGTACGCCCCGGACTTCTGACCCGCCCGCCCCACCACCCTCTGGAGCCCGCTGTGCCATCCCCCGACCACGTCCTCACCTTCGCGTTCGACGGACCCGCCGACGACACCGACGATCAGGCCCGCTCGCTCGCCGAGTGGCTGAACGACGACGAGGAACTCAGCGGCGCGGCACGGCTGCGGATGGTGCCGCCCGCGCCCGGGGAGCAGGGCGGGCTCGCGGATGCCGCCGAGGTGCTGGGGGTGGTGGGCCCGGTGGTGGAGGCGCTGGTCAGCTGTGTGGGGGTGTGGCTCGTCCAGCGGGCCAGGTCCCGGCGGGTCAGCCTGCGGGTGAGCCGTCCCGACGGCACCCGCGTCGAGCTGTCGGCGGGCAGCCCGGAGGACGCGGCGGCCGTCGAGGCGCAGCTGCGCGGGTTCCTGGATCCAGGCCCCGGCGGGCAGGGCTGAGCGGCGGACCGTGCCGTCCGATTCCTGGCCGCCGCTGGTCCCGGTGGCAGCGCGCTCCGCCGCCGTCCTGATCGGCACCGCGACGGCCGTGGTACCGGGCTCGCTGCCGCCGCTCCCGCAGGCCGCGGCGAGCGTCACGGCGCTGGCCGCGGCGCTCACCGGCCCGCTCGGTGCCTTCGACCCCAGCGCCGTACACCGCCGTGTCGACCCGCAGACCCCGGTCGACGTGCTCCGGCTGCTGCCCCCGCCGGGACGCGCCCCGCTCGACGTACTCCTCTTCTTCTACGCGGGCCACGGCCTGCTGGGCGAGGACAAGCGGCTGTGCCTGGCGCTGCCGGGTTCGGTGGACGAGGGGCCGGTGGCGGAGCGCACCTCGTTGCCCGTCGCCGCCGTCTTCCAGGCGATGCGGCAGGTGCGGGCCGAGCACAAGGTCGCCGTGCTGGACTGCTGTTTCGCCGGCCGGGCGCTGGACGCGGCGGGCGCGGCCGACATCCATCTGCTGACCGCGGCGGGCCGGACGAAGAAGGCGCTCACCCCCGAGGGCCACGAGCACACCGGCTTCACGGCCGCCCTGCTGCGGCTGGCCGCCGACGGGATACCCGACGGGCCCGACCACCTCGACCTCGGCACGCTCTACCGGCACCTCGCCGTCACCCTGCCCGCTGCCGGGCTGCCGGAGCCGCTGCAACGGGCCTTCGGCAGCACCGGGGATCTCGCGCTGTTCCGCAACTCCGCGCACGGCACCGCGCACACCCGCCCCGGGCTGCGCGCCCGCGCCCGCTTCGCGGCGCAGGTCAGGGCGCTGGGACGGCGGGGGCGCCCCGGCCGGGCGGCGCAGGCGGCGCGGCTCTTCGCGGCACTCGCCGGGGACGCCACGGCGGCACTCGGCCCCGCCCATCACGACAGCCTGCGCTACCGCCACGCCCATGCGTCCACGACCGGTGAGGCGGGCGACCCGGATGCGGCATGTGCCTTGCTGGAGCGGATCGTTGCGGAGGGGCCGCCGGAAGCGGCCGGTGCCCAGGGGCCGGCGGCGGCCCGTGCGAGCCTGGAGTTCTGGCGCCGCGAGGCGGCCGGCCGGCCAGGACCTGACGTGCCGCCGCCCTGACGCGGGTGGCCCCCGACCGTCTCTCTACCGCCCCGCGACCGCCTCGGCGAGTGCCAAGACCCGGCGGGCGTCCTCGACGTGCAGGTTCTCGATCATCCGCCCGTCGACGGTGACGACGCCGCGTCCCTCGCGTGCCGCCTCCTCGAAGGCGTCGATGATCCGCCGGGAGTGGGCGACCTGTTCCGGTGAGGGGGCGAACACCTCGTTGCACGGGCCGACCTGCGCGGGGTGGATGAGGGTCTTCCCGTCGAAGCCCCACTGCCGTCCCTGGACGCACTCGGCCTCGAAACCGGCGAGGTCGCGCACGTCGTTGTAGACGCCGTCGAGGATCGCCTTGCCGGATTCGCGGGCGGCGAGCAGTGCCAGCGAGAGGCCGGTCAGCAGCGGCGCCCGGCCGGGTACGTGCTCCGCGTGCAGCTCCTTGGCCAGGTCGTTGGTGCCCATCACCAGCACGGTGAGCCGTTCACTGGCGGCCGCCACCGCACGGGCGTCCAGCATCGCCCGCGGCGTCTCGACCATCGCCCAGATCGCCGTACGGTCCGGGGCGCCCGCCGCTTCCAGGGCCCGTTCGACGTCCCGTACGGTCGCGGCGGATTCCACCTTGGGCACGACGACGGCGTCCGGGCCGGCTTCGGCCGCGGCCCGCAGGTCGTCGGCGTGCCAGGCGGTGCCGGGCCCGTTGACCCGGATGGTCACCTCGCGGTGGCCGTAGTCGCCGGACGCCGCGGCGGCGGCCACCCGCTGCCGTGCCTCGGCCTTGGCGTCGGGTGCGACGGCGTCCTCCAGGTCGAGGATGAGCGCGTCGGCCGGCAGGGACCTGGCCTTCTCCAGGGCGCGGGCGTTGGCGCCCGGCATGTAGAGCACGGAGCGGCGCGGTCGCAGGGTCGCGTCGGGCACGGTGGTCACTCCTTTTCGGCGGCGGCGTAGGCGTCGCGCAGTTCGGGGTCGCGGGCGGCGAGGGTGTCGGCGAGGCGGGCGACGACCTGGCACTGCTTGTACGTGGCGTCGTCCTGCATCTTGCCGTCGATCATGACCGCTCCGGTGCCGTCCCCCATCGCCTCGATGACGCGGCGGGCCCAGGCGACGTCGGCGGGCGCGGGCGAGAAGACCTTCTTCGCGATGCCGATCTGCACCGGGTGCAGGCTCCAGGCGCCGACGCAGCCGAGCAGGAAGGCGTTGCGGAACTGGTCCTCGCAGGCGGTGGTGTCCTTGATGTCGCCGAACGGGCCGTAGTACGGCAGGATCCCGTGCGCCGCGCACGCGTCGACCATCCGCGCCAGGGTGTAGTGCCACAGGTCCTGCTGGAAGACGGCGCGCGGCGCGTCCGGCTGCTCCGGCCGCGGGTCCTGGCGTACGAGGTAGCCGGGGTGTCCGCCGCCGACCCGGGTGGTCTTCATCCGGCGGCTGGCGGCGAGGTCGGCGGGGCCGAGCGAGATGCCCTGCATCCGGGGGCTGGCCCCGGCGATCTCCTCGACATGGGCGACGCCGGTGGCGGTCTCCAGGATCGCGTGCACCAGGATCGGCCGCCGCACGCCGGCCTTCGCCTCCAACTGGGCGAGCAGCCGGTCGACGTAGTGGATGTCCGCGGCGCTCTCCACCTTCGGCACCATGACGACGTCCAGCTTGTCGCCGATCTCGGTGACCAGGGTGAGCAGGTCGTCCAGCGCCCAGGGCGAGTCGAGGCTGTTGATGCGGGTCCACAGCTGGGTGTCGCCGAAGTCGGTGGCCCTGGCGATGTTCACCAGTCCCGCGCGCGCGGCCTCCTTGCGGTCGGCGGGGACCGCGTCCTCCAGGTTGCCCAGCAGCACGTCGACGGTGGGGGCGATGGACGGCACCTTCGCCGCCATCTTCTCGTTGCCCGGGTCGAAGAAGTGGATCATCCGGGACGGCAGGAACGGCACGTCACGTACCGGCGTCGGCGCCCCGACAGCCAGCGGGCGGAAGAAGTCCTTCGGAGAGCGCATGCAGTCTCCCTGGTCGGATCGAGGGTGGCAGGCGGCCCCGCGCCGGGTCCGCCGCGGCCTCACTCTAGGGGCGCGGAACGGCGATGCTACTGGCCAGTATGTGTGGGGTTGGTCACCGACGGCGAGGGGCGGGGCGGGAGTTGGCGCGCCGCGGCCGGGCGGGTGTGCGGGCTGCGATGTCCGGATGAGACGCCCGTAATTGGTCCAGGCCACTCGGCGCGGCCCGGCCAGGAGTGCGGCATTCCGTCCCCCGAATTGGTCTAGTCCTATTACGGTCCGATGCATTGACATGGCCCCGACGACCGGGCTATCCCGGTACCCAATGCCGCTGCGTACGGGGGGAATTGGCGGTCCACATCCTCACACCTTGGACGGACATGAGACAGCTGCGCACGCTCCGAACGGCCCTCACCGCAACCGTCGCCGCCGTGGCCGCGGCGGGTCTGGCCGTGCTGGGCGGTGGTCCCGCCCAGGCGGCGACGCCCCTCCCGCACCGCGTCTTCGCCCCCTACTTCGAGTCGTGGACCGGTGAGAGCCCGGCCAAGCTGGCCGCCGACTCCGGTGCCAAGCATCTGACGATGGCGTTCCTCCAGACCACCGAGCAGGGCTCCTGCACGCCGTACTGGAACGGTGACAGCGGTCTGCCGATCGACCCCACGTCGTTCGGCGACGACATCAAGACCATCCAGAAGAACGGCGGCGACGTCATCCCCTCGTTCGGCGGCTACACCGCCGACACAACCGGCACCGAGATCGCCGACAGCTGTACCGACGTCGACAAGATCGCCGCCGCGTACGAGAAGGTCATCACGACGTACGACGTCTCACGGCTCGACATGGACATCGAGGTCGACTCGCTGGACAAGTCCGACGGCATCGACCGGCGCAACAAGGCCATCAAGAAGGTCCAGGACTGGGCCGCGGCCAACGGGCGCCAGGTCGAGATCTCCTACACGCTGCCGACGACCACCGACGGCCCGGCCGACAACGGCGTCGCGCTGCTGCAGAACGCGGTGGACAACGGCGCCCGGGTGGACGTCGTGAACCTCATGACGTTCGACTACTACGACAACGCAAGCCACGACATGGCCGCCGACACCAAGACCGCGGCCCAGGGCCTGCACGACCAACTCGCCTCGCTCTACCCGGACAAGACCGCGGCCCAGCTGTGGGGCATGGTCGGCGTCACCGAGATGCCCGGGGTCGACGACTTCGGCCCGGCCGAGACCTTCACCCTGGACAACGCCAAGACGGTCTACGACTGGGCGGTGTCCAAGGGCATCAACACCCTCTCGTTCTGGGCGCTCCAGCGGGACAACGGTGGCTGCCCCGGAGGCGCAGCCGCGGACAACTGCTCCGGCATCCAGCAGGACACCTGGGACTTCACCCACCTCTTCGCGCCCTTCACCGGCGGCGGCGTGGCCCCGGCCCGCACCTCCTGACACCACCCCCGCGCACCTTCACGGCGATGCCCGGCAGGCCCCCTGCCGGGCATCGCCGCGTCCGGCGCCGGACGCGGCCCGGCAGCCCGTGCGTGCGTCAAGAACCTGTCAACAAGCCGTAGGGATCATGTAAGTTCGCCGGTGGAGTGCCGGGAAGCCTGGTCGGCGAATGAGGGAGAACTCTCTTCACCGACCGAGGGGCGCCACTGCCATGACCCGCACGTACCGCAGCCCGGTGGCTCCGGTGGCCCGTATGTTCCGCGTCAATGACTCCGTCGGCATCGCCGTAGCGGCCGACGATGAGGCGCAGGACATTCCGGAATCCGAAGGAGCCACCATGCGCGCACGTGACCTCGCGGTCGACTACCCGTCCGTCGGCATCGACAGCGACGCACTCGACGCCGCCCGGCTGATGGCCCGTCAGCAGCTGCCCGCCCTGCTGGTGGTCGACGCCGCCGGCGCGCCCGCCGCGATCCTGCCCGCCTCGCAGGTGGTCAGGACGCTGGTGCCCGACTACGTCATCGATGACCCGGCGCTGGCCGCCCTCATCGACGAGAAGCACGCCGACCGCCTGGGCCGGGCGCTGGACGGCCGCCGCGTCGGTGACTGCCTGCCCGCCACGGCACTCCCGCTGCCGGTCGCCGACCCCGACGACACGGCGCTCGAAGTCGCCGCGCTCATGGCGCAGGTCCGCAGCCCTCTGGTGGCGGTGGTGGCGACGGAAGGGCA
The DNA here is from genome assembly GCF_044460025.1 of Streptomyces sp. NPDC050161. Lineage (NCBI taxonomy): Bacteria > Bacillati > Actinomycetota > Actinomycetes > Kitasatosporales > Streptomycetaceae > Streptomyces > Streptomyces sp. NPDC050161. The sequence goes on along the minus strand of NZ_JBITJM010000013.1, from coordinate 137,928 downwards.
GGGGCGCAACCGGCGCCTCATCGGGGTGATCACCGCCTCGCACCTTGTGACCCGACTCCTCGGAGAGACATGAACGACTGGCAGAGCTGGGCGGCGATCGTCGTCTTCACCGGCACCTACGCCCTGATCATCAGCGAGAAGGTGCACCGGGTCGCCGCCGCGCTCGGCGGTGCGGGGCTGATGCTCGCGATCGGGGCCACCGACGACGTCTCCGCGTTCTACTCCGAGGACAGCGGCATCGACTGGAACGTCATCTTCCTGCTGATGGGGATGATGATGATCGTCGGCGTACTGAAGAAGACCGGCATCTTCGAATACCTCGCGATCTGGGCCGTCAAGAGAGCCGGTGCCCGGCCGTTCCGGGTGATGGTCATGCTGATAGTGATCACGGCGGTGGCCTCGGCACTGCTGGACAACGTCACGACCGTGCTGCTCGTCGCCCCCGTCACCCTCCTCGTGTGCGAGCGGCTCGCGCTGCCCGTCGCGCCCTTCCTGATCGCCGAGGTGCTGGCGTCGAACATCGGCGGCACCGCCACCCTCGTCGGCGACCCGCCCAACATCATCATCGCCAGCCGCGCCGGACTGACCTTCAACGACTTCCTCGTCCACCTGGCCCCGCTGAGCGCGTTCCTGATCGTCGTCCTGATCGCCCTGTGCCGCTTCCTCTTCCGCAAGACCTTCGTCTACGACGCGGACCGGGCCGCCGAAATCATGGAGCTGGACGAGCGCGAGGTCCTGAAGGACCGGCGGCTGCTCGCCCAGGGCCTGGCCGTGCTGCTGCTGGTCGTGGCCGGGTTCGTGCTGCATCCCGTGCTGTACATGGAGCCGAGCATCGTCGCGCTCCTCGGCGCCGGTCTGCTCGTCGCCGTCTCGTCCGTGCGGACCGGCGACGTGCTGACCGAGGTCGAGTGGCCCACGCTCGCCTTCTTCGCGGGACTGTTCATCATGATCGGCGGGCTGATCGACACCGGCGTCATCGGACAGGTCTCCAAGGCGCTCGCCGACACCATCGGCAGCAACGAAGCCGGCGGCTCGATGGTCCTGCTCGGCGCGTCCGCCGTACTGTCCGGCGTCGTCGACAACATCCCCTACGTCGCGACCATGGCCCCCATCACCCAGGACCTGGTCCACCAGATGGGCGGCGGCGCCGACCACGTCCTGTGGTGGGCCCTCGCGCTGGGCGCCGACCTCGGCGGCAACGCCACCGCGATCGGCGCGTCCGCCAACGTCGTCGTCCTCGGCATCGCCGAACGCCACCGACAGCCCATCGGCTTCTGGCAGTTCACCAAATACGGCCTCGTCGTCACCGCGGTCACCGTCGCGCTGTCCGCCGGATACATCTGGCTGCGGTATTTCGCGCTGGCATGAGGCGCCGCCGGGCCCGCCGCGATATCCGCATTGACGGACCGGGTGCTGTGCGACGGAAATACGGCGGTAAAGCGCGGGCCGGCCGCGCCGGAGCCGATGCGGGCGGTGCCGTGGCTTTACGCTCGCCGGCGTGGCCAAAATCGTGGATGCGGTAAAGCGGTTACTCATCGGGCGGGCGCTGCCGAGTGAAGGGCTCCAGGAGACGCTGCTGCCCAAACGGCTCGCACTGCCGATTTTCGCCTCCGACCCGCTGTCGTCGGTCGCCTATGCCACACAGGAAATCCTGCTGGTGCTGACCCTGGCGGGGCTCGCCACCCTGCACCTGGCCACCTGGGCGGCGCTCGCCGTCGTCGCGCTGCTGGCGGTGGTGGTGCTGTCCTACCGCCAGGTCGTGTACGCGTATCCGTCGGGCGGCGGCTCCTACGAGGTGGTGTCGACCAACCTCGGCCCGTCGGCGGGGCTCGTCGTGGCGGCGTCCCTGCTCGTCGACTACGTGATGACGGTCGCCGTCTCCATCGCGTCGGGTGTGGACAACATCATCTCGGCAATTCCGGCCCTCCACGAATACCGGACGGGGATGGCGCTGGTATTCGTCGCCCTGCTCGCGACGGTGAATCTGCGCGGGGTAAGGGAATCCGGCCGCGCTTTCGCCGCGCCCACCTATCTCTTCATCGCCGGGGTGCTTCTCATGTGCGCCACGGGCCTTTTCCGCTGGGCCGTCGGCGACGCGCCGGTGGCGGAATCCGCCCGCTACGGCGTCGAACCCGCGCCGGGAGACGCCCACTTGGCCGGATTCGCGCTGCTCATGCTGGGCCTGCGGGCGTTCTCCAGCGGCTGCACCGCGCTGACCGGGGTCGAGGCCATCTCCAACGGCGTCCCGGCGTTCCGCAGGCCCAAGTCGAAGAACGCCGCCGCCACGATGAGCGTGATGGGCCTGATCGCGATCGTGATGTTCTCCGGCATCACCGCGCTCGCCCTGATCGCCGACGTCCACATCACCGACGACACCTGCCGCCTGACCGGCTTCACCGGTGACTGCGCGAGCACCCCGCAGCGCACCGTCATCGCCCAGCTCGCGGCGGCGATCTTCGGCGGCGTGCACAGCGTCGGCTTCTTCTACCTCCAGGCCGCCACCGCCCTGGTCCTGGTGCTGGCCGCCAACACCGCCTTCAACGGCTTCCCCCTGCTGGCGTCCATCCTGGCCCAGCACCGCTATCTGCCGCGCCAGCTCCACACCCGCGGTGACCGGCTGGCCTTCTCCAACGGCATCGTCGCCCTGTCGGTGGTGGCCGGCGCCCTCCTCTGGGCCTTCCACGCCTCCGTCACCCAGCTCATCCACCTCTACATCCTGGGCGTCTTCACCTCCTTCACGCTCTCCCAGACCGGCATGGTCAGGCACTGGAACCGCGCCCTGCGCGCCGAGCAGGACCCGGCCGTGCGGCGCCGCCACCAACTCACCCGCGCCATCAACGCGTTGGGTGCCGTGGTCACCGGCCTGGTGCTGGTCGTCGTGCTGCTCACGAAGTTCCTCCAGGGCGCCTACCTGGCGGTGCTGGCGGCCGTCATCCTGTGGCTGATGATGCGCGGCATCCGCCGGCACTACGACCGCACCGCGGCCGAACTCGCCGTCGCCGACCCGCGGACGGAGCTGGTGCTGCCCTCGCGGGTGCACGCCGTCGTACTCGTATCCAAGATCCACAAGCCGACGCTGCGGGCGCTGGCCTACGCGCGCGCCACCCGGCCCGACACGCTGGAAGCCCTCACCGTCGCCGTCGACCGCGGCGAACTCGACGCCCTCACCGCGCAGTGGGAGGCGGCCGGCTTCGACACGCCCCTGAAGACCCTGGCCTCCCCGTACCGCGAGATCACCCGCCCCGTCGTCGAGTACGTCCGCTCCATCGTCCGGGCCGGCCCCCGCGACGTGATCAGTGTCTTCATCCCCGAATACGTCGTCGGGCGCTGGTGGGAGAACCTCCTGCACAACCAGTCGGCGCTCTGGCTCAAGAGCAGGCTGCTGTTCACGCCAGGGGTGATGGTCACCAGCGTCCCCTGGCAGCTCCGCTCCTCCACCCGCAGGCCACCGCGGCCCAGCGTGCGCGCCCCGGGCTCGGTCCGCCGCGGCGAGCCCGCGCTGGCCGCCTGGGCGCGGCGCGGCACCGGCCGGGGGCGCGGCACGCCCCCGGAGTCCGGCGCCGGGTGACGCCTGGCACCGGCCGCGGTCAGCCCGGCAGGCCCGGTGCCAGCGCGCTGCCGAACGCGGCGGCGAGACGGCACATGTCCTCCGTCGCGTCCGCCTGGTAGGCGCCGAGGGTGAGCTGCCCGAACGACGTCGGCCACTTGACCAGGCAGCCGTTCCCGGCCTCGTTGGGCGCGGCCTCCGCGGACGGCGCGCCGCTGACCGGGATCGGCGTCGGTGTCCCGCTGATGCTGAGGGCTCCCGACGAGTACACGAGAGTGAAGGTGCCGTAGGGCGACTGCCAGCGGCAGGCTCTCATTCCCGTGCCGGTCTCGGGGGTGCCGGTGCCCAGCTGCCACTGGGCGGAGACCGATGCGCCGGGGGCGCTGCACGGGTCGGCAGACGCGCCCGATGCGCCGCCCGAGATGCCGCCCGGCTCGATCCCGGGCGACGGCATGGCGCTGGGGTAGGAGGTGGGGTAGGCAGTGGGATAGGCGGTGGGGTAGGAGGTGGGGTAGGCGGTTTCGGTGCCCGCGCTCGGGCTGACCGGCCAGTCGGGTTCCGCGTCGCCGTGGTGCAGCAGCGACCAGCCGCCGAAGCCCACCACGGCCACCGTCAGGACCGTCGCGACCACGGTCGTCAGCAGCGTGGCATGCGACCACTTGGCGCGCTCCGGTGACTTCCGCGACGTCGTCCCGTCCGCTTCCTTCGTCCCGAAAGGCCGCCCGGGTGCCGCCGCCGGCGGGGTGCCCCGCACCCACTCCTGCCGGTCCGTGTCCCAATAGCTCATCCTGTCCCCCTCATCCCAGCAGTGCGGAGATCGCCTGGACGACGGCCACCGCCGAAGCCAGTCCGCCGGCAAGTGTGCTGCCGCTGGTCAGCAGTGCCCGCAGTCGCTCCAGGCGTCCGCGCTCGGCCTGCTGCGTCCGCGCTATCCCGCCTTCCAGCAGCGTGAGCTGATCCGTGAGTTCGGCGATGGCATGGTCGTCGCCGTCGCCGTCGGAACCGGTGGCCGCGACGGGCAGCTCGGCGCGCAACTCCGCGAGCGCCCGCACCAGTTCGGGGGAGGCGAGGACCGGGCGGCGGGACGCGTCCAGCGCGTGCGCCTCCGGGCCGGCGGCCACCGCGCCACCCGTCATCGTGCCGATGGCGATGCCGGACGGAGGCGGCGTCGCCCCCGCAGGCGCCGGGGCCGCGGGTGCCGGTGCCGGGGCGCGGTCGGACCTGTCCTCGGCCCGTGCCCGTTCGCCGGCGGCGACGGCGCCGCCCGTCATCAGGCCGATGACGATGCCGCCCCGGTCCGCCCCGCCCGTCCGCGCGGGCTCATCGGCCGTCCGCCGCCCGCCGTCGTCCCGCTCGCCCTGCTCGTTCGGGTCCGTTGTCACGACTTCTCGCCCCCCGGGCCGTGCTTGGCCTTCGCGCCCTGCCCCGCGGCCACCGCGCCGCCGCTCATGGTGCCGATGAAGACGTTGCCCTCGCTGACCTGGACCACCTGCCGGTCGAAGCGCTCGGTCTCGTAGCCCTTGCTGCTGAGCGCGTCGCCCACGCCGCTGGCGATCCGGTCCTGGATCGTCTTCACGTACCGGCTGATGTCCATCTCCTGGAAGAGCGAGATGTCCTTGGTGCTGCCCAGCTCCCGCACCGACGTCACCGGGCCGTCGGGCAGCGCCCGTTCCGGCTCGATCAGCCAGATCATGAACGCCGAGACCAGGGTGCGCACGGCGGAGACCGCGGCGGCGAAACTGGCGGTCGGGGCGCTCAGCAGGGCCCGCACGCCGTCGCGTACCAGGTTCTCCGTGCTGTGCTCGGCGATCACGTCGACCGCCCGGTACTCGGGACGCACCGGATTGAGCACATGCGGCACGACCTCCAGGACGAGCATCCCGCCCTGGGTGTGGACGCGCACCAGCACCGACACCACGACCTGCTCGTCCGCGCCGACCCTGATCCGCAGGAAGTGCCGCCGCGCCTCGCCGCCCTCGTCCACCGCCTCGCGCAGGTGCTGCCGCACCGTCTCCACGTCGTAGGGCACGTCCGCCCGCGTCACCCCCGCCGGCAGGTACACGAACTCCTTGATCTCCATGTCCTTGAGCCGGTCGAGGCTGGTGGCCGCCGCGGCGTCCCGCAGCGCCTCAAGGCGTGGCCTGATCAACTCGATGACCTGGGCGCTGGTGAGCGGCGCCAGGCCCGGCTCCGCACTGCCCCTGCGCTTCAACTCCAGCGCGAACGACCAGGGTTCGTAGGGCGAGCCCACGCCGATGAACGGGCGGAAGGGGTCGTAGATGGTGAGCCCGGCGTGCTGCTCGCGCTCCACGGACGCGCTGATCCGCCGGTAGCGGTCGTACGGAGGCAGCTCGGCGCGCGGCAGCTCGGCGAACTCCTCGCGGCCCAGCTCGCTGCGCAGCACCCCCGAGACGCGGGTGCGGTGCAGCCAGATCGTCAGCGCGATCAGTATCGGGAAGAGGACGGCGGGCCAGTTGGCCGCCGAGCCGAAGACGAAGCCCGTCAGGGCGAGCGCCCAGTACACCGCGACCAGCACCCGGGAGCCGATCGGGGCCAGGGCCAGCAGCCGGCCGCGCTGCCCCGGTACCGCGGCGCGCAGCGTGGTCCGGTCCACGGTGTAGACGGCGGTGCCCAGGCCGCTGCTCGCCCGCACGCTCCACATCACGAGGCACAGCGCGCCGTACCCGAGCGGCCACGCCATGGCCATCTCCCCCCAAGGGGAGCCGTACGCGTAGTCGATGACGAAGAAGCCCACCCAGACGCACAGCAGCAGGAGGGCGGTGGGTACCTCCAGCTTCCGGGCGCGCAGCGCGTGCGCGAGGACCGGTACCGCGTCCACCCCCACCGACGGCGCGATCGGCCGCTCCTCGTGCTGCACGAGCTGTTCGATCACGGAACTGCGGAAGGTGTTGTCGAGATAGACGCCGGCGCAGAGCAGCCGGGTGGCTTCACTGCGGGCGCAAGGCATGCCAGATTCGGACATCAGTTGTCCCCCGATCGCCGAACTCCGGCCCAGATGCCGGGAGTTGACGCACTTTCAGGCCATAGCATAGCGACTGGCGGGGTGGGCAGGTAGGGGTTTCGCCGGGCCTGCCAGGTGCCCGGACGGGGTGGTCGCGGGGCGGGGCGACGGGTGGCGAAGCGGCGGCGGGCGGTGAAGTGGCGGGCGGTGCGCCCGGAGTGGCGGTGATCCGTCGTGACCGATTCCGTCGGACTCTTTACGGGGACATCCGGCGTCATGTTTATGGGACATCCACCGCCGGAAATCCGTGACGTAATTCGCCTTTCTTCGGTGGCGGATTAATGCGCCCCGCAATCATCAGGATCCACGTCACTTCTTTTGATGAATTTGTGAGAGTCCGGCGTTTGCCCACTCATCGTCGCCGGTGGGTGCCGGTATATGCACGGACGCCATTCAATTTGCGTGAAGTAAGCACCCCGTTAATCTTCCGGTGACTGTTGACAGCCGGAATCAGCCAGATCTACGGTTGCGACCGCCTGATCAAAGGGCATGCAGCACAGGGGAGTTCACCGGAATACGCTGGCCTTTCCGGCCTGCGGTGTGTCATTTCCCCGCTGTGCACCACCCCTCCCATTTCCCACGACAGGAGAGCTGATATGCCTACTGCCATGCTGGAAGACTTCGACCTCGACATCCGCGAGCTCCTCACCGACGAGGAGGCCGACACCGCCGCCAAGGCCGAGACCACCACGGTGATTCTCACCCACACCTGCGGCTGCTGATCCGGCGGTACCGGGGCCCGCGGCGCACCGCCGACGGGCCCCGGCCCTTGACCGCGTCGCCGCTCGCAGGGCGCGGCGCGTCGGCCCCGCACCGGAGGTAAGGAGCGCCCGCAGATGTCCCAGCAGTCCCTCTTCCAGGCCGCCGGTATCGGCATGCTGCGCGCCCCTGTCCGCCCGGTGGACGCCGCCCGCGTCGCCCTGCCCGCCCCGGACCCCGGGACGGACGAGGCCGCCGGGCTGCTGGCCGCGCTGCGCGCGCTGGTGGACGGCCCGCCGGTGCGCGAGGCGGTCGAGGTCTCCAGCCCCTCCCTCGCCGGCCTGCTGCGCCGGGTCCTGGACGCGGGGCAGGACGTACCGCTCACCCAACTCCGCCGCGCCGTACGCGCGTTGACCTCCTACCGGCTGCGGATGAGCACCCGCGCCACCCCCTTCGGGCTGATGGCAGGCGTCGCCCCGGTGCGCTTCGCCGGGCCGGGCGAGATGCCGGACGTGCGCTTCGGCGCCGCGCACCGCCGCGTGGTGCGCCCCGACCGTGAGTGGCTGACCGGCCTGGTGGCCGCCTGGGAGCGGCGCCCCGGCGTGCTGCGCGAACTGCGCGTGGTGGCCAACGCGCTGTGCCGGGTGCGCGGCGGACGGCTGGTGCTGCCGTACGTGCCGCAGTCCGCCCAGGAGGAGGGCGCGGCCGGCACCGTTCAGGAGGTCAGCCTGCGGCACACGCGCGTGGTCGCGGCCGTCCTGGAACTGGCCCGCCGCCCGGTGTCCGGCGCGGAGCTGGCCCGGACGCTGCTGGCGCGGTTCCCCACCGCGACCGCGGACGCGGTGGACGGTCTGCTGGTGCAACTGGTCGGCAAGGACATCCTGCTGACCGATGCCCGCCCGCCGTTGGAGGAGACCGACCCGCTCGGACACGTCCTGCGCGCCTGCGCGGGGGCACTCCCCCAAGCCCTCCCGGAATACGCCGAACTGCTCGCCGTACAGGAGGAGTTGGCGCACTACGCGACCCGCCCCGCCGGCGCCGGAGGACCGGCCCTGGAGAAGGTCACCGCGCGGATGCGGGACCTGCGGGAGCGGCCCCAGCTGCTCCAGGTAGACCTCGCGCTGGACGCCGAGGCGCGGCTGCCCGCCGACGTCGCCGACGAGGCCGCCCGCGCCGCCGGGCTGCTGTGGCGCCTGACCCCTGACACGACGGGCCCCGCGCACCTGCGCGAGTACCACCAGGCGTTCCTGCATCGCTACGGCACCGACCGCCTCGTGCCGCTGACCGACCTGCTCGACCCGGACACCGGCCTGGGCGCACCGGCCGGCTACCGGCGACCGCCCAGCCCGCGCACCGTCCCGCCCGCCGCGCCGGACGCGGAACGCGACCGCGTGCTGGCCGAACTGGCCCAACAGGCCCTGCTGGACGGCGGGTCCGAAGTGGTGCTGGACGACGACCACCCCGCCGTACGCCTCCTCGCCACGGACGGCGGCAGGCCACCGGAGTCGCTGGAGATGGCCGTCCACCTGCTGGCCGCGGACACCGACGCGCTGGCCCGCGGCGACTTCCGGCTCGTCCAGGCCAACAGCTCCCGGCAGGCCGGAGCGCTGCTCGGCCGGTTCGGCTACCTGCTCGGCGACGGAGCCGACGCCGAACTCGCCGCACTGGTACGCGCCGAGGAGGGGGAAGCGCCGGGGGACGGGGACGCGCTGCGCGCCCAGGTCGCCTTCCGGCCCGGCAGGTCCCGGGTCGGCAACGTCGCACAGGTGCCGCAGTGGCTGGACCGCGTCCTGCCGGTCGGCTGCTTCGCCGACCCCGACGACCCCGGCGTACTCGACCCGCGCCACCTGGCCGTACGCGCCGACCACGACCGGCTCCTCCTGGTCGACGCGGTCACCGGACGCCGCGTCGACCCCGCCGTCTTCCACATGCTCAACCCGGAGTGGGACCTGCCCAACGCGGCGCGCTTCGTCTGCGAGATCACCGCGAGCGGGCGCCGCCGCTGGCAGACGTGGCACTGGGGCGGCGCCGAGATCCTGCCCCACCTGCCGCGGGTCCGCTACGGGCGCACCGTGCTCAGCCCGGCGCGCTGGCGCCCCGATGCCCGACTCCGCGCCACCGAGCCCCCGTTCGACCGATGGTGGCAGACCTTCCGCGACTGGCAGCGGCGCTGGCACGTCCCCGACCGGGTACAGGTCGGCTGGGCGGACCGCTTCGTCTCCCTCGACCTGACCCTGCCGGGCCACCCGCAACTGCTGCGCCACGAACTGCTGCGCACCGACCGGGCCGAACTGCGCGAGACCCCCGCCGACGCCGCCGGACTCCCCGACGGCTGGCTGCACGGGCCCGAAGGCGCGCACCACACCGAGGTGGTCATCCCGCTGCTCGGCACGAGCCCCCGCCAGGACCCGCCCGCCGCCGTACGGCCCCCACGCCGCCCCGCACCGCCGCGCCCGCCCGGCACCGTGCACCTGCCGGGCGGCGAATGGCTCCAGCTCTGCCTCTACACCCCCGCCGAACGCCACGAAGAGCTGCTCGCCACCCAACTCCCGCCGCTGCTAGGCCAGTTGCCCGACCAGGTCGACCGCTGGTTCTTCCTCCGCTACCAGGACGCCGCGGGCCCGCACCTGCGCCTGCGCTTCCACGCCCCGCCGTCCGTGCTGGCCGGGGACCTGCTGCCGCTCCTGCACGAGAGGGCCGCGGCGCTGCACACGGGCGGCCTGACCGGCCGCGTGGTGTGGGACAGCTACGACCCGGAACTGGAGCGCTACGGCGGCCCCGATGCCATGGCCGCCGCCGAGCGGGTCTTCCACGCCGACAGCCTCGCCGTCCTGGAACACCTCCGGCGCCGCCACACCCGCGAGGACGGCACCGACCCCCTCCTCCTCGCCGCCGCGGGCTTCGCCGATCTGGCCCGCGCCTTCCACCTGCCGGACGCCGGGCCGACGGCGCCCGACACCCCGCACCCGGCCCACCTGCCCGGCGGTGCCCTGCCGTCCGGCGTCCCCCCGCTCCCCACCGGCGCGGACTGGCTGCTGCGCACGATCCCCAAGGACGAGGACCTCCAGCGCTCCTTCCGCCGCCACCGCCGCCAGGCCCTGCCCCTGGTCGACCCCTACCGCGCGGGCCCCGGACCCACCGCCGACGCGGCCCTGCGCGCCCTGTGGGACCAGCGCGCCGAGGCGACCGCCCGCTACGGACACCTCCTGCGCGGGCTCGGCGACCGCTGCTGGTCGGACCCCGACCAGGCGCTCAGCTCCCTGCTGCACATGCACCACAACCGCCTGGCGGGCACCGACCGGAACGCCGAACGCCTCGCCCACGCCATCGCCCGCGGCGCGGCCCAGGCCCACACCGACCGCAGACGGCACACCCGGTGACGGCCACGGAACCGCTGCGCGCCCGCGCCGCCGAAGCGGTGTCCGAGATCGCCGGACGGCTGGCCGATCCCGAGCGGGTCGCCGCAGCCGCCCCGGACTGGGCCCCGCTGAGCCTGGACGCCGGGCACCCAGGACTCGCGCTGCTTTTCGCCGAACTCGCCCACTACGAACCGGAGTTGCGTGCCGTCACCCACGCGCACCTGGCCGAGGCCGCCGCACACCTGACGGGCAGGGCGGGCCCCAGCCTCTACCACGGCGTACCGGCCCTGGCCTTCGCCGCCCACACCGCACGGCAGGCCCCGCAGCACTACGCCGGCCTCCTCGAACGCCTCGACCCGCTGCTCGACGCCGCCCTGCACCGCGCCCTGAAGGACGAACACACCCGTCTCGCCGCGGGCCGCCCCGGAGTGCGCTGCTCCCGGTACGACCTGGTCAGCGGCGTCACCGGACTGACCAGGCTGCTGCTGGCACGACAGGAAACCCACCGGGAGGCGCTGGCCGAAGCGCTGTCCTACCTGGTCCGTCTCACCCGCCCGCTGTCCCTGGACGGCGAGCCGGTACCGGGCTGGTGGGCCCCCGAAGGACCGGTCGGCCCGGACCCCGCGTTCCCCCGCGGCCACGTCAACTACGGCCTGGCGCACGGCATCAGCGGCCCCCTCGCGGTCCTGTCCGCCGCCCTGCTCGCCGGCACCTCCGTACCCGGAGTCCGCCGGGCCGTGACCGACCTCGCCGGCGAACTGCTCACCCGGCGCACCACCGAAGGCGGCTGGCCCGCACTGATCCCCCTGGAGCGCTACGGCAAGGAGCCGCCTCCACCAGGACGCAGCGCCTGGTGCTACGGCACCCCCGGCGTCGCCTGCGCCCTCCACCGCGCCGGCCTGGCACTCGGCCGCCCCGACCTCCAGCGGACCGCGGTCGACGCACTCGCCGCCGACCTCGACCACCCCCGCCGCGTGACCGACCCCACCTTCTGCCACGGCCGGGCCGGCCTGCTGCACCTCTGCCACACCCTCGCCACCGCGTCCGGCGACCCCCGCCTGACCGCCCACCGCGACACCCTCGCCACCCAACTCCTCACCGCCCACAGCACCCCCGGCCCCCACGACCACCCCGGCCTCCTCACCGGCACCGCAGGCATCGCCCTCGCCCTCCACGCCTACGCGACCGGCACCCTGCCCGCCAGCGGCTGGGACGGGGCACTCCTCCTGAGCTGACCGTCGGGCCAGGAGTGATCCTCATCAACCGCCCCACCCCCGCCCGGGGCGTAAATCCGCAGGTCAGAGAGGCCGTCGAGGGTTTTGGGTTGACTGTCCGGAATTTGACCGGATCGCCCCATGGATAGCAGCCTTCCCCCCTGACCCGCGCACCGAGCGGTCCTGCGTCTCGTGAGCGCGTGCGTCCTTGCGGTGCGTCCTGCCCCTGCGCGAATGCCCCCAGCAAGGAACCTCATGTCGACTTCCCCTGCCCGAACCGCCACCGCCGCCGCCCCCACCGGAACGGATCCCGCCACGGACGGCGACGAAGACGGCCATACGCCGCCCACGCCGCCGCCCGGAGACCGCAAACGCACCGACATACCGGTGCTCGCCCTCAGCGGCGGGCTGCTCATCGCCTTCGTCCTGGCCGCGCTGATCGCCCCCACGGCCACCGGCGATGCCGTCAACGCCGCCTTCACCTTCGTCGCGCGCTGGTTCGGCCCGCTGTGGCAGGTGCTGCTGCTCGCCACCTTCGGCGTCGCGCTGTGGCTGGGCTTCTCCCGGTACGGCAAGGTGCGGCTCGGCGGTGCCGGAGCACGTCCGGAGTACGGCAGGTTCCAGTGGGTGGCGATGATCATGTCGACGCTGCTCGCGGGCGGCGGCGTCTTCTTCGCGGCGGGCGAGCCCGTACAGCACTACGTCTCGACACCCCCCTTCTACGAAGGTGTCGAGAGCGGCACCCGGCAGGCGACCGAAGCGGCGCTCTCCCAGAGCTTCGCGCACTGGGGCTTCCTCGCCTGGGCCGTCCTCGGCACCCTCGCCTCGATCGTGATGATCCGCGGCCAGGAACGCGGCATGCCGCTGCGCCCGAGGACGCTGCTGTACCCCTTCCTCGGTGAGCGCATCCGGCACTCCCGGCTGGGCGCCGCCGTCGACGTCGTCTGCGTCATCGCCGTGGTGGCCGGGACCGTCGGGCCGATCGGCTTCCTGGGGCTCCAGGTCTCCTACGGTCTCTCCGAGGTGTTCGGTATCCCCAACGGCTACCCGGTGCAGCTCGGCGTCATCGTGCTGCTGACCGTCGTTGCCGTGCTGTCCGTCGCCAGCGGCGTCAACCGCGGCATCCAGTTCTTCAGCAAGGCCAACGTCTGGCTCGCCGTCGTCCTGATGGCCGTCTTCCTCGTCCTCGGCTCCCTCGGCTTCGTCCTCGACTCGTTCCTCGGCGGGTTCGGCCAGTACGTACGGGACTTCGTGCCGCTGGCGCTCAACCGGGGCGACCACGCGTGGCTCGGCTCCTGGACGGTCTTCTTCTTCGGCTGGTTCCTCGGCTACGGGCCCCTGATGTCGATCTTCGTGGCCCGCATCTCCAAGGGCCGTACGCTGCGTGACCTCGTGGTCTCCACCGCGGTCATCCCCCCGCTGGCCACCATGTTCTGGTTCACCGTGTTCGGGGGCACCGGCATCTTCCTCGAACAGCAGCACCCCGGCACCATCTCGGGCCCGCTCAAGGCCGTCGGCATGGACGCCGCCGTCATCTCCATGGCCCAGCAGCTCCCGATGGGCGCCGTGGTCGCGGTCGCGCTGCTCCTGCTGACCATCACGTTCGTGGTGACCACCACCGACTCGATGTCCTACAGCATCGCCGCCGCCGGAACGACGTCCGGCGAACCGGCCCGCGCGGTACGCGCCTTCTGGGCCCTCCTCATGGGCGCGGCGGCTGCCGTCCTCATCCTCGTCGGCGACGGCGGCATCACCGCCCTGCAGTCGTTCATCGTCATCACGGCCGTACCCGTCGGCTTCATCATGCTCCCGACCCTCTGGACCGCCCCGCGCGTGGCCAAGGAGATGGCCAGGGAACAGGGCGTCATCCCGGAGTGACGCCACCGTGGTGCCATCGGAGCCAAAGTGGTGCCACAAAGGCTTGTGGTGGCGCCTTCGCGGTGCCATAGTGGGCGCATGGACCTCACGCCCTACGTCGACAACCTCCGGCGCGATCTCGCGGTCGCCGCGGGCGCGGGTGGCGACGAAGCCCGCGCCCTGGCCGGGCGGCTGACCGCGCCTCTGGAGTCGGCCGCCCGGCTGGCGCTGCTGAACGCGCTGTCCGACGCGATGGGAGAGGTCACCCGCGAGCTGGCGCCGGGCTCGGTCGACGTACGGCTGCGCGGGCTCGACCCCGAGTTCGTGGTGACGCCACCGGTGGCACACGACGTGTTCGAGGGGGCCGGGGAGGCCGAGAGCGTCCCCGCGCCCCCGCCGGCTCCGGTCGCGGAGACCGACGAGGGCGGCACCGCGCGCATCAACCTCCGGCTCCCCGCCCACCTCAAGACCCGGGCCGAGGAAGCCGCCGGCCAGGAGGGCCTCTCGGTCAACGCCTGGCTCGTACGTGCCGTCGCCGCCGCGCTGGAGCGGCCGGGCGAGCGTGCCCGCCCGGCCGACCGCCCCGCCCGGGGGCAGCAGGGCTTCACGGGCTGGGTCCGCTAGGCCCTGTCGTCAAACTCCCGTCTGCCCCGGTACGCGCACCACCTCAACCACTCCTTCACCCCACACAGCACTCCCTGAGGACTGTCATGCCCATGATCAGAACAACCTCTGTGCTCACCGCCGCGCCGGCGATCACCGCCACCGGACTGTCCAAGTCCTACGGCGACAAAGCGGTGCTCGACGGCATCGACCTGCACATCCCCGAGGGCACGGTCTTCGCGCTGCTCGGACCCAACGGCGCAGGCAAGACCACCACCGTCCAGATCCTCTCCACCCTCATCTCCGCCGACGCCGGCCAGGCACGGATCGCGGGCCACGACCTGACCGGCGAGGTCGCCGCCGTCCGCGCCGCGATCGGCGTCACCGGTCAGTTCGCTGCCGTGGACAACCTGCTGACCGCCCACGAGAACCTCGTGCTCATGGCGGATCTGCACCATCTGAGCCGCCGCGAAGGCCGGCGGCGCGCCACCGAACTGCTGCGCCGCTTCGAGCTGACGGAGGCGGCCGACACGTCCGTCGCCACCTTCTCGGGCGGCATGCGGCGCAAGCTCGACCTCGCGATGACCCTGGTCGGCGACCCGCGCATCATCTTCCTCGACGAGCCGACCACCGGCCTCGACCCGCGCAGCCGCCGCACGATGTGGGAGATCATCCGTGGTCTGGTCGCCGACGACGGCGTCACGATCTTCCTGACCACGCAGTACCTGGAGGAAGCCGACCAGCTCGCCGACCGCATCGCCGTCCTTGACCAGGGAAAGCTGGTCGCCGAAGGCACCGCGGACGAGCTGAAGCGCCTCATCCCCGGCGGCCACATCCGTCTCCGCTTCGGCGACGCGAACGGACTCGAAACGGCCGCCGCGCTCTTCGGTTCCGCCGCGCGCGACAGCGAAGAACTCACCCTGCGCATCCCCGGCGACGGCGACCTCCCCACCCTGCGCGCCGTCCTCGACGCCCTGGACGACGCGCAGGTCAAGGCCGAGTCCCTCACGGTGCACACCCCCGATCTCGACGATGTCTTCCTCACCCTCACCGGCCGGGCCCAGTCGGGCGCCGGGATCGACTCCCGCAAGGAGAACGTCCGATGAGTTCCCTGTCCTACGCCGTCAGCGACTCCCTGACGATGCTGCGGCGCAACCTGAAGCACGCGCTGCGCTACCCGAGCATGACGGTCTCGGTCGTCGCGATGCCGCTGGTGATGCTGCTGCTGTTCACCTACGTCTTCGGCGGCGCCCTGGGCACCGGCATCGGGGGGACACCCACCGGCGGCGGTGCGTACATCGACTACATCGCGCCCGGCATCATCCTGATGGCCGCGACCTCCGGAGCCCTGTCCACCGCGGTCAGCATCTGCTCGGACATGACCGAGGGCATCGTCAACCGGTTCCGTACGATGTCGATCTCCCGCGCCTCGTTCCTCACCGGGCATGTCGTCGGCAGCGTCATCCAGACGCTGGTCAGCATCGCGCTGGTCGTCGGTGTCGCCCTGCTGATGGGCTTCCGGCCCAGCGCCACCCCCGTGGAGTGGCTCGCCACCGCCGGCATCCTGATCCTGCTCATCCTGGCGCTCACCTGGCTGGCCGCCGCCATGGGCCTGATCGCCAAGAACGTCGAGACCGCCAGCAACCTGCCCATGCCGCTGACGTTCCTGCCCTTCCTCGGCAGCGCCATCGTCCCGCCGGAGTCCATGCCCACCGGGCTGCGCTGGTTCGCCGAGTACCAGCCCTTCACCCCGGTCATCGAAACGCTGCGCGGCCTGCTGATGGGCACCGGCATCGGCAACAGCGGACCCATCGCCGTCGCCTGGTGCGTCGGCCTCGCCCTGGCCGGCTACCTCTGGGCCCGCTCGGCCTTCAACCGCGACGCACGACGGTAACCGCCCCACCCCACACGCCACTTCACCCAGCGCCCGGCACTCAGCACGCAACACCCAGCACTCAGTACCGGAGGACACCATGCACAACGAACCGTCGACGCACCCCGCCCCCGAAGCGGCGCCGCACGACGAGCCGGTGACACGGCCGACCGACCGCCGCACCGGCTGCCCCTTCGACCCGCCCGCCGAGCTGACGCGGTTCCGCGCGGAGCAGCCACTGCGCCCGCTGCGCTTCCCCGACGGCCACATCGGCTGGCTGGCCACCGGGTACTCCGTGTGCCGCACGATCATGGCCGACGCACGGTTCAGCTCCCGCAAGGAGCTGATGCACGACCCGTCCCTGGACATCGGCGACATCGAGATCCCTCCGGCGGAGCCCGGCGAGTTCCTCCACATGGACGGGGCGCGGCACGGCCGTTACCGGAAGCTGCTGACGGGCAAGTTCACCGTCCGGCGGATGCGCCTGCTCACCGAGCGGGTCGAGCAGGTCACCGCCGACCACCTGGACGCCATGGAGCAGGCCGGTCCTTCGGCTGACCTGGTGACCGCGTTCGCCAAGCCCATCCCCGCGATCATGATCTGCGAGCTGCTGGGGGTGCCGTACGAGGACCGGGGCTCCTTCCAGGCGCAGGCCGAGACGATCTTCGTCGGGGACCTGGAGGACAAAATGGCCGCCTACACGGCGATCCAGACGTACCTCACCCAGCTGGTGGCCGCCAAGCGCACCGCCCCCACCGACGACATACTCAGCGACCTCACCGACAGCGACCTCACCGACGAGGAACTGATCGGCGTCGGCTTCCTCCTGCTGGCGGCCGGGCTCGACACCACCGCCAACATGCTCGGGCTCGGCACCTTCGCGCTGCTGAGCAACCCCGGTCAACTCGCCGCCCTGCGCGACGATCCGAGCCTCGCAGGCCAGGCCGTCGACGAGCTGCTGCGCTATCTGACCATCGCCGACCCGATGCTGCGGGTCGCACTGGAGGACGTCGAGATCGACGGCCGGCTGGTCAAGGCCGGTGAGACGGTCGTCCTCGCGCTCCAGGCCGCCAACCGCGACCCGGCGAAGTACCCCGAGCCCGACCGCCTCGACCTGCACCGCAAGGCCATCGGACACCTCGCCTTCGGCCACGGCGCCCACCAGTGCCTGGGCCAGCAGCTGGCCCGCGTCGAGATGACCGTCGCCTTCCCGGCGCTGCTCACCCGCTTCCCGACGCTGCGGCTCGCCGTCCCGCCGGAGGACGTACCCCTGCGCGCCCACACGAACATCTACGGCACGGAGAGCCTCCCCGTCACCTGGGACGAGAAGTAGGCGCCGGTGTGCGCAGGCCGAGCGCCGCCGACGGCCGTACGGAGCCGACGGGTTCGCCGTGTCCGAGTACCGGGGCCGTGGCGAGCGCGGACAGCCGCGGGTCGGCGTCGACGTCGACGCCGATGTGACGCAGGGCCGCGGTCATGACGACGGGCCGGGGCCGCTGTCCACCGTCGGCGATCTTGAGGGCGACCGCGGAACCGTCGGGCAGCGCGAGGGCGTACACGCCTTCGGCGCCGTCCTTGGCGACGGCGCCGGGAACGGCCTGCATGAGGGTGGTGACATCCCGTCCGGTACCGCCGACGTACTCGGGGTGGGCGTGCATCGCGGCGGCCACCCGCGCTTCGTGGCTGCCTGCGGGGGCGGTCGCGATCGCGGCGAAGGCGCGCGCGAGGCCGGTGAGGGTGAGCGCGAACAGGGGCGCCCCGCAGCCGTCGACGCCGACCGCGGTCGACTTCTCCCCGGCGAGGTCCTCCAGCGCGTCCCGCAGGGCGAGTTGGAGGGGGTGGCGGGGGTCGAGGTAGTCCTGCACGGACCATCCCGCGGCCACGCAGGTGGCCAGCATGGCGGCGTGCTTGCCCGAGCAGTTCATGGTGATGCGACTCGGCCCGAGTCCGGCGGCCAGGTGCGCGGGCTGCGCATCGGCGCCGATGGGCAGTGCGGCGGTGCATTGCAGGGCGTCCTCGGTCAGGCCCGCGCCCGCGAGAATGCGGTGTACGCCATCGAGGTGGAAGGTCTCGCCTGAGTGGCTCGCGCAGGCGAGCGCGAGGAGCGCACCGTCGAGGCCGAGCCCCGCGCGGAGCATGCCGACGGCCTGGAGGGGCTTGTTGGAAGAGCGCGGGTAGACGGGCACGGCGACGGGGCCCGCGGTCAGCACGGCGTTGCCGCCGGCGTCGATGACCACGACCGATCCGTGGTGCACGGACTCCAGGAAGTCGCCGCGCCAGACCTCTGCGAGCACGGGGTACGTGTCCTGCGATGCCCGTGAGGGAGCAGCGGAATCCTCGGTGTGTGCGGTGGTCATGCTCGTCCCTCCGGTCGGTTGCGCGGGCCGTGCACAGGGCGGCACGGCCCCGTCGAACTGTCGACAGTTATCAGTTTTTGCTGCACGTGTCGACGGTTGGCCACGAGGAAAGACGATCCCGGAGAACCGTTGACAGCGGGTCCGCGCCGCCTGTCCACTGTCGTCTGTCACCACGTGCAGTGGGGACTGTCGACAGTTCGTGACCCCGCGAGTGCTGTACTGCGAGCACCACACCGGCCCCTCGCCCCCTTGGAGATTCCCGTGACCGGACTGGTCCACCGCGGCTTGGCGGGACAAGTCGTGGAGATGCTGCGCGAGCAGATCCTCACCGGCGTGCTCCCGCCCGGCTCCCGCCTCAACGAGGTGGAAATCGCCCGCGATCTGGGCATCAGCCGAGGCCCGTTGCGTGAAGCCATCGGGCAACTGGTCAGTGAGGGCCTTCTCGTGCACGTGCCCAACAAGGGCGCCGCGGTCTTCGCCGCCCGCCCCGAGGACGTGGCGGCGCTCTTCGAACTGCGCGCGGCCCTCGAATGCGCGGCGGCACGCATGGCCGCACACCGCCGCCGGCCGCAGGAAGTGATCCGCCTGCGCAAGGTGTGCGAGCGCTCCCGCAAGGCCCGCGAGACGGGACGCAAGCTGCCGTACGACTTGGACCTGGACTTCCACCGTTCACTGATGGAGGCGGCGCACAGCCCGCGCATCGCCGAGCAGGTGTGGCTGGTGCAACAGCAGGTGATCGTGCTGCGCAGCGGCCTCACCTCGCGGACCGCGCACACGGAGACCTCGCTGACCGATCACGAAGCGATGGCGGGGGCGGTCGCGGAGGGCGACGCCGATCTCGCGGCCGGCCTGATGAAGGCCCATCTCGCGCTGGTGGAAACCGAACTGCTGCAGACCATGCAATCCGAGGCCCGCAACGAGGAGGCTCCGGGGGCGCACCGTACGGGACGTACCGCACCGTGACGCGCGCGCCCCGCCCCCGCGACCTGGGCATCGCCCCCGGCATCCTGCCTCCCGGGCCGTCGAACTCCCTCACCGACGTACCCGGCGTCCGCGTCGGCCACCGCACGCTCCATCACCACGACGCGGAGCAGCCGGTGCGCACCGGCGTGACCGTCGTCGTCCCGGCACCCGGCTCGCTGTTCCGTGCGAAGCCGGCCGCGGGCCTGGAGGTCGCCAACGGCTTCGGGAAAGCGGCGGGCCTGAGCCAGATAGCCGAACTGGGCGTTCTGGAAACGCCGTTGGCGCTGACGAACACGCTCGGCGTCGGCTCCGCCTTCGAGGGCCTGGTCCGGCACGCGCTGGACGGGCACCCGGAGATCGGCACCACCACGGGCACCGTCAATCCGGCGGTCTTCGAGTGCAACGACGGCTGGCTCAACGACATCAGGGGCCTGCATGTGCGCCCTGACCACGTCCTCGACGCGCTGAAGGCGGCGTCCGAAGGCCCTGTGCAGGAAGGGGCGGTGGGGGCTGGCACCGGCATGGTGGCCTTCGGCTGGAAGGCGGGCATCGGTTCCGGCTCCCGCCTCGTCGACGCCGGCGACGGCACCCGCTTCACGGTGGGCGCCCTGGTCCTGGCCAACTTCGGCCTGGCCGACGACCTGACCGTGCTCGGCGTCCCGGTGGGCCGCACCCTCACCCCGCACCAGGCCAGGGAACAGGCCGAGTTCGCGCGCGGCGCCGGCTCCTGCGTCGTCCTCATCGCCACGGACGCCCCGGCCGACGCCCGTCAGCTGCGCCGCATGGCCAAGCGCGCGACGGTCGGCCTGGCCCGCACCGGCGGCATCGTCCAGCACGGCAGCGGCGAGTACGCCCTGGCCTGGTCGACGACACACCGCGTCCCGCACCGGCCGCCGGGCCCCGTCCGCCCCGCCTCGGCCCTCGCCGAGGACGGCCCTCTGATCGACCTGTTCTTCCGGGCCGCAGCCGAAGCCACCGAAGAGGCCGTCATCGCCTCCCTGTTCGCCGCCCGCCCGGTGACCGGCGTACGCGGCCACCACGCCCCCGCACTTCCCG
The DNA here is from genome assembly GCF_044460025.1 of Streptomyces sp. NPDC050161. Taxonomy (NCBI): domain Bacteria; kingdom Bacillati; phylum Actinomycetota; class Actinomycetes; order Kitasatosporales; family Streptomycetaceae; genus Streptomyces; species Streptomyces sp. NPDC050161. The sequence goes on along the minus strand of NZ_JBITJM010000013.1, from coordinate 117,378 downwards.
CGGACCGTATCGCCGACCTCGTCCACCACCCGGCGTCCGTCGAGCTGCGCGGGACGCCGCACCCCCCGACGTAACCGCCGCAGCCCCACCCCTCCACCACCTTCGTCGCTTTCCCCACTTTCATCACTTTCGGCGTGCCGGGTCACCCGGCGGCCGGCTGAACCCTGCCCTCAACCACCCCGAAATGAGCGACTCATGCCAGAAACCGCTCCGGCCGAGGCGTCCCGGCGCAGGCCGACCTTCCTCCAGGCCCTCACCCCCGTCGTCGTGATGATCGCCCTTCTGGTCACCGGCACGGTCTGGCTGGACCTCGACCCCGTGATCCTGCTGATCGTCGCCGGCGCCTTCGCGGGCGCCTTCGCCCTGCGGCTCGGCCTGAGCTGGGAGCAGATGCTGGCCGGCATCTGCCGCAAGATCGACTCGACGATGCCGGCGCTCCTGATCCTGATATCCATCGGGATGCTCACCGGCACCTGGATGGTCAGCGGGACCATCCCGATGATGGTGGACCTCGGACTCCGGGCGATCGCCCCGCACTGGATCATTCCGGTGTCCTTCCTGATCACCGCCGTCGTCTCCACACTCACCGGGACGTCATGGGGCTCCGTCGGCACGGTCGGCGTCGCCCTGATCAGCGTGGCGGGCGGACTGGGCGCCTCGCTCCCCATGACAGCGGGCGCGATCGTGGCGGGCGCGTACTTCGGCGACAAGATGTCCCCCCTGTCGGACACCACGAACCTCGCCCCGGTCGTCGCGGGCGCCAACCTCTTCGCGCACATCCGCCACCTCCTCTACACGACGGTCCCGGCCGCGGTCCTCTCGCTGGTCATCTACTTCTTCCTCGGCCTGACCCAGCACACGAACTCCGTGCAGGAACCGGGCCGGCAGACGCAGGAACTCCTCGCCTACCTGGACAAGGCGTTCACGTTCAGCCCGCTGCTGCTCCTGCCGCCGCTCGTGGTCCTGGCCGGCGCGGTGCTGCGCAAACCGCCGCTGCCGACGATCATCCTGTCGTCCATGGTCGCGGCGGTGCTCGGCGGCGTGGTGCAGGGCTTCTCCCTGAGCGACCTGAGCACAGCCGCGTCCGACGGCTTCAGCGTCGACATGCTCACCGCCCACGGCGGGGCCCCGCAATCGGTCCCGGCCGCAGCCCGGACCCTCCTCAACCGCGGCGGCCTCGCCTCCATGACGAGCGTCGTACTGATCGGCCTGGCGGGCTTCGCCTTCGCGGGCATCATCACCGAGGCCGGCTGCATGGACGTCCTGATGACCCGCCTGCTCAGGCGCGTCCGGCGCACCGGCGGCATCGTGCTGGCAACCGTGGGCTCGTCGGTCGGGGTGGCCCTGGCCACCGGCACCTCGTATCTGACCATCCTCATCCCCGGCGAGGGCTTCAAACAGGTCTACGCCGACCACGGCCTCGAACCGAAGAACCTCTCCCGCACCCTGGAGGACTCCGGCACTGTAATGGTGCCCCTGATCCCCTGGAGCGAGGCCGGGATGTACATGTCGACCGCCCTGGGCGTCACCACCCTCTCCTACGCGCCGTACGCCTTCCTCTGCTACCTCGGCGCCGTCTTCGCAGTGATCTGCGGCTACACCGGAATAGGCATCACCCGAAGCAGGCCGACGCAGGGGAAGAGCACACCGGCCGAGCCTGCAAGCTCTTAGGACGTGTCAGGAATCCCTTCTGGGCACCAACTCGACCCGCTGGCCGACCCGTTAGGGCACGCGCCCCGAAAAGACCCCAGACAACAAACAAGCCCCAGGTCACCGACCTGGGGCTTCGCGTTGGAGCGGGTGACGGGAATCGAACCCGCGCTCTGAGCTTGGGAAGCTCATGTTCTACCATTAAACTACACCCGCACAGAACCGCCCGAATTGAGGGCGGTGCAGCTTCGCACACTCTACCCCATGACCCGATCGCGGTGTGTTCTGCCCGTGGGGAACCCGTGAGCGCGACGGGTGTCGGAGGGGGGTCGCGGGGGTGGGATGCGGCTGCGGGGTGCGGGAGTTGGGGCGTACGGTGGGGCGGCGGAGTGCCGCGTGAAAGGGCGCCCGGTTCATCCCCTAATGTGGCGGGCGTTGTCCACGCAGTTGGGAGAGGACTTGATGGAGCGCACCGTCGTCCGTTGTGCCGAGGGGCACGTGTTCAGCACCGCTTCGTTCCCGATGCAGACCACCGACCGGCTCGGTCCCGGGCGGCTGTTGCGGTGCCCGCGCTGTGCGCGGCTGCGTAACGCGGTTCCGGTGGAGTACGCGAAGCGGTAGTCCTGCGGACCGTGCGCGGCAGGTGATCAGTGCCGGCCCGTGACGGTAAGCGGAAGGAAGCACCCGCGGTAGGAAGTGGCCGACGGCCGCCGATGGCGGCATGCGGCCGGCAGGAAGTGGAAGCAGGAGTGGCGGGCGAGGGTCCGGTCCCGGTGGGGCCGGACCCTCGCTGTGTGCGGGGCGGGGCCGCGCCGTGCGCCATGGCGGGGCCGGGCGCGTATCCTCGTCCCCGTGCTTCTCTCAGACAAGGACATCCGGGCCGAGATCGACGCCGGTCGGGTGCGCATCGACCCCTACGACGAGTCGATGGTGCAGCCGTCCAGCATTGACGTGCGTCTCGACCGCTACTTCCGGGTGTTCGAGAACCACCGCTATCCCCACATCGACCCCGCCGTGGAGCAGGCCGACCTGACGCGTGAGGTCGTGCCGGAGGGGGACGAGGCGTTCATCCTGCATCCCGGCGAGTTCGTGCTGGCCTCGACGTACGAGGTCATCACGCTGCCGGACGACCTGGCCTCCCGGCTCGAAGGGAAGAGCTCGCTGGGGCGGCTGGGGCTGCTGACGCATTCGACGGCCGGGTTCATCGACCCCGGGTTCAGCGGGCACGTGACGCTGGAGCTGAGCAATGTCGCGACGCTGCCGATCAAGCTGTGGCCGGGCATGAAGATCGGGCAGCTGTGCATGTTCCGGCTGACCTCGCCCGCCGAGCACTCCTACGGGTCGGCGCATTACGGCTCCCGCTACCAGGGCCAGCGCGGGCCGACGCCGTCGCGGTCCTTCAAGAATTTCCACCGTACTCAGGTGTGAAGGCACGCCCGGTCGGCGTGAGCGTGCGCCGTCGGGTGTGGGCGTACGGCGTGTGGGTGGCGGGGCAGCGGCCCCGGGGCGCGGCGCGCACAGGGCGTAAGAGACAGAAGGTCTGAGAGAGATACGTGAGTGACGTACGGGAGAACCTGACGTACGAGCGGTTCGGCGGGGCGATCCGCGAGCTGGCGCAGATGGTCGCCGACGACGGGTACGAGCCCGACGTCGTGCTGTCGATCGCGCGCGGCGGCGTGTTCGTCGCGGGCGGGCTGGCGTACGCGCTGGACTGCAAGAACATCCACCTGGTGAACGTGGAGTTCTACACGGGTGTCGGCACGACGCTGGAGATGCCGGTGATGCTGGCGCCGGTGCCGAACGCGATCGACTTCTCGCAGAAGAAGGTGCTGATCGCCGACGACGTGGCGGACACCGGCAAGACGCTGAAGCTGGTGCACGACTTCTGCCAGGGGACCGTGGCCGAGGTCCGCAGCGCGGTGATCTATGAGAAGTCGCACTCGCTGGTGAAGTGCGAGTACGTGTGGAAGCGCACGGACGAGTGGATCAACTTCCCGTGGAGTGTGGAACCGCCGGTCGTCCGCAGGGACAACCAAGTGCTGGACGCCTGACGGGAGTTGGGCCGGGCGGGGCGGGGTCCTTCCCGGCGCCCGTTCCGCTCCCCGTCCCGTTCCCCGCGCCGCGACCGCGCCTTTCGGCCAATACCGCTCCGGGTGTTCCGCCGGTGTCTACCTCCGAGTAGAAACCGGCGGTAACAGCAGACCGGAGGGGAGACCCCATGGCGCGTGCGAGATCGGTGAGGCCCAGGAGACGTACGGGACGGCGGCGGCTGGCGGCCGTGGTGGCGGCGCTGACCGTGGTGTTCGGCGGGATCGGCGGGACGGGCGCGGCCCTCGCGGCGCCGACCGCGACGGCGGGCACCGGGGGCGGCGCGCCCCTGTCGCCGGAGCTGGAGGCGGTCCGGGCGCGGCAGGCCACCGGCCTGTACGGCGACCCGGCCGTGCGCCCGCTCGACGAGCGCAAGACCTCGCTGATCTCGCTCGGCGACAGCGAGATCTCCGGCGAGGGTGTGGGCACGTACGAGCCGGGGACCGACGGGCCCGACAACTGGTGCCACCGGTCGCCGGACGCGGCGATCCACCGGACCGGCATCGCGGCGGACGTCACGTACAACGCCGCCTGTTCCGGTGCGTACAGCGGCAACATCGTCATCGGAGGCGACAAGCAGTACCCCGATGAGCTGGTGCAGAGCGACAGCCTGGCGGTCGCGGCGCGCAACACCCGGCTGAAGATGATCGTGCTGATGGTGGGCGCCAACGACGACCTCCAGTTCGGCCCGGTGATGACGGACTGCGTCACGCGCTGGTTCCTGCTCCAGGGCACCTGCGAGCCGAAGTACCAGCCGGGCTGGCAGGCGCGGGTGGACGGTCTGGTGCCCAAGGTCGAGCGGACCGTCGGCGACCTGCGGACGGTGATGCGCGACGCGGGGTACGGCGAGGGCGACTACCGGCTGGTGGTCATGTCGTATCCGAGCCCGATCGGGCCCGACGTGAAGGACAATCCCAACTTTCCGGGCAAGTTGCCGGGCGGTTGCACCGGTTACACCTCCGACGCGGGCTGGGGGCGGAACACCGCGGTCCCGGCGTTCGAGCGCGGGGTGCGCAAGGCCGCGGTGGGCGCAGGGGCGACGTACCTCGACACCTCGCGGCTGTTCCACGGGCACGAGGTGTGCATGGAGGACACCTGGGCGCGCGGCCTGTACGTGAACGTCGCCAACCCCTTCCCGCCGGACGCGAATTCGGTGCGGCAGTCCTTCCACCCCAACGCCAGGGGGCACGCCGCCTTCGCGTCCTGCCTGACCCAGCTCTACGACGCGGGGCTGCGCGAGGCGTCCTGCGCCGACCCGGCGAGCACCGGGAAGCCGGAGCTGTACCCGGGGGCCTGGGACGACGCCTTCCGGCCGCTGCACAACGCCGCAACCGGCAGCTGCCTGGACGCGACCGGCGGCGCGAGCGGCAACGGGACGGCCGTCGGCGGCTGGGACTGCAACGGGCAGCGCAATCAGGACTGGTGGCACGACACCCGGCAGCAGTCACTGCACGTCGGGCTGACCCATGACCGCTGCCTCGACGTGCCGGGCGGCCGGTACGAACCGGGTGCGGAGCTGGTGCTGTGGAACTGCTCAGGGGCGGCGAACCAGCAGTTCACCGCGGGCGACCAGGGGTCGTACCGGCCGGCCGGCGCACCCTCGCTCTGCCTGTCGCTGGGCGCCGCGAAGGACCCGCTGCGGCTCCAGCCCTGCGACGGTTCGGCGGCGCAGCGGTTCGGGGACGCGTAGCCGCACGCAACGGCCCAGGGCCCCGCTCCGGGAAGGGGAGCGGGGCCCTGGGCCGTACGTGCGGGGTGCCGGTTACAGCGTGCCGAGCTTCACCAGGGCGAGCAGGGCGATCAGCTGGATGGCGCTGGCGCCCAGCGCCTTGGGCCACGGCAGGTCGTGCGACTTGCTCACCATCGAGGTGAGGAGGTAGCCGGAGGCGAGCCAGGTCAGCCAGCCGAGGATCGTGACGAGCGGGCTGTCGCCGCCGAGGAACATCGCGAACACCAGCCGGGGCGCGTCCGAGATCGTCATGATCAGCATGGACAGGCCGATGGTCGGGGCCCAGGCGCCGTCGCCGCCGAGCTGGCGGGCGAGGGTGTGGGTGACCGCGCCGAGGATCAGGCTGCCGATGACGAACATCACGGCGGTGATCAGCACCCAGGGGATGCTGTTGGCGAGGGTGGCGTTGAGCACGTCCTCGCGGGCCTTGTCGAAGCCGAAGACCGCGAGCAGGCCGTAGACGAAGGTGACGATCAGCGCGGGGGCCCAGACCTGGTGGTCGCGCATCTGCCAGAACGTGGGCGCCGGGCGCAGCACGATGCCGGGCAGCAGCTGCTTCCAGTGCAGCCGGGGGCCGGCCGGCGGCGCGGTGGCCTGCCCGGCGCGGTAGACGCCGCCGTCGGCGTACCCGTCGTCGGGGCCCTGTCCCGGAGCGCCGCCGTACGGCTCCGCGTAGGCGTCCGGGGCCTCACCGATGCTGAACTGCTGGGTGTGGCCGGGGCTGTTGTCGGCGGTGTACGGCGCGTACGACTGCGGCGGCTGGTAGCCGCCGTCGCCGAAGTACTCCGGTTCGCCGTGGCCGCCCGGCTGCCCCTGCGGCGGGCCGCCGTACTGCGGCTGCGGGGGCTGCGGCGGCTGCTGCTGCCACTGGCCATGCGGAGGCGGGGGCTGTTGCCCGTACGGTCCCTGCTGTCCGTACGGCGCCTGCTGCCCCTGCTGCTGCCCGTCCTGCGCGGAGCGGGGATCCCGTCCGCGACCCATCCTGAATCCAGCCACTCACCGAACGTACCTGCTCCGCGCTGCCCCCGGTGTCGGCGTGGGTGTACCGGAGGGCCTTTGCTGCCGAGCTGTGACATCCCCTAGGGGGAACAGGACACCGCGACCTGCGGAAACCGGCCAGGGGCCCTAGGGAGTCCACCGCAGGGTCAGCTCCGGAAGGCCCTCCATGTTGCCGCTGCCGTCCCCGGTGGCGACGACGGTGAAGCCGTGGTGGGCGTAGAAGGCGCGGGCCATGGTGTTGCGCGCGAAGACGTGCAGGGTGAGGCCGTCGGGGCGGTGGCCGCGGGCCGTTTCGAGCAGCAGGGTGCCGGTCCCGGTGCGGAGCGCGTCGGGGTGTACGTAGAGGTCTTCCAGTACGTCGTCTCGGACGGCGGCGTAGCCGATGAGGGCGGGGCCGCGTACCGCCACCCAGGTGGTGCAGGTGGTGAGCACCGTCTCGCGGATCCAGTGGGTGACGGCCGCGTGGTCGTGGCGCTGCGGCGGGAGGTAGGGCATGGTGGCGCGCCGCGACTCCTGGTGGACGTGCGCGATCTGCGGCGCGTCGGCCGTGGTGGCGGGGCGTATCAGGGGGAGCGGGGCGGCCGGGTGCATGGCGGCATGGTCGCAGGCCGGGTGCCGTCGGGACAGGGAATTTCCCTGCGGCGGACGGCGGTTGGCGGTCGCCGCCCGGATGCGCAACGGCCACGGCCGGTCCCGCGGTGTGCGGGACCGGCCGTGGCCTGAGGGTTGCTCCGTGGCGTCACTTCACCGGTTCGGGCTCCGGTGCGTCCTCGGCCGCGGGCTCGCCGTCCGGGTCGGCGGGTGTCTTGACGGAGTCCAGCAGGAGCTGGGCGACGTCGACGACCTGGACGGATTCCTTCGCCTTGCCGTCGTTCTTCTTGCCGTTGACGGAGTCGGTGAGCATGACGAGGCAGAAGGGGCAGGCGGTGGAGACGATGTCCGGGTTGAGGGACAGCGCCTCGTCGACCCGTTCGTTGTTGATGCGCTTGCCGATGCGCTCTTCCATCCACATCCGGGCGCCGCCCGCGCCGCAGCAGAAACCGCGCTCCTTGTGGCGGTGCATCTCCTCGTTCCGCAGGCCTGGCACCTTGGCGATGATCTCGCGCGGCGGTGTGTAGACCTTGTTGTGGCGGCCGAGGTAGCAGGGGTCGTGGTACGTGATCAGGCCCTCGACGGGGGTGACCGGCACCAGCTTGCCCTCGTCGACGAGGTGCTGGAGCAGCTGGGTGTGGTGGATGACCTCGAACTCGCCGCCCAGCTGCGGGTATTCGTTGGCGATGGTGTTGAAGCAGTGCGGGCAGGTCGCGACGATCTTCTTGGCCGACTTGGGCTTCTTCGTCGACTCGTCCTCGTCGTCCTCACCGAACGCCGCGTTCAACGTGGCGACGTTCTCCGCGCCGAGCTGCTGGAAGAGGAACTCGTTGCCCAGGCGGCGCGGCGAGTCACCGGTGCACTTCTCGTCGCCGCCCATGATCGCGAACTTGACGCCGGCGATGTGCAGCAGCTCGGCGAACGCCTTGGTGGTCTTCTTGGCGCGGTCCTCCAGGGCGCCGGCGCAGCCGACCCAGTAGAGGTACTCGACCTCGGTCAGGTCCTCGACGTCCTTGCCGACGACCGGGACCTCGAAGTCGACCTCCTTCGTCCAGGCCAGCCGCTGCTTCTTGGCCAGGCCCCAGGGGTTGCCCTTCTTCTCCAGGTTCTTGAGCATCGTGCCCGCCTCGGACGGGAACGACGACTCGATCATGACCTGGTAGCGGCGCATGTCGACGATGTGGTCGATGTGCTCGATGTCGACCGGGCACTGCTCGACGCAGGCACCGCAGGTGGTGCAGGACCACAGGACGTCCGGGTCGATGACGCCGTTCTCTTCGAGGGTGCCGATCAGCGGGCGCTCGGCCTCGGCCAGCGCGGCGGCCGGCACGTCGGCGAGTTGCTCGGCGGTGGCCTTCTCGTTGCCTTCTTCGTCCTTGCCGCCGCCCGCCAGGAGGTAGGGCGCCTTGGCGTGCGCGTGGTCGCGCAGCGACATGATCAGCAGCTTCGGGGAGAGCGGCTTGCCGGTGTTCCAGGCGGGGCACTGCGACTGGCAGCGACCGCACTCGGTGCAGGTGGAGAAGTCGAGGATGCCCTTCCAGGAGAAGTGCTCGATCTGCGAGACGCCGAACTGGTCGTCCTCGCCCGGGTCCTCGAAGTCGATCGGCTTGCCCGCGCTGGTCATCGGCTTCAGCTCGCCGAGCGCGACGTCACCGTCCGCCTCGCGCTTGAACCAGATGTTGGGGAAGGCGAGGAAGCGGTGCCAGGCCACGCCCATGTCGGTCTTGAGCGCGACCGTGATCATCCAGATGAAGGACGTCGCGATCTTGAGGCCGGCGAAGAAGTAGGTGAGGTTCTGGAGCGTCGAGACGTCCATGCCCTCCAGCCACGAGATCACCGGGTACGAGATGAAGAACGACGCCTCGTAGCCGCTCACGTGGTGCTGGGCGCCCTCCAGCGCGTGCAGCATGAAGATGCAGACGCCGACGATGAGGATGACGGCCTCGACGAAGTACGCCTGGCCGAAATTGGAGCCTGCGAAGCGGGACTTGCGGCCCGCGCCGCCCGGCCGGCTCAGCTGCCGGATGACGATCAGGACCAGGATGCCGAGGACCGTCATCGTGCCGATGAACTCGACGAAGACGTTGTACGGCGCCCACTCGCCGATGACCGGCAGCAGCCAGTCGGCCTGGAAGAGCTGGCCGATGGCGTTGACGATCGTCAGCAGCAGCGAGAAGAAGCCCACCGCCACGAACCAGTGCGCCACACCGACGACGCCCCAGCGGTTCATGCGGGTGTGGCCGAGGAATTCCTTGGCCACGGTGACGGTGCGCTGTACGGGTTCGTCGGTACGGGTGCCGGCCGGTACGGGCTGGCCGAGCCGTACGAACCGGTAGATCTGCACCAGGGCACGGCCGAACAGCGCGACGCCGACCGCGATGAGGACCAGCGACACGAGGATCGCGGCGAGTTGCATTTGGGGGCTCCTCGAACCTGCGAGAGCGGAAATCTGAGCGGGACTACTAAGCGGTAACTTTTCGGGTCTGCGCTGAGGTTACCCAGTATCCGCGACCCCATGAAGCCGCCCGGCCGGTGATCTGCGTCGCGCAGGCAACCCTGCGCAGCCGTCCCGGCGTCCCCCGGCGACCGGGGCGTCGCAGGCCAAAACCCTCGGTGACGATAAGGCCGACATAAAAGTTGAGTGGGCTCGACTCAGGTCTGTTGACAGGTTTGGATCCGTGTTGCACTCTTGAGCCTGTTCCACTCAAGTCACTGGAGGAATTGAAATGGCACGTGCGGTCGGCATCGACCTGGGCACGACGAACTCCGTCGTCAGTGTTCTCGAAGGCGGTGAGCCCACCGTCATCACCAACGCCGAGGGCGCCAGGACCACGCCGTCCGTTGTCGCCTTCGCCAAGAACGGCGAGGTGCTGGTCGGCGAGGTCGCGAAGCGCCAGGCGGTCACCAACGTCGACAGGACCATCCGGTCGGTCAAGCGCCACATGGGCACCGACTGGAAGATCGACATCGACGACAAGGGCTTCAACCCGCAGCAGATGAGCGCCTTCATCCTGCAGAAGCTCAAGCGTGACGCCGAGGCGTACCTGGGCGAGAAGGTCATGGACGCGGTCATCACCGTCCCGGCCTACTTCAACGACTCCGAGCGCCAGGCCACCAAGGAGGCCGGTGAGATCGCGGGTCTGAACGTCCTGCGCATCGTCAACGAGCCGACCGCCGCAGCGCTGGCCTACGGCCTGGAGAAGGACGACCAGACCATCCTGGTCTTCGACCTCGGTGGCGGCACCTTCGACGTCTCGCTGCTGGAGATCGGTGACGGCGTCGTCGAGGTGAAGGCCACCAACGGTGACAACCACCTCGGTGGTGACGACTGGGACCAGCGCGTCGTCGACTACCTGGTCAAGCAGTTCCAGAACGGCCACGGCGTCGACCTGGCCAAGGACAAGATGGCGCTCCAGCGCCTGCGTGAGGCCGCCGAGAAGGCGAAGATCGAGCTGTCGTCCTCCACCGAGACGACGATCAACCTTCCCTACATCACCGCCTCCGCCGAGGGCCCGCTGCACCTGGACGAGAAGCTCACGCGCTCGCAGTTCCAGCAGCTGACCGCGGACCTCCTGGAGCGTTGCAAGACCCCGTTCCACAACGTCATCAAGGACGCCGGCATCGAGCTGTCCGAGATCGACCACGTGGTGCTGGTCGGCGGCTCGACCCGTATGCCGGCCGTCGCCGAGCTGGTCAAGGAGCTGACCGGTGGCAAGGACGCCAACAAGGGCGTCAACCCGGACGAGGTCGTCGCCATCGGCGCCACCCTCCAGGCCGGTGTCCTCAAGGGTGAGGTCAAGGACGTCCTCCTGCTGGACGTCACCCCGCTGTCCCTCGGTATTGAGACCAAGGGCGGCATCATGACCAAGCTCATCGAGCGGAACACGACGATCCCGACCAAGCGGTCCGAGATCTTCACCACCGCCGAGGACAACCAGCCCTCCGTGCAGATCCAGGTCTACCAGGGCGAGCGCGAGATCGCGGCGTACAACAAGAAGCTCGGGATGTTCGAGCTGACCGGTCTGCCGCCGGCCCCGCGTGGCGTCCCGCAGATCGAGGTCTCCTTCGACATCGACGCCAACGGCATCATGCACGTGACCGCGAAGGACCTGGGCACGGGCAAGGAGCAGAAGATGACCGTCACCGGCGGCTCCTCGCTGCCGAAGGACGAGGTCGACCGCATGCGCCAGGAGGCGGAGCAGTACGCGGACGAGGACACCAAGCGCCGCGAGGCCGCCGAGGCCCGTAACCAGGGCGAGCAGCTCGTCTACCAGACGGAGAAGTTCCTCAAGGACAACGAGGAGAAGGTCCCCGCCGAGGTCAAGACCGAGGTCGAGACCGCCGTCGGCGAGCTGAAGGAAAAGCTCAAGGGCGAGGACACCGCCGAGATCCGCACCGCCACCGAGAAGGTCGCCGCCGTCTCGCAGAAGCTGGGCCAGGCCATGTACGCCGACGCCCAGGCCGCGGGTGGCGCCGAGGGTGCTGCGGGTGCCGAGGGCGCCGAGCAGGCCAAGGCCGATGACGACGTCGTGGACGCCGAGATCGTCGACGACGAGAAGCCGAAGAAGGATGGTGCCGCGTGACGGAGGAGACCCCGGGCTTCGAGGAGAAGCCCGACGTCCCTTCCGGCACCGAGTCCGCAGGACACCCTGACGACGCGGCGCAGCGTGCCGAGTCCGCCGACAAGGCGGGCTCGGCCCCGGCCGGGGACGACAAGCCCGACACATCCGACATCGCGCTCACGGCGCAGCTGGACCAGGTGCGTACGGCGCTCAACGAGCGCACCGCGGACCTCCAGCGGCTCCAGGCGGAGTACCAGAACTACCGCCGCCGGGTCGAGCGGGACCGGGTCACGGTCAAGGAGATCGCCGCGGCGAACCTCCTGTCCGAGCTCCTTCCGGTGCTCGACGACGTGGGCCGTGCCCGTGAGCACGGCGAGCTGGTCGGCGGCTTCAAGTCGGTCGCCGAATCCATGGAGACCGTGGTCGCCAAGCTGGGCCTCCAGCAGTTCGGCAAGGAGGGCGAGCCCTTCGACCCGACGATCCACGAAGCCCTGATGCATTCGTACGCGCCCGACGTCACGGAGACGACGTGCGTGGCGATCCTTCAGCCCGGGTATCGCATCGGTGAACGAACGATCCGCCCCGCGCGGGTCGCGGTCGCCGAGCCGCAGCCGGGTGCCCAGGGCACCAAGTCCGCCTCCGAAGAGGACAGCAAGCCTTCGGACGAGGAAAACGGTGGCCCGGACGAGGGCTGACGTGCGGACGGCAGAGAAGAAGACGCGGAAGGAGGGACGTCGGGGATGAGCACCAAGGACTTCGTCGAGAAGGACTACTACAAGGTCCTCGGCGTCCCCAAGGACGCCACCGACGCCGAGATCAAGAAGGCGTACCGCAAGCTCGCCCGGGAGAACCACCCGGACGCCAACACCGGTGACGCCAGGGCCGAGGAGCGCTTCAAGGAGATCTCCGAGGCGAACGACATCCTCGGTGACCCCAAGCGCCGCAAGGAGTACGACGAGGCGCGGGCGCTGTTCGGCAACGGCGGCTACCGGCCGGGCCCCGGCGCGGGCGGCGGCAGCTTCAACTTCGACCTGGGCGACCTCTTCGGGGGCTCGCAGGGCCAGGGACAAGGGCAGGGCGGCGGCTTCGGCGGCGGGCTCGGGGACGTCTTCGGCGGCCTCTTCAACCGCGGCGGCGCCGGGACACGTACCCAGCCGCGCCGCGGCCAGGACGTCGAGTCCGAGGTGACGCTCAGCTTCACCGAGGCGGTGGACGGGGCCACGGTCCCGCTGCGGATGTCCAGCCAGGCGCCGTGCAAGGCGTGCTCGGGCACCGGCGACAAGAACGGTACGCCGCGGGTCTGCCCGACCTGCGTCGGCACCGGGCAGGTCAGCCGGGGCGCGGGCGGCGGCTTCTCCCTCACCGATCCGTGCGCCGACTGCAAGGGCCGGGGCCTGATCGCCCAGGATCCGTGCGAGGTCTGCAAGGGCAGCGGCCGGGCGACGAGCGCGCGCACGATGCAGGTCCGCATCCCGGCCGGGGTGTCGGACGGGCAGCGCATCCGGCTGCGCGGCAAGGGCACTCCTGGTGAACAGGGCGGCCCGGCGGGCGACTTGTACGTCGTGGTCCACGTCGACAGCCACCCCGTCTTCGGCCGCAAGGGCGACAACCTCACCGTCACGGTGCCGGTCACCTTCCCGGAGGCCGCGCTCGGCGGCGAGGTCCGGGTGCCGACGCTGGGCGGCCCGCCGGTGACGCTGAAGATCGCGCCCGGCACTCCCAACGGACGCACCATGCGGGCCCGGGGCAAGGGCGCGGCCCGCAAGGACGGCACCCGCGGCGACCTGCTGGTCACCATAGAGGTGGTCGTTCCTCAGGAACTCGGCGACAAGGCCAGGGAATCGCTGGCGGCCTATCGCGAGGCGACCGCGGGAGAGGATCCGCGGGCAGAGCTGTTCCAGGCCGCGAAGGGAGCTTGAGATGGACAGCCGGGGCGGGCATCGTCGGAACCCGTATGAACTGACCGAAGATTCGCCGGTGTACGTCATCTCCGTCGCGGCTCAGCTCTCCGGCCTGCATCCGCAGACCCTGCGGCAGTACGACCGGCTGGGCCTGGTCTCGCCCGACCGCACGGCCGGGCGGGGCCGCCGCTATTCCGCCCGGGACATCGAACTGCTCCGTACGGTGCAGCAGTTGTCCCAGGACGAGGGCATCAACCTCGCCGGCATCAAGCGCATCATCGAGCTGGAGAACCAGGTGGCCGCGCTCCAGCAGCGGGTCGCCGAACTCCAGGGCGCCCTGGAGGGCGCGGCCAGCGCGATGCAGCAGCGCGAGGCGGCGGTGCACGCCTCCTACCGCCGCGACCTGGTGCCGTACCAGGACGTGCAGCAGACCAGCGCGCTGGTGGTGTGGCGCCCCAAGCGCGGCGAGTAGCGCCATCCGAGCGGGGGAAGGGCCGGGGAGACCCGGCCCTTTCGCCTGCCCGCGGCCCGGCAGGGCCTAGCAGCCGTTGTAGCCCGCGGTCGGCATCGACAGCCTGCGGTGCACGTGCGACTTCATCGCCGGGGTGTAGACCGGCTCGTCGAGGTCGGCGGTCGCCAGCCGCACGCCGGCCGCCGCGCACCGCTCGGCGAAGGCGTCGGCGTCGTCGACGGCGTGCTCCAGCACTCTGCGGTGCGGCGCCACGAACACGTCGACGAGGCCCTGCTCGACGTCGCGCCACAGCTGGTCGTGGTCGGCGCGCAGGCGGTGCAGGCTGAGCCGGCAGGTCAGGTGGAAGTCACGGGCCGCCGCCCACTGTCCGCACATCTCGTGCTGGCCGCGGTCGTCGACCAGGAACGGTTCCTCGTCCAGCTCGGACAGCGGCATCAGGCAGGCGATCGCCGTGACACGGACCGCGTTCATCGTGCCCTCCGGGGCGTCGCGACGGTGGGGGCGACGATACCCCCGCCTCAGGCGCGGCCGAGTGCCTTGGTCACCGCGATCTCGATCATGACGCGGTCGGGGTTGGGGCCCGGCGTCCTGCCGTAGCGCTCGGCGTACCGGTGGACGGCGTCCGCCACCGCGTCGGCGTCCGTCCGCACCCGCGCGATGCCCTCAAGCGTCGCCCAGCGACCGCGGTCGACCTGGCACACCGCGACCCGTGCGCCGTCCGCGCCCGCGGCCCGGACGTTCTTGACCTTGGTGCTGCCCTTGCGGGTGATGATCCGCGCGATCCGCTCGCCCGCGTCGTAGGTGACGCCGACCGGGACGACGTGCGGGGTGCCGTCCGGGCGCAGGGTGGTCAGCGTCGGCATGAAGTACTCGCCCCAGAAGGTGAGGTACTCGGGGCTGAGGGCGGCGAGGTCGTGGGCCATGGGGGGAAGGGTAATGCGGGCCGCGGGCCGTGGGGAGGGCGCTCGCGGCCTCACAGGAAGTCGCCGGTCTCCAGGTCGAAGGAGAAGGGGGCGGGGAGGGGGAGGGGCTTGCCGAAGAGGGCGGTGTGGCGGGTCAGGTAATCGCCTCCCTCCGGCTCGCTGAACAGGGTGGTCGCGGACTTGCCACGGTCCACGAGGAGGTGGAGCGGGATGCCGGCGCGGGCGTAGCCGTGGCGCTTGGCGACGCGGTCCTTGGCAGGCTTGCTCGATGTCACCTCGACGACCATCGTGACGCCGTCGCTGGGCATCCAGGGGGGTGCTCCCCGGAAGAGGCGGAGAGCCTCCGGGGCGAACGTGGCGTCGGGGATCACGTGGTCCGCGGGCAGGGCCCCGGACCCGGAGAGGACGAGCCCTTTGTGCCCCGAGAGGTCCATGGGTGTTGCGGACTTCCGCAACACCTGTTTGAAGACGGTGCTCAAGTAGTCCTCGTGGTCGCCGTCCGGTGGCGGTGTCACAACGATCTCCCCCTCGATGAGCTCGGCCCTGAAGCCGGTTGGGGTGTCCAGGGCGAGAAACCCTTCGAGGAGGATGTCCGTCTGCGTAGGCATGGGCTCGTGTGCCATAGCCGTCATGCTGCACCTCCTTGTGCTGGAAGGCCAGCCTCCTCGACGGCCGCCGGTGGCGGAGCCGGATCCGGCCCGGTTCACTCACACGTGTGGGCCCCTGCGCCCGGAAAAGTGCCGAGCGCAGGCCCCGAAACAACCTTGAGTGGAATAGACTCAACTTATCGCACGTTGGTGTGAGCAGACCGGCCTCGGGTCGGCCCCAGGATCACAGCACGAGTACGAGGAGGAACGCGCGAACGTGGACGCCGAGCTGACCAACAAGAGCCGGGAAGTGCTGAGCGCCGCCAACGAGCGGGCGGTGGCCGCCGGACATGCGGACATGACGTCCGCGCATCTGCTGCTCGCGCTCCTGGCGGGCCAGGCCGACAGCAACGCGAACATCACCGACCTGCTGGCCGCCGTCGGCGCGGACGCCGCGGCGCTGCGGTCGGGGGCCGAGCGCAGGCTCGCCGCGCTGCCCAGCGTGCAGGGCTCGACGGTCGCGCCGCCGCAGCCGGACCGCGAGCTGCTCGCCGTCATCGCGGACGCCGCGCAGCGCGCCAAGGAACTGGGCGACGCCTACGTCTCCACCGAGCACCTGCTCATCGGCATCGCGGCCAAGGGCGGCGCCACCGGTGAGCTGCTGGAGCACCAGGGCGCGTCCGCCAAGAAGCTGCTGGCGGCCTTCGAGGAGGCGCGCGACGGGCGCCGGGTGACCAACGCCGACCCGGAGGGCACGTACAAGGCGCTGGAGAAGTTCGGTACGGACCTCACGGCGGCGGCCCGTGACGGCAAGCTCGACCCGGTCATCGGCCGGGACCACGAGATCCGCCGCGTCGTGCAGGTGCTGTCCCGGCGGACGAAGAACAACCCGGTGCTGATCGGCGAGCCGGGTGTCGGCAAGACCGCGGTCGTCGAGGGGCTGGCCCAGCGCATCGTCAAGGGCGACGTGCCCGAGTCGCTGCGCAACAAGCGGCTGGTCGCGCTCGACCTGGGGGCGATGGTCGCCGGCGCGAAGTACCGCGGCGAGTTCGAGGAACGGCTCAAGACCGTGCTCGCGGAGATCAAGTCCAGCGACGGCCAGGTCATCACCTTCATCGACGAGCTGCACACGGTCGTCGGCGCGGGCGCGGGCGGCGACTCCGCGATGGACGCGGGCAACATGCTCAAGCCGATGCTGGCCCGCGGCGAGCTGCGGATGGTCGGCGCGACCACCCTCGACGAGTACCGCGAGCGGATCGAGAAGGACCCGGCGCTGGAGCGGCGCTTCCAGCAGGTGCTGGTCGCCGAGCCGACCGTCGAGGACACGGTGGCCATCCTGCGCGGCCTCAAGGGGCGCTACGAGGCGCACCACAAGGTCGTCATCGCGGACTCCGCGCTGGTCGCGGCTGCCACCCTCTCCGACCGCTACATCACCTCCCGGTTCCTCCCCGACAAGGCCATCGACCTGGTCGACGAGGCCGCGTCGCGGCTGCGGATGGAGATCGACTCCTCGCCGGTCGAGATCGACGAGCTCCAGCGGTCCGTCGACCGGCTGCGCATGGAGGAGCTGGCGCTCAAGAACGAGACCGACGCCGGTTCCGTCCAGCGGCTGGAGAAGCTGCGCAAGGACCTCGCCGACAAGGAGGAGGAGCTGCGCGGCCTGACCGCCCGCTGGGAGAAGGAGAAGCAGGGCCTCAACCGCGTCGGTGAGCTGAAGGAGAAGCTCGACGAGCTGCGTGGCCAGGCCGACCGCGCGCAGCGCGACGGCGACTTCGACACCGCGTCCAAGCTGCTCTACGGCGAAATCCCCGGCCTGGAGCGGGAGTTGGAGGCAGCCGCCGAGGCGGAGGCCGAGCAGGAGGCGAGCAAGGGCGCCGACGGCGGGAGCGCCACGGCGCCGATGGTCAAGGAGGAGGTCGGCCCCGACGACATCGCGGACGTGGTCGGCGCCTGGACCGGCATCCCCGCCGGCCGCCTCCTCGAAGGCGAGACGCAGAAGCTGCTGCGCATGGAGGAGGAGCTGGGCAAGCGGCTGATCGGCCAGCGCGAGGCCGTACGGTCCGTGTCGGACGCGGTGCGCCGCACCCGCGCGGGCATCGCCGACCCGGACCGCCCCACCGGCTCGTTCCTCTTCCTCGGCCCGACCGGCGTCGGCAAGACCGAACTGGCCAAGGCGCTCGCCGACTTCCTCTTCGACGACGAGCGGGCGATGGTCCGCATCGACATGAGCGAGTACGGCGAGAAGCACTCCGTCGCCCGGCTGGTCGGCGCTCCGCCCGGCTACGTCGGCTACGAGGAGGGCGGCCAGCTCACCGAGTCGGTACGCCGCCGCCCGTACTCCGTGGTGCTCCTGGACGAGGTCGAGAAGGCCCACCACGAGGTCTTCGACGTCCTCCTCCAGGTGCTGGACGACGGCCGGCTCACCGACGGCCAGGGCCGCACCGTCGACTTCCGCAACACCATCCTCATCCTGACCTCCAACCTCGGCTCGAACTTCCTGATGGACCCCCTGCTCAAGGAGGACCAGAAGAAGGAGAAGGTCCTGGAGACCGTCCGCGGCTCCTTCCGCCCGGAGTTCCTCAACCGCCTCGACGACGTGGTGGTCTTCCACCCGCTCGGCACGGACCAGCTCCAGCGGATCGCCCGGATCCAGCTCGACCACCTCCAGGGCCGCCTCGCCGACCGCAGGCTGACGCTGGACGTCACCGACCAGGCCCTGACCTGGCTCGCCTGGCTCGGCAGGGAACCGGTCGACGGCGCCCCGGCACCGGACCTGTCCTACGGTGCCCGCCCGCTGCGCCGCCTGGTCCAGACGGCCATCGGCGACCAGCTGGCGCGCGCCATCCTGGCGGGCGAGGTGCTGGACGGCGACACCGTGCGGGTGGACGTCGACGGCGACCACCTCTCCGTGGAGCCGGCCCGCGCGGCCGTCTGAGCGGCGCCACGATCCGCCCCGCCCCGTTCGGCTTGCCAGGACGGGGCGGGCATGGCGGAGAATGGCGCAGACCATACGAAGGGAAATCCACGGTGAGCATCGACCCGTCCTCGATTCCGAATTTCGGGGGCCAGCCCGAACCGCAGCCGTCGGGGCCTGAGGGGCCCGTCGTGCCCGACCAGGACTTGGTCAAGCAGCTCCTCGACCAGATGGAGCTGAAGTACGTAGTCGACGAGGAAGGCGATCTCGCCGCCCCGTGGGAGCAGTTCCGCACGTACTTCATGTTCCGTGGGGAGGAGGAGCAGCAGATCTTCTCCGTCCGTACGTTCTACGACCGCCCGCACGGCATCGACGACAAGTCGAAGCTGCTGGAGGCGATCGACGACTGGAACCGCCGGACGCTGTGGCCCAAGGCCTACACCCACACCCACGACGACGGCACCGTCCGCCTGATCGGTGAGGCGTCGATGCTGATCGGCACCGGCGTCGCGCTCGAACACTTCGTGTCGAGCACCGTCAGCTGGGTCCGCGCGTCGATCGAGTTCGACAAGTGGATCGTCGAGCAGCTCGGCCTGGAGTCCGAGATCGAAGGCGACGAGAAGCCGGGCGAGGACGAGGGCTGAGACCCTCCCGCCGGCCACGGTGCGCGCGGGCCCCCGGAGCGATCTGCTCCGGGGGCCCGCGCGCGTCCGGGTCCGTCAGCCGGCCAGGGTCTTCAGCCGCGCCGCCGCGTCCTGGAGGACGTCGGTGCTCTTGCAGAACGCGAAGCGCACGAAGGGGGCGCCCTCGTCCCGGTGGTCGTAGAAGACGGCGTTGGGGATGGCGACGACGCCGGCCCGCTCGGGCAGCGCCCGGCAGAAGGCGAAGCCGTCGTCGAAGCCGAGGGGGCGGATGTCGGTGGTGATGAAGTAGGTGCCGGCCGGGCGGTAGACGCCGAAACCGGCGTCGGCCAGGCCGCGGGCCAGGATGTCGCGCTTGGCGCGCAGGTCGTCCCGCAGCGCCGTGAAGTAGTCGTCGGGCAGCGCGAGCGCCTCGGCGACGGCGTACTGGAAGGGACCGGCCGAGACGTAGGTGAGGAACTGCTTCGCCGAGCGGACGGCGCTGATCAGCTCGGGGGCCGCGGTGACCCAGCCGACCTTCCATCCGGTGAAGGAGAAGGTCTTGCCCGCCGAGCCGATGGTGACGGTCCGCCCGTGCATGCCGGGGAAGGACGCGAGGGGCAGGTGCTCGCCCTCGAAGACCAGGTGTTCGTAGACCTCGTCGGTGATCACGAGGAGGTCGCGTTCGCAGGCCAGGCGGGCGATCTCGGCCAGCTCGTCGCGGGACAGGACGGTCCCGGTGGGGTTGTGCGGGGTGTTGAGGAGGATGAGGCGGGTGCGGTCGGTGACGGCGTCGCGCAGTTCGTCCAGGTCGAGTGCGTAGGTGCCGCTCTCCGGGTCCGGGCGGAGGGTCACCGGGACGCGGGTGCCGCCGGCCATCGCGATGCAGGCGGCGTACGAGTCGTAGTACGGCTCCAGCGCGATGACCTCGTCGCCCGGCTCCAGCAGGGCCAGCAGCGAGGCGGCGATCGCTTCGGTGGCGCCCGCGGTGACCAGGACCTCGGTGTCGGGGTCGCAGCTCAGGCCGAGGTGGCCGTAGAACCGCTGCTGGTGCGCGGCGACGGCGGTGCGCAGTTCGGGGACGCCGGGGCCCGGCGGGTACTGGTTGCCGCGGCCGTCGCGCAGCGCGCGTACCGCGGCCTCCCTGACCTCTTCGGGTCCGTCGGCGTCGGGGAATCCCTGACCGAGGTTGAGGGAGTTGGTCCGTACGGCGAGCGCCGACATCTCGGCGAAGATCGTCGTGCCGAACTCGGCGAGGCGGCGGTTGAGCAGCGGTCGGTCCATGCGCGCCATCCTCCGCCGAACCTCTGGAGTTCCTCAACTGTGCATGGGGATCGGAATTGCCGGGAAGCAGCCCCGAACGAACAAAGAACACCGGTGTCATTCGCCTCGTGGCGGGGGCGCCGGACGGGGCGGGTGCCTCGCTTCGGGGGAGCGGAAGGAGTGTGGGGCGGATGGGTTTCGTCGTCTTCATAGTGGTGGTCGCGGTGGTGCTGGGGCTGGTGTCCGTGCTGTCCCGCGGCGGTGCGGGAGCCGGTCGCGGGACGCGGGGTGCGGGCGGCAGCTGGTGGGTCGGCGGCGGCAGCGACGGCGGTCTCGGCGGCGGCCACCACGGCGGGCATCACGGGTGCGGCGGCGGTGGCGGCCATCACGGCTGCGGGGGTGGCGGCGGGGGTTCGTCCTGCGGCGGATCCTGCTGAGCCGGACGCGGGGGAGCGGGCGCCGGACGCCGGGCCGCGGGGTTTTCACGGCGGCCCGCCCGGCGGCCCCGAGGGTGTCCGCAGGGCCGCACATGCGACTGGATCATGCCCGTGGCGCTCTCCGTTCACGGGCCGCCCCTCTTCCCTCAACACCCGCTGAACGCTTGGGTGTTGAACAACTGAACTGTAGGGCCCTCTGAGGGATGGAAACCCGGCGAAGATGGGTAAAAACGCTGTGGACGACAGGGCATTCGTGATTCCCTCTCCTTGAGAATCCCCCAGTTCTCGGACCCCACGTGGGCACGAGCCGGCAGGCAGTCATATCCCTGATCCTTCTCCGGGGCGGGCCGGCCCACCATCCACTGCGTGCTTGCGGAGCCGAACCCATGCTCACGACCCTGACAACGGCCTATACCGATACCCGTGCATCAGATCTTGCCTGGGCGCTGGGCAGGGAACCCCTGCCGGCCCTGGCGGTACTCGACCTTCGACTAGACGACGCCCAGGTGCAGTTGAGGCTTCTGGGGGCCTCGCATCAAGTACTGCTGGAAGAGGAGCGCGGCACCTGTTCCGAGACCGTCGCCTGCATGCCGGGCAGCAGTACGCCGCTCCCGCTCGGTGTGGCCAAGCGGCTGGGTGACTGGGAGTACGAATTCGCCGCGCATGTGGAGACGCTGTCGCGCGGCTCGTTCGCGGGGCGCGCGCAGGAACTGCTCGCGCTGGTCGCCGAACACCCCCACGGTCTGGCCGGGACGTTCCCCGGCTCGCCGCACGCCTTCACCGCGATGCTGGCGCAGCGGCGGCAGGGTCAGGTGCGCTGGCGTACCTGGCACGCCTATCCCCAGGAGGGGCGCCTGGTCGCCACCCGTACCCGGGTGGGTGTGCGGGCCGTCGCGGCGGTCTGACCTGCGGCGCTCCGCAGGGGGCGCGACGGGGCGCGGAGGGCGTGGGCCCGCCCGCCCCTTCGCGCTCCAACTCCCGTGTGTAGAAAGCAGACTGCACTCGTGTGGGTGACAAATACGTACGGAATCGTCACGTAGCGTTCATTTCATGATCGACCTGCAAGAGACCGTCAGAACCGGCGCTTTCGTGCCGCCGGAGGTCACCCAGCCGGCGCGACTGCCGGTACCGTCCGGGCTCGGACGGCTGCTCGTGCTCGCCGCGGTCTTCGTCTGCGCCGCCTGCGGCCTGGTGTACGAACTCGAACTGGTGGCGCTGGCCACCTACTTGGACGGCGACTCCGTCACCCAGTCATCCGTCGTGCTGTCGGTGATGGTCTTCGCCATGGGCATCGGCGCACTGCTCGCCAAACGGCTGCGCTGCCGGGCCGCGGTCGGCTTCGGCGCCGTGGAGTCCTGCCTCGCCCTGGTCGGCGGCTGCTCGGCGATGGCGCTGTATGCCTGCTTCGCCTGGTACGGCCAGTCCCGCGCCGCGCTCGTCGGCTTCTCGCTCGCCATCGGCGTGCTGGTCGGCGCCGAGGTGCCGCTGCTGATGACGCTGATCCAGCGGGTGCGCAGGCAGGACGCGGGCGGCGCGGTCGCCGACCTCTTCGCCGCCGACTACGTGGGAGCGCTCGTCGGCGGCCTGGCCTTTCCGTTTCTTCTGCTGCCGCTGCTGGGCCAGTTGACCGGCGCCCTGGTGACCGGCGCGGTCAACGCCGCGGCCGGCGGCGCGCTGGTGCTGTGGCTGTTCCGCCACGACCTGACCGCGCGGGCGCGCTGGATGCTGCTGGCCGTCAACGTCCTGGTGCTCGCGCTGCTCGCGGCGGCCGTGCTGCTGGCCGCGCCGTTCGAGCGCGCCGCCCGGCAGGCGGTGTACGGATCCGCCGCACGGGTCGCCGTGCAGACCGGCGTCCAGGAGGTGGTGATGACGGGAGGCGCGGGGGCCGCAGACGGTGCGGCGCATGGGAGGAAAGGTTCCGGCGCGCCGCTCGCGCTCTATCTGGACGGCCGGCTACAGGTCAGCGCCGACAACGAGTCCCGCTACCACCAGGCGCTGGTGCACCCGGCGATGGCCGGCGGGCCGCACGGCCGGGTGCTGGTGCTGGGCGGCGGCGACGGCCTGGCCGTCCGCGAGATCCTCCGCCACCGCAAGGTCCGTTCGGTGACCGTCGTCGAACTCGACGCGGAACTGGCCCGGTTGGCGCGCACGGACCCCGGCCTCGCCGCCCTCAACCGCCACGCGCTGGACGATCCCCGGGTGCGGCTGGTGACCGCGGACGCCTTCGACTGGCTGCGGCGCGAGGGCGCCCGCGGCAGGGGCCGCCGTTCGGCCCCGTACGACGTCATCGTCTCCGACCTCCCCGACCCCGGCATGACCGCGGGCACCAAGCTCTACTCGCAGGAGTTCTACGGGCTCGCGGCGCGGGCGCTGGCCGGGGACGGGCGGATCGTGGTGCACGCCGGACCGCCGGTGGCGCGGGCGCGGTGCTTCTGGACGGTGGACGCGACGCTGCGCTCGGTGGGGCTGCGGACCGTTCCCTACCGTTCGCCGGGACGGTTCGCCGGCCACCGGACCGGACCCCGCGTCCCGGCCGCGGCACGCACGCCGAGCGGGCTCGGCTGGTGGGGCTTCGTCCTGGCCGGGCGGCAGCCGCCGGACCTCGAAGCGGCGACGGCCACCACGAAGCTGCCGCCCGCCGCCCGCACCGCCCTGCGGGCCGGGGCCCGTGCACAGGCCCGCGACCGGATCGGCGGCCTGCCGCCCTCGACGCTGATGCACCCCCGCTACCAGGGCTGACGGGGTGCGCGCCGTGGGCACCGAGAAAGTTGTGCGGGGACGGGCACGGCTGTGCGGACGCTGGGTAGGCTCCCGTGTCATGGAGCATGAGATGTACGTTCCGTTTCCCGCCGGGACCGTGCGGCAGGCTCTCACCGAGCCGCCGCGGGTGGCGCGCTGCGTCCCCGGAGTCCAGCTCGACGCCGATACCGTCCCGCACCGCCCCCAGGGCCGGCTGCGGCTCCGCATCGGCGGCTCCACCATCACCTACCGCGGCGCGCTGTCCGTCTCCGCGGGTGCGGCGGGCGAGGAGCAGGGCGCCGCAGCCGTGACCATCGAGGCGCACGGCACGGAGGCGCGCGGCGACGGCACCGTGACGCTGACCCTCGACGTACGCATCGCCCCGGCCACGGAGCCGGGCCCCGGCACCACGCTGCGGTGTTCCGGCACGCTGCGCAGCGGGGGCCGGCTCGCCGGGATCACCGGCCAGGCGGCACGGACGGCGGGCCGCCGGCTGCTGGACAAGTTCGCCGCCAACCTCGCCGCCGACCTGGCACAGCACCCGCTGCCTGACACCGCGGCGGGCGCGGCCGATGGCACGAAGACGCCGACGGACGCGCACCCCGACCCCGCGGCCGACTCCGCCCCGTCCGACCCTCCGCACAGCGGCGTGTTCGACGTCGAGGTGCCGCCGCCGTCGCTCGACCCGCACAGCGACGCGGACGCCGCGGCGATGTACGACGGCACGGTCTTCGACGGCGAGAACTACGACGGGCAGACGTACGACGGGGAGACCTACGACGGCGAGGACGACGACGAGGACGCACCCGCCGAGGCCGCGCACGCGCGGCGCACGATGATCGGACGCAGCGCGGAGGAGGTCGACCACGCCCCGCCGCGCGGCCGGTACGCGCCGGTCCCGGTGCCCGAGGCGCACGGCACCTCGGCGGTGCTGCGTTGGGCGGCGCCGGCGGCGGCCGTGGTGCTGGCGTCGGCGGTGGTCGTCGGCCGGGTGCTGCGCCGCCGCCGCTGACGCGCGTCCGGCGGACGCGCACCTCCACCGCCCGCCCCGTGCCGCGGCGGGCGGTGCCGCGCACCGTTAGGGTCGTTTCCGTGAGCACCGACAACCCCACGCAGAGCGCGGCGCAGGCGCAGGACACCGGTGTACGGCTGGCCGCCGGAGACGCCGAGTTGACCGTCCATCCGGACGCAGGCTGCCGGATCGGCAGCCTGCGCGTCGGCGGCGTCGAACTGCTGCGGCAGGGCGCGAAGTACGGCTGTTTCCCGATGGTCCCGTGGTGCGGCCGGATCGAGCACGGCCGGTTCCGCAACGGCGCCGAGCTGCACCGGATGCCGGTCAACTCCCCGCCGCACGCCATCCACGGCACCGGCCGCGACCTCCGCTGGAAGACCGCCCGCGCCGACGCGGCATCGGCCGCCTTCACCTACGACCTCACCGACCCCGCGGCCCCCTGGCCGTACCCGGGAACCGTCACCCAGCTGGTCGAACTGGCCGACGGCGGCGGCTCGCTCACCCTGACCATGGGGGTCGAGGCGACCGGCGACTCCTTCCCCGCACAGGCCGGCTGGCACCCCTGGTTCGTACGGCACCTCGGCGTGGCACCGGGCGACGAGGCGGCCGGCGGCAGCAGCTCCGGTGTCCGGCTCGACTTCGACGCCGCCTGGCAGGAGGAGCGCGGGGACGACCACCTCCCCACCGGCCGCCGGATCGACCCCTCCCCCGACTCGCTGCTCCGGTCGAGCAGGGGCCACCCCGTTCCCGGCGTCTGGGACGACTGCTTCGGGATGCCGCAGGGCGTGGACGTGACGGTGACCTGGCCCGGCCGTCTGGAACTGAAGATCACCAGCCGCGCGGAGTGGGTCGTGATCTACGACGAGCAGGAGGCCGCGGTCTGCGTCGAGCCGCAGTCCGGGCCGCCCAACGGCCTCAACACCCTGCCGCGCCTGGTCACCCCCATCGACCCGCTGGAGATCTCCACCACCTGGAGCTGGCGGAAGCTCGGCTGAGCCCCGTCCCTGCCGCGCACCGGCGGCCGTCCCGGTCACCGGCTCGTGCGGCGGCGGCCTCCCGGGAGCGCTCCTTTAAGCTCGTGCGCATGACCGAGGACGTACGCGGCGCGCTGCTGCAGCAGATCAAGGACAAGGCCGTGGTGCACGGCAAGGTGACGCTTTCCTCCGGCAAGGAAGCCGACTACTACATCGACCTGCGCCGGATCACCCTGGACGGCGCGGCCTCGCCGCTGGTCGGTCAGCTGATGCTGGACCTCACCGCCGACCTGGACTACGACGCGGTCGGCGGTCTGACGCTCGGCGCCGACCCCGTCGCGGCCTCGATGCTGCACGCCTCGGCCGCCCGCGGGCAGCGCCTGGACGCGTTCGTCGTCCGCAAGGCGCAGAAGACGCACGGCATGCAGCGCCGTATCGAGGGCCCGGACATCACGGGCCGCCGGGTGCTGGTCGTCGAGGACACCTCCACCACCGGCGGCTCGCCGCTGACCGCGGTCGAGGCGGCCCGCGAGGCAGGCGCCGAGGTCGTCGCGGTCGCGACGATCGTCGACCGCGGTGCCGCTTCGGCCATCGCCGAGGCCGGCCTGCCCTACCTCACCGGCTACCGGCTGGACGACCTCGGCCTCGCCTGACGCTGCCGGGGGTGGCGGTTTCACGTGAAACCGCCACCCCGTCGCGTCGTCCCGTCCCGCAGGTGACGCGGAGCAAACGACCGCGTCTGGGAAGATGAGGACGGCGATGCCGTCGCCCCCTGGTCAGGGCCAAGAACGCACACCCGTACTTCACAAGGAGCGGACAGATGCCCATCGCAACTCCCGAGGTCTACAACGAGATGCTCGACCGGGCGAAGGCGGGCAAGTTCGCCTACCCGGCCATCAACGTGACCTCGACGCAGACTCTGCACGCAGCGCTGCGTGGTTTCGCCGAGGCCGAGAGCGACGGCATCATCCAGATCTCCACCGGCGGTGCGGAGTTCCTGGGCGGACAGCACAACAAGGACATGGTGACCGGCGCCGTCGCGCTCGCCGAGTTCGCGCACGTCGTGGCCGCCAAGTACGACATCACCGTTGCGCTGCACACCGACCACTGCCCCAAGGACAAGCTGGACGGCTACGTCCGCCCGCTGATCGACGTCTCCGCCGAGCGGGTCGCCAAGGGCCAGAACCCGCTGTTCCAGTCGCACATGTGGGACGGCTCGGCCGAGACCCTGGCGGACAACCTGGCCATCGGCCAGGAGCTGCTCGCCAAGGCCGCCGCCGCCAAGATCATCCTTGAGGTCGAGATCACCCCGACCGGTGGCGAGGAGGACGGCGTCACCCACGAGATCAACGACGAGCTGTACACCACCGTCGACGACGCGCTGCGCACCGCCGAGGCGCTCGGCCTGGGCGAGAAGGGCCGCTACCTGCTGGCCGCGTCCTTCGGCAACGTCCACGGCGTCTACAAGCCGGGCAACGTCGTGCTCCGCCCCGAGCTGCTCAAGGACCTCCAGGAGGGCGTGGGCGCCAAGTACGGCAAGACGTCTCCGTTCGACTTCGTCTTCCACGGCGGCTCCGGCTCCACCGAGCAGGAGATCGCCACCGCGCTGGAGAACGGCGTGGTCAAGATGAACCTGGACACCGACACCCAGTACGCCTTCAGCCGCCCGATCGCGGACCACATGTTCCGCAACTACGACGGCGTCCTGAAGGTCGACGGCGAGGTCGGCAACAAGAAGGTCTACGACCCGCGCAGCTGGGGCAAGCTGGCCGAGGCCGGCATGGCCCGGCGGGTCACCGAGGCGTGCGCCAACCTGCGTTCCACGGGGACCAGGATCAAGTAAGCGCCCACCGCTGACGAAGGGCTCCGCATCCGTCCGGGATGCGGAGCCCTTCCGCGTACCCGACGGCGACCTGCGACCCTGTGGCTCCGCTCGGCGACGAGGGCGCCGGGCCCGGCGAAGGGCGTGGGAGAAGCCATGGGAGCTGCGCAGGGCACGTCGGTACGGGACGCGGACGGGGAGGGCGGCAGGCCGCCGCAGCCGCCCGGTGACGGCACGCCAGGAGACGGCCCGGCACGGCGCGGCGGCCGGGCCGGGGCCGCGCTGTGGGACTTCCTCCAGGGGCTCGGCAAGACCTTCATGCTGCCGGTCGCGCTGCTGGCGTTCTGCGGCATCATGCTCGGCGTCGGCAGCTCGCTCTCCAGCGCGTCCGTCACCGGCAACCTGCCCTTCCTGAAGGCCGACGCCTGCCGGATCGTCTTCACGTGGATGGCGCACACCGGGCAGGTCGCCTTCACGTTCCTGCCGGTGCTCTTCGCCATGGCGATCCCGCTCGGCCTGGCCCGTCAGGACAAGGGCGTCGCGGCGTTCTCCGGCTTCGTCGGCTTCGCCTCGATGAACCTCGCGGTGAACTTCTTCCTGACCGCCAAGGGCGTCACATCCGACGCCGACAAGGCGCACTACGGCGTCGCCGAGGTGCTCGGCGTGGAATCGATCGACACCGGACTGCTCGGCGCGGTCGCGGTGGGCATCGTCGTCGGCCTGCTCCACCGGCGCTTTCGCACCCAGCGGATGCCCGACGCGCTGGCCTTCTTCGGCGGGCTGCGGTGCGTGCCGATCGTCTCGGCGCTGGTGCTCAGCGTCCTCGGCCTGCTGGTGCCGCTGGTGTGGCCCACGCTCAACGGCTGGATAGCCGCTCTCGGCGAGGGGATCGGGCACACCGGCGTCTTCGGGCCGTTCTTCTTCGGCACCGGCGAGGTGCTGCTGCGGCCCGTCGGCCTGCACCACATCCTCGTCGCGATGTTCCGCTTCACCGACGCGGGCGGCGCGGGAGAGGTCTGCGGCAAGCACCTCAGCGGCGCCCTGAACCTCTTCTACGCCCAGCTGTCCTGCGCCACCCCCTCCGGCGCCGCGGACACCGCCACGCACTTCCTCTCCCAGGGCAAGATGCCCGCCTACCTGGGCGGACTGCCCGGTGCCGCGCTCGCGATGCACCACTGCGCGCGCCGGGCGATGCGCCCGCAGACCAAGGCGCTGCTGCTCTCCGGCGTGGTGGCCTGCGCGGTGGGCGGGGTGACCGAGCCGCTGGAGTTCCTCTTCCTGTTCCTCGCGCCCTGGCTGTATCTGCTGCACGCGGTCCTCGTCGGCCTCGGCTTCCTGACCGCGGCCGTACTCGGCGTCCGCATCGGCAACACCGACGGCAACCTGATCGACCTGTTCGTCTTCGGCGTCCTCCAGGGCACCACCACGAAGTGGTACCTCGTCCCCGTCATCGCCGCCGTCTGGTTCGGCGGGTACTACGTCCTCTTCCGGTGGGCGATCAAGCGGTTCGACCTGCGCACACCGGGCCGGGAAGAGCCGGATGAACCGGATGCATCGGATGAAGGTGCCGCGGGTGGCGCATCAGGACCGGCACCGAGCGCATCAGGACCGGCCGACGGGCCGGGCACCGGGGACCAGGCGCCGCCCGCCGCACCGCTGGTGGCGGGGAAGTACGACCCGGTGGCGATCCTCGCGGCGCTCGGCGGGGCCGGCAACATCAGGTCGCTGGACAACTGCATCACCAGGCTGCGGATGTCCGTGGCCGACGCCGGGCTGCTGGACGAGGCGCGTCTGAAGAAGCTCGGCGCGGTGGGAGTGGTCAGGCTCGACCGGCACACTGTGCAGGTGATCATCGGCCCCCAGGTGCAGTCCGTGAAGGACGCCATCGCCCTCCTCGTCCCGGCGCGCTGACATGACGTCCGCACACGGCACCCGCTACGACTTCGGCACCCCCGTCGACCGGCACGGCACCTGGTGCACCCAGTGGGACTTCGTCGAGGACCGCTTCGGAAAGCCGGGACTGCTGCCGTTCACCATTTCCGACATGGACTTCGAAACCGCCCCCGAAGTGCTGGCCGCGCTCCGCGGCCGGCTGGAGCACGGCGTCCTCGGCTACAGCCGCTGGCGCCACGACGACTTCCTCTCCGCCGTCTCCCACTGGTACGCCACGCGGTACGCCACCGCCATCGACGAGAACCGCATCGTCTACGGCCCCTCGGTGATCTACCAGGTGTCGCAGCTGCTGCGGATGTGGTCACGGCCCGGCGACGGCGTCGTCGTCCACACCCCCGCCTACGACGCGTTCCCCAAAACCATCGCCGCGCACGGCAGGGAACTGCGCGGCTGCCCGCTGGGCGACGACGCCGAACTGGCCCGGCTGCTGGCGCTGCCCGACTCGTCGGTACTGCTGCTGTGCTCTCCGCACAACCCGACAGGGCACGTCTGGACGCAGGCCGAGCTGACGCGGATGGCCGGCCTGTGCGCACGGCACGGCGTCGCGGTGATCAGCGACGAGATCCACTCCGACCTGGCGGGCGACGGCCACCCGCACCTGCCCTGGGCCCGGTTCGGCAGTGGCCGCTGGGCCCAGGTCACCTCCGCCTCCAAAGCGTTCAACATCCCCGCGCTGACCGGCTCCTACGCCCTCGTCGGCAGCGACGCGGACCGCGACGCGTATCTGCACCGGCTCAAGGACGCGGACGGACTGTCCTCGCCCGCCGTGCTCTCCGTCGTCGCCCACATCGCGGCCTACCGGCAGGGCGCGCCCTGGCTGGACGCGCTGCGCGGCTACCTGGACGGCACGCTGCGGGGCATCGCCGACCGGCTCAACGGGGCCTTCCCCGAACTGGCCTGGGAGCCGCCGCAGGCCGGCTACCTGGCCTGGATCGACCTGCGACCCCTGGGCGTCGACGGAGCGGCGCTGCAACGCGAGCTGATCGAGCGCCAGGGCGTGGCGATCATGCCGGGGGAGACGTACGGGCCGGCCGGCGAGGGATACGTCCGGCTCAACGCGGGCTGCCCGCGCACCAAGGCCGAGGCCGGCACGGACGCGCTCGTGCGGGCGCTGACGAAGCTGCGCGGGACCGGCTGAGCGGCCGGAACCTCCACCGGCCCCGAGGAGCGGCGGCACCCGGATCCGGGCATGCTCACGGTATGAGTGAGCCGAGCCTGCCCGGCGGCGTCCGCCTGGCGTCCGCCCAGGGCCGCTGGGTGCTGCTGACCGCCGTACTCGGGTCGGGCATGGCGATGCTCGACAGCACCGTCGTCAACGTCGCGCTGCCCAGGATCGGCGCGGACCTCAACGCGGATCTCGCGGTCCTGCAATGGACGGTGACCGCGTACATGCTCACCCTCGCCTCGCTGATCCTGCTCGGCGGCGCGCTGGGCGACCGCTACGGCAGGCGGCGCATCTTCGTGACCGGCGTGGTGTGGTTCGCCGTGGCCTCGCTGCTGTGCGGACTCGCGCCGACCTCGGGGGTGCTGATCGCGGCCCGCGCGCTCCAAGGCGCCGGCGGGGCGCTGCTCACCCCGGGCTCGCTGGCGCTGATCCAGGCGGTGTTCCACCCGGACGACCGGGCGCGGGCGGTCGGCGCCTGGTCCGGGCTCGGCGGCGTGGCAGCGGCGGTCGGCCCGTTCGTCGGCGGCTGGCTGGTGGACGGGCCCGGCTGGCGCTGGGTGTTCCTCCTGAACGTGCCGCTGGCCGCGGTGTGCGTGCCCGTCGCGCTGCGGCACGTCCCGGAGACACGGGAGCGGGGCGCGGCCGGGCGCCGCGGGTTCGACGTGCCGGGCGCGGTGCTGGGAGCGCTGGCACTGGCCGGGGTGACCTACGCGCTGATCGCCGCCCCGGACCGGGGCGCCTCGGCCTGGGTGATCGTCCCCGCCCTCGCCGGGGTGCTGCTCGGCGTGGTCTTCGTGCGGGTGGAGCGGCGGCGTCCGGACCCGATGCTGCCGCCCGCGATCTTCGCCGTACGGCAGTTCACCGCGATCAACGCCGTGACGGTGTGCGTCTACGCCGCGTTCGGCGGCTTCTTCTTCCTGTCGGTACTCCAACTCCAGGTCGTGGCGGGCTATTCGGCGCTGGCGGCCGGCACGGCGCTGCTGCCGACGACCGTGCTGATGCTGCTGCTGTCCGCCCGCTCCGGCGAACTGGGCGCACGCATCGGGCCGCGCATCCCGCTCACCGTCGGCCCGGTACTGTGCGCCGCCGGCATGCTGCTGATGATGCGGGTGGGACCGGCGGCGTCGTATCCGGCCGATGTGCTGCCCGCGCTGCTGGTACTGGGCGCCGGCATGGTGACGCTGGTCGCCCCGCTCACCTCGACCGTGCTCGCCTCGGTCGACGTGGACCGGGCCGGCCTCGCCAGCGGCATCAACAACGCGGCGGCACGCGCCGCCGGCCTGATCGCGGTGGCCGCGCTGCCGCTGCTGGCCGGGATGGGCCCCGACGCGTACCGCTCCGCCGACGAGTTCGCGGCAACCTTCCGGCGCGCGATGCCGCTGTGCGCCGGCGTCCTCCTGGCCGGCGCGCTGATCGCCTGGCTGACGGTGCGCAGCGACGTACTGCACGGCACCGAGGCCCAGCCGCAGGAGCCCTGCCACGCGGAGTGCACCTACCACTGCGGGGTCAGCGCCCCGCCGCTCGACCCCGGCGAGGCACCCCACACGGCGGGCGGGGACGGGCGGTAGGTTCCGGCCACCGGCCGCGGCAGCGGGGCGGGCGCGCGAAGGCCCCCCGCACGGAGCAGGCAGACTTGGAGCATGGCCATTCACGAGAACCTGCTCGGGGGACCGCCCCCGACCCACCTGCCCGACGACCCGGGCCCGCGCGAACTGCTCGCCTCCGGCGCGGCACCCGCCGACGTCGCCGCGAAGTACCCCACCTCGTCGCTGGCCTGGGCGCAGCTCGCCGACGACGCGTTCCAGGGCGGCCGGACCGTCGAGTCCTACGCGTACGCCCGCACCGGCTACCACCGCGGCCTGGACGCGCTGCGCCGGGCCGGTTGGAAGGGGCACGGCCCGGTGCCGTTCGAGCACGAGCCGAACCGCGGTTTCCTGCGCGCCCTGCACGCCCTCGCCCGCGCGGCGCAGGCGATCGGCGAGGACGAGGAATACGAGCGCTGCGCGACGTTCCTGCGCGACTCCTCGCCCACCGCGGCGGACACGCTCTCCTGAACCCCGCCTCTCCCGAACCCGCCGACGCGGGTGCCCCGGCCCGCGCGGCCGGGACATCCGCGGGGCGGCCGGGGCCCGCGTCCCCCAGGTGGCGCCTGTGCCCGGTGGTGAAGAAGCGGACAGATGAGTGGAACCGGCTCTTGCGTGGCCGGTGTGCAAGGCCGATGATGCGAGAGGGGCGGGTCAACCCGCGCCCGAGGGGACCGGGGCTCCCGAGCCGACCAGGAAGGGGCGGACCGCTACCCGGAGTTCGCAGCCTGAGGAGTCCCTCATGTCGCATCCTTCGCCGTCCGGAAACGGGCACCCTTCGCCCTCCGGGACCGACGCTCCCGCAGCCGCGGCGCCCGACGAAGGCCCGCCCGGGACCGCGCCGTTCGCGCCCGACCTGAGCATCGGCAGCGTCACCACCACCCCGTACGAGGACTACGTCCAGGCCGGCGTCCTCACCCACCTGCAGCATCCGCTCTCCGACGACCCCGGCGAGATGGTCTTCCTGGTGACCACCCAGGTCATGGAGCTGTGGTTCACCGTCATCGTCCACGAGTGGCAGACCGCCGCCGACGCCCTGCGGCGCGACGACCTGACGGTGGCGCGGGACGCACTGGAGCGCTCCACCCACGAGCTGGAAGCGCTCAACGCCGCGTGGAAGCCGCTCGCCCGCCTCACTCCCGCCCAGTTCAACGCCTACCGCAGCGCACTCGGCGAGGGATCGGGATTCCAGTCCGCGATGTACCGGCGGCTGGAGTTCCTGCTCGGCGAGAAGTCCCCGTCCATGCTGGTGCCGCACCGCGGCGCACCCCGGGAGTACGCCGAACTGGAGAAGGCACTCCAGGAACCGAGCCTGTGGGACGAGGTACTGCGGCTGCTGGCCCGCCGCGGCCACGCCGTGCCCGCCGCCGTCCTGGAACGCGACCCGGCCGAGCGCTACGCACCCGACCCGGCGGTCGAAGCCGTCTGGGCCGAGATCTACACCGGCCCGCAGGACTCCGAACTGGTCGTACTCGGCGAGACACTCACGGACGTCGCCGAACTGGTCTGGCGATGGCGCAACGACCATCTCGTCGCGACCCGGCGGGCCATGGGCGCCAAGATGGGCACCGGCGGTTCCGCCGGTGTGGCCTGGCTGGAGAAGCGGGCCCGCAAGAACGTCTTCCCCGAGCTCTGGACGGCCCGCAGCCATGTCTGATCACCGCGCACAGGCCACGGCACACGATGCCGCCGACCCGCTCGCCCCGCTCCGCGCGCACTTCGTCCTCGACGACACGGTCTACCTCGACGGCAACTCGCTCGGCGCGCTGCCACGAGCGGTGCAAACCCGGCTGGCGGACGTCGTCGCCCGCGAATGGGGCGAGCTGCGGATCCGCTCCTGGACCGAAAGCGGCTGGTGGAGCGCCCCGGAACGGATCGGCGACCGCATCGCGCCGCTCGTCGGGGCGGCACCGGGACGCGTCGTGGTGGGCGACTCCACCAGCGTCAACATCTTCAAGGCGGTGGTCGCCGGAGTACGGATGGCGGGCCGCGGCTGCACGGAGATCCTCGTCGACGCCACGACCTTCCCGACCGACGGCTACATCGCCAGGTCGGCTGCCCGGATGACGGGCCTCGCGGTGCGGCCGGTGGAACCCGCGCGGATCGCCGACGAGGTCACCGAACGCACCGCGCTGGCCCTGGTCAACCACGTCGACTACCGCACCGGCCGGCTCAACGACCTGCCCGCCATCACCACCGCCCTGCACTCCGCGGGCGCGCTGGCCGTCTGGGACCTCTGCCACAGCGCCGGGGCCCTGCCGGTCGGCCTGGACACCCACGGCGTCGATCTCGCCGTCGGCTGCACGTACAAGTACCTCAACGGCGGGCCCGGCGCGCCCGCGTACCTGTACGTGCGCGAGAGCCTCCAGGAGCGCTTCGACTCGCCGCTGCCCGGCTGGAACTCCCACACCGAGCCGTTCGGGATGGAACCGGACTACGCCCCGGCCGACGGCATCGTGCGCGGCCGGGTCGGCACCCCCGACATCCTGTCGATGCTCGCGCTGGAAGCGGCGCTCGGCGTCTGGGACGGCGTCGCCATCGAGGACGTACGGACCAAGAGCCTGGCCCTGAGCGACTTCTTCCTCGACTGCGTCGCCGCATACGTACCGGCCGGGCGGGTCCGTTCCCTCACACCGTCCGAACACCGGCGGCGCGGCAGCCAGGTATCCCTGGAGTGCGCCGACGCGGGCGAGGTGATGACGGAGCTGACCCGGCGCGGGGTCGTCGGGGACCACCGCCGTCCCGGCGTGCTGCGTTTCGGGTTCACCCCGCTCTACACCTCGTTCGCGGACGTGGAACGCGCCGCCGGGGTGCTCGGCGAGATCCTGCGGGAGCGGCCGGAGGCGGGGGCCGGCGGGTGAGCGCGGCGGACGAGGAGGCGGCGCTGCTGGGACTCGCCCCGGTGGCGCCGGAGCGGACGGTGGCGTACGGACCGCATCCCGACCAGATCGTCGACCTGTACCCGCCAGCGGCCGGTGCGGCGCGCGGGCCGCTGGTCGTGCTCTTCCACGGCGGTTTCTGGCGGGCCGCCTACGACCGGCGCCACCTCTCGCCGCTCGCCGCCGCACTGGCCGGGCAGGGGCTGCCGGTCGCCCTCGCCGAGTACCGCAGGGTGGGCGCGGGCGGCGGCGGGGCGCGCACGTTCGACGACGCGACGGCCGCGGTGACGGCTTCGGTGACGGCCGTACGGGACGCGGGGGCCGGGGAGTCCACTGCCGAAGGGGCGGTGAGCGGGGGCGCGGCGGCCGGTGCCCCGGGGGAGCGGCCGGTGCTCGTCGGGCATTCGGCGGGCGGCCACCTCGCGCTGCTCGCCGCCGCCCGGCTCGGCCCCGCCGCCGTCGGCCGGGTGGTCGCCGTCGCGCCGGTCGCCGACCTCGCGGGCGCACACCGGCTCGGCCTGAGCGACCACGCGGTGACCGCGCTGCTCGGCGAAGGACCCGGGCTCGCGGAACGGATCGCCGCCGCCGACCCGGTACGCCATCCGCCCGCGGGCGTCCCCGTGACGCTCCTGCACGGCGACGACGACCGCGAGGTGCCACCGGAGCTGTCCCGCCGCTTCGCCGCCGCCTGCCACCCGGCGGCGACGCTGCACGAACTGCCCGGAGTGGGCCACTACGCCCCGGTCACCCCGGGGACACCGGCCTGCCGCACCCTGCTCGGCGCACTGCTCGCGGCGGCACACACCGGCTGACCACGGACGTCGGGCCAGGTCCCGGACCCCGCGGGGCCCGGCCCGACGTCCGTAGTACTTGAGGCGGACCCCGGCAGATCCCCACTGGTGAGGACGCCTTCCGCGGGGCGGCTGCTTACCGTTGGGTACGTGAACGAGACGACCCAGACGCAGGGCAGCCTGCGCTCCGAGGCCCGAATAGTCCGCGGCGCGCTGCACCGCCTTCGCCAGGACCTGTTCGTCGACGCCTTCGCCTTCCGCCCGATGCTGCCGCTCGACGACGCCCGGGTGAAGGGCTGGCGGCAGTGGGTGCCGGAGCGGCTGCGGCGGCACGTGCGCTGGGCTCCGCACATCGCGGTCACCCTCTTCGCCACGATGGTCTTCCTGCTGGGGCTCAGCTCGACCGGCGACATAAGCACCTTCCGGACGCTCTTCTCGGTCGGCTTCTGCCTGCTCGTCTCCGTCCCGATCGTGATCACCCTGTTCCGCCCGGTGGGGGCCTTCTGGCTGTCGTTCGCCGGGTTCTGCCTCGCCCTGATGGCCACCGCGGTCGATCTCGGCCCGTGGTTCGAGATGTCGTTCGCCACGCACCTCGCGGTGATGACGCTGGTCGTGCTGCGCACCCGGCCGCGGCTCGCCCTGGAGATGTGGGTGGTCACCATCGGCACCGGGGGCGTCCTGGCGATGCTGGCCGGAGTCTCCGACGGCGAGATGGTGCCGATGGCGCTCTTCTCCGCCGTCGTCCTGGTGTCGGCCGGCGCGATCCGCGCCTGGCGCGAGGAGCGCAAGCAGGTCGTCGAGACGCAGACGGTCACCGCCGAGGAACGCTCCCGCCGCACCCTGCTGGAAGAACGCGCCACCATCGCCCGCGAACTCCACGACGTCGTCGCGCACCACATGTCGGTCATCGCCATTCAGGCCGAGGCCGCCCCCTACCGCGTCGAGCACACCCCGCCCGAGCTGGCCACCTCCTTCGCGACCATCCGCGAGAACGCGGTCGCCGCGCTCACCGAACTGCGCCGCATCCTCGGCGTCGTGCGCTCCGAGGACCCGGACGCGTTCGTGGAGAGCGACCCGGAGGCTCCGCAGCCCACCCTGGCCCACCTCGACTCGCTGCTGGACAGCGTGCGCGGCGCGGGCCTGAACGTCGAGGCGGTGATCACCGGCGCGACCCGGCAGCTGCCGCAGGGCGTCGAGCTGTCCGCGTACCGGATCGTGCAGGAGGCGCTGAGCAACGCGCTGCGGCACTCGCCGGGCGCCGAGGCGCGGGTGGAGATCTCCTATGTGCTGGGCGGCATCGGGCTGCGTATCGTCAACGGCAAGCCCAGCCGGCTCGCCACCCCCTCACCAGGGGCGGGCCACGGTGTGCTCGGGATGCGCGAACGCGTCCAGATGCTGGGCGGGGAAATGACCGCCGACCACACCGAGGACGGCGGCTTCGAGGTCGCGGCATTCCTTCCGGTGTCCGCGACGGGGGAGGCAACGGCATGATCCGGGTACTGATCGTCGACGACCAGGTGATGGTCCGTGAGGGCTTCTCCGTTCTGCTCAACGCCATGCCGGACATCGAGGTGATCGGCGAGGCGGTCGACGGGCGGCAGGCGGTGTCGAAGGTCGCGGAGCTGCGTCCCGACGTGGTCCTGATGGACATCCGGATGCCCGAGATGAACGGCCTGGAGGCGACCCGCGAGATCGTCGCCGCCGACGCGGACGCCAAGGTCCTGGTGCTGACCACGTTCGACCTGGACGAGTACGTCTACCAGGCGCTCAGGTCCGGCGCGAGCGGCTTCCTGCTCAAGGACGCGTCGGCCGGCCAGCTCGCCGAGGGCGTCCGCATCGTCGCCTCCGGCGAGGCGCTGCTCGCCCCCACCGTGACCAAGCGGCTGATCTCGGAGTTCTCCCGGCTGGGCACACCCCGTGCGCCCGCCCAGGAACGCATCGGTGATCTGACGGAGCGTGAGACGGAGGTGCTGGTCCTGGTCGCCCAGGGCCTCTCGAACGGCGAGATCGCCGAGCACCTGGTCGTGGCCGAATCGACGGTGAAGACCCACGTCAGCCGGATACTCGTGAAACTCGGCCTGCGCGACCGCACCCAGGCAGCGGTCTTCGCCTATGAGGCGCGGTTGGTTACGCCGGGGGGTTGAGGGGTGGGAGGCGGGTGGGGGTGGGGATGAGTGGGGCGAGCGGGGGATTCGGGCTGGGGCGGCGGGGCCGTCCACAGCTTGTGGATAACTTTGCGGGTGGCTGACTTGGGGCTCCGCTTCCCCCTTGGCCCCGCCCCCTCCCCCCTCCCCTCCCCACCCACCTCCCTGCCTCCGTCCCCCCACCTCCCCTCACCCCACGCCGCGCCTTCACCCCACGCCGCACCCTCACCCCCTATCGCGTCGGCGCAGGCCGGCCAGGCCCACGGCGGTGGTTGCCGCGGCAACGGCGAGGAGCCAGAGGGGCGGTGCCGCGGTCGGCGCGCAGCAGGCCCAGCAGGACCCGGATGGTGGTGGACTTCCCCGCGCCGTTGGGTCCGAGGAAGCCGTGCACCTCACCGGCTTCGACGTCGAGGTCGAGGCCGTCCAGCGCGTGGGTGCGGCCGAATGACTTGTGGAGCCCGGCCACCGGATCACGGGAGCGGGGACGGTTGCCTGCTTCATGATTTCGAAGGTACGCTAGTTTCACAAATTTGTGAAGTTAAGAAACCGTATAAAGTTGGGGTGGGTGGCTCTGATCAGGGGAGATGATGCGGAAATGACCGAGAAGCGAGCGCAGGACGCGGGCACGCGCGACGACGAGGCGGTCTCGACGTTCGTCGAGCGGTTCGCCGCGCAGATGGTCGACGCGGGCATGCAGCGCATGTCAGCCCGGGTCTTCGCCTGCCTGCTGGCCTCCGACTCCGGCGTCCTGACCTCCGCCGAGCTGGGCGAGCGCCTCCAGGTCAGCCCCGCCGCCGTCTCCGGCGCGATCCGCTATCTCTCCCAGGTCGACATGGTCAGCCGCGAGCGCGAGCCGGGCTCCCGCCGCGACCGCTACCGCGTGCACAGCGACCAGTGGTACGAGGCGCTGGCCCGCCGCGACAGCGTCGTCACCCGCTGGGAATCCACCCTGCGGGAAGGCGTCGAAAGCCTCGGCGAGGATTCCCCCGCGGGCCGCCGGATGCGCGAGACCCTCGCCTTCTTCGAGTTCCTGCACGCGGAACTGCCCGGCCTGCTGGGACGCTGGCGCGAGCACCGCGACCGGATGCGGGCCGACCAGGCCGGTTGATCACGAGGCGGCAGCCCCGGCGGCGGAGCCGCAGGCCGCGCCCCGCCGGTCACTGCCGGGGCAGGGTCAACCGCCACGCCCCCGGCTGGACCGTCCAGGTGCGGGTCCTGACCGGCCCGCCAGCCAGCGCGTCCGCGAAGTAGCGGAAGTCGGGGCCCGACACCGTCACCGCCTGCGCGCGGGCGTGCACCGGCCGGTCGGAGCCGGGCCAGTGCACCACGACCTCGGCCAGCCCGTCGGCGGAACCGCCCGCGGGCCGCGGCCCGTCCGCCGCGCCGTCGGCACCCCGCCGCCCGCCCGGCACCACGGAGACCCGGCGCACCGGCCGGTCCAGGTCGGCGAGTACCACGCCGTCCGCCTCGATCCGCAGCCGCTGCGCCGGAACGCGCGCCCGCCTGACCCCCAGACCCCCGGTCGGCACCGCCAGCAGGGACAGCGCCGTACGGGCGGTGCGCGCAGCCGGCTCCCACCACGGGTGGTGCCCGTCGCCGTCCGGCGCGGAGCCGTCCCCCGCGGCCGGCTGACGGTCCGCCCCCGGCGCCTGCGCCCCGTGCGCGCGGCCGGGCTCGCCGACCCCGCAGGGCAGGTGCAGACCGCCCAGCACAATGCCGTCGCTGTCGTCCGTGAGCAGGTCGAGCGTGCGCGCGTCGCCGTCCAGCACCGCGCGCGCCGCGGCCACCGTGCCGGCCGGCAGGCCGAGCGCGTGGCTCAGCGCGACGGCCTCCGGGGCGCCGACCGGGATCGCCGACACGGCGACGTGCGCCAGCTCGCGTTCCCTGTGCAGCAGCCGCACGGCGCGCAGCAGCGCGAGATCGTCGCCGACGACCACCGGGCGCCGCTGGCCGCGCCGGGAGAGCACCCGGGCGAACTCGTCCGGGCCGTCGGGAAGGCAGATTTTCGCCTCCGTTCCCGCGCACAGGACGTCCTTCGCGATGCGTACGGACTCGCCGTCCGCGCTGCGTGCGGCGGGGTCGATGACCACGAGCAGGGGGTTCCCCCGGACGGGGTCCGATGAAGAGTGCCCAGAAGGCTGCGCCGACACCTCGGTCCTTCCTCAGGTAGCATCTCGGTGCAAGAGCCCCTTGCGCTATTGCGCCAGGGGCTTCGTCTATTCCGGGGCACCGGTTCGACGGCTGCAGTGATGACGTACGCGTGCGACCGCATGCTCACGCCATCCACGCACGTTGGACATGCCCCGCCCGGAAGGGGTGTACGCCTGTGCCCGCACTTGTGCTGCTCGG
This sequence comes from Streptomyces sp. NPDC050161, assembly GCF_044460025.1. Taxonomy (NCBI): domain Bacteria; kingdom Bacillati; phylum Actinomycetota; class Actinomycetes; order Kitasatosporales; family Streptomycetaceae; genus Streptomyces; species Streptomyces sp. NPDC050161. Next base: position 77,231 of record NZ_JBITJM010000013.1, on the reverse strand, counting down.
TGCTCAGTGGGGTGATGAGGGCAAGGGAAAGGCCACCGATCTGCTCGGTGGGTCCGTTGACTATGTGGTGCGCTACCAGGGCGGCAACAACGCCGGCCACACGGTTGTCGTAGGCGACCAGAAGTACGCGCTGCACCTTCTCCCTTCCGGAATCCTCTCGCCGGGGTGCACCCCGGTCATCGGCAACGGCGTCGTCGTCGACCCTGCGGTCCTGCTCTCCGAGCTGAGCGGACTCAACGAGCGCGGCGTCGACACGTCCAAGCTGCTGATCAGCGGTAACGCTCACCTGATCACGCCGTACAACATCACCGTCGACAAGGTGACCGAGCGCTTCCTCGGAAAGCGCAAGATCGGCACCACCGGCCGCGGCATCGGCCCGACCTACGCCGACAAGATCAACCGCACCGGCATCCGCGTGCAGGACCTCTTCGACGAGTCGATTCTGCACCAGAAGGTCGAGGCGGCCCTCGACTTCAAGAACCAGGTGTTGGCCAAGCTCTACAACCACCGCGCGATCGTCGCGGAGCAGGTTGTCGAGGAGATGCTCAGCTACGCCGACCAGCTCAAGGGCTTCGTCGCCGACACCACGCTGCTGCTGAACAACGCCATCGACGACGGCAAGGTCGTCCTCTTCGAGGGCGGCCAGGGCACGCTCCTGGACGTCGACCACGGCACGTACCCCTTCGTTACCTCGTCGAACCCGACCGCGGGCGGCGCCTGCACCGGTGCCGGTGTCGGACCGACGAAGATCAACCGTGTCATCGGCATCCTCAAGGCGTACACCACCCGGGTCGGCGCGGGCCCGTTCCCGACCGAGCTGTTCGACAAGGACGGCGAGGCGCTGCGCACCATCGGCGGCGAGCGCGGTGTCACCACCGGCCGTGACCGGCGCTGCGGCTGGTTCGACGCGGTCATCGCCCGCTACGCGACCCGCGTCAACGGCCTGACCGACTTCTTCCTCACCAAGCTCGACGTGCTCACCGGCTGGGAGCAGATCCCGGTCTGCGTGGCCTACGAGATCGACGGCAAGCGCGTCGAGGAACTGCCCTACAGCCAGAGCGACTTCCACCACGCGAAGCCGGTCTACGAGATGCTGCCGGGCTGGTCCGAGGACATCACCAAGGCGAAGTCCTTCTCCGACCTGCCGAAGAACGCCCAGGCGTACGTCAAGGCGCTGGAAGAGATGTCGGGCGCGCCGATCTCCGCGATCGGCGTCGGCCCCGGCCGTGACGAGACGATCGAGATCAACTCGTTCCTGTCCTGATGTGACGCTCCGGGGACGGCTCCCCGGAGACAGCAGGTGACCCGGCCGGCGGATCTCGTGTCCGCCGGCCGGGTCATGTTTCACGTGGAACATCGCGCGGCCCCGCCGCGCACCTCAGCCCGCCCGGGAGTACGTCCGCGGGCGCGGATCCCGGCCCGGGAACTCGCGGCGCAGGCTGCCGTCGCCGTTGAGGCGGAGCACGGACGTGCCGCTCGGGCGGCAGTCCGGAGCGGGCCGGTCGACGACCGTCGGCCCGACCGTCAGCTTTCCCTCGGCCGAGTACAGGTCGGCGTGCGCGGTGCAGCGGCCCTGCCCGCCCCCCTCGGTGACCAGCGTGACGACGCTGCTGCCCACCGGCGCCCGCTTGATCGTCAGCCGCTGGCTCCGCACACCGTCGTCGTTCTGCCGCTGCCAGGTGCCGAGATAGCCGTCCGGGACGATCTCCGCCGCCCGCTCGGAGCGGTGCAGCGTCGCGGTGCGGCCGGCCGCCGCCCACTCCAGGGTGCCGCGGGGACCGGGACGCAGGGTGTGCTCACCGAGCGCGGCACAGCGGCCCACCGGCACGGACTTGATCACCTTCGTGTCGAGGCGCAGCCGCTCCCGGCCGTCCTCGTCCGCCACCGACACCAGCTTGGCGTCGCTGCGGCACTCGTACGTCCGGCCCAGGCTGGTGCTGTTCGCGACGACCTCGCCGACCTTGCCGTGCGAGATCACGAACCGGCGCTGCTGGCCGGTGGGGGTGCCGTCCCGCAGCACGTCGCCCGTCCAGGTGCCGACGTAGCGGCCGGAGATGTCCGACGAGTCGTCGCCGTCCGCGCCGCTGCCGCTCAGCAGCGGGACGGCGAGCGCGGCGGCGGCCACCACGACCGCGACGGCGCCGAGGACGACCATGCGGCGACGGCGCCTTGGCGCGCCGCCGGCCGGGCGCACGGCGGCCGGGACGGGACGGTCGTGCGGGCTCGCTGCGGCGGCCGGGCCGCACGGCGCCGCGCCCGTGGCGGGCGGGGGCGGCGGGCCGTCGGAAGCCGCCGCGGCAGCGGGCCCGAGCGGCTCCCCTGCCGTCGGCCGCACCGGGGCCTGGGCGAGGGGCGGCGGGGCAGGGGCGGCAGGGGCCGCGTGCTCGGGGACGCGCTCCCCGGGGCGAGCGGTGCGCCAGGGCGGGTGGCCGCCCGGCGGGGTGTCCGTGTCGAGCAGCCGTACGGCGTGCCGGCCCAGATGCGCGATCAGTTCGGCGGGCAGCCACGGCGACCTGGCGCCGCCCGCCGCACCGCCGTCGCCCACCGGGCCGAGCCGGGACAGCAGCTCCCGGGTGGTGGGCCTGGCCTCGGGATCCTTGGCCAGGCAGGCGTGGATGAGGTCCCGCACCGGCCCGTCAGGCGCCGTCGTCAGGTCCGGATCCTCCTGAGCGATCTTGAACATCACCGCGTGCACACCGGAGGCGACGCTGCCGAACGGTGTCCGCCCGGTGGCCGCGTACGCCAGCACAGAACCCAGACAGAACACATCGCTCGCCGGGCCGACCCGGAGCCCCTGGACCTGCTCGGGCGACATGAAGCTGGGGGAGCCGACGACCGTGCCGAGGGTGGTCTGCGTCTGCTCGCCGACCGCGTCCAGCGCCCGCGCGATCCCGAAGTCGATCACCCGGGGTCCGTCGATGGTCAGCAGCACATTGGACGGCTTGAGGTCGCGGTGCACCAGACCGACGCCGTGGATGTCGACCAGCGCGCAGGACAGCCCGTACGCGAGGTGCCGCAGGGAGTGCTCAGGCAGCGGGCCGTACAGACCCGTCCGGCCGTAGCCGCCGCCGACCACCTCGCTGAGGGCGGGACCTGCGATGTAGCCGGTGGCGACCCAGGGGACCTCGGCCTCGGTGTCGGCGTCCAGCACCGGAGCGGTCCAGTGGCCGCCGACCCGGCGCGCGGCGGCGACCTCGGCCCGGAAACGGTCCCGGAACTCCTCCTCGGCCGCCAGCTCGGTCTTGACGAGTTTCACGGCGACGGTCCTGCCGCCCTCCGAACGCGCGAGGTAGACCCGGCCCATCCCGCCGGTCCCGAGACGGCTCAGCAGCCGGTAGTCCCCGATCCACTGCGGATCGCCGTCCATCAGCCCGCGCAGGCCCTCCATCCGCGCGCCCTCCCGTGTCCGTTCCCGTGCCCGATGCTGCCGCCCGCTGCCGGACCGCCGGCCGTCCCGCCGTTCGGGCCGCCTCCCGCCGTACCCCGAGCGTAGGCGCCGTCGGATCGCACAACGGCCGACGGATCGTTACGAGGGGAGAACGATCGGGCGGGAGCGGGGGTGTCGGCCCGCCACCCTCCTGACCGGGGGATTTCCCGGCCGGAAGCCAGGAGGGCCGGAGGACGGGCGCCCTCGGGGGCACGTGGAGCGACCGCGGCGGCCCGCCGTGCCGCCGCAGTCGCTCCTTAACCCGGGAAGGGGGCGGGGTTAACCCGGCGGTTCCTAACGTTCCTGGCGTACCGGAGAACGGTCCGGGAGCGACGGCCGAAGGAGCCGGAGCCGCGGACGACGCGGACGAAGCGGAAAGTGGTGGGGTGCCTTGACGTACGGGGAGCTGGCGGCGCGGCTGGCGATGGATCTGGCCGCGGTGAGCGTGCTGACCTTCGCCGTGTACTACCCCCGGCACCATCGCCGGGACCTGGTGCCTGCCTACCTGGCGCTGAACGTCGCGCTGTTCTCGGTGGTCGCGGCGCTGTCACAGGTCGGGACGGGCGGCGGCACCGCGCTCGGCTTCGGGCTCTTCGGGGTCCTGTCGATCATCCGGCTGCGCTCGGACTCCGTCCAGCACGAGGAGGTCGCCTACTACTTCACGACCCTGGTGCTCGGCCTGCTGTGCGCGCTGCCGCACCTGCCGCTCGCCGTGGCCGGAACACTGGCCGCGCTGCTGCTGCTCGTCATCCACGTCGCCGACCACCCCCGGCTGCTGTCCGGCACCCGCCGCACGCTCATCACGCTGGACGTGGTGCACCGTGACGAGGCCGGGATCCGCGCCGACCTGGCGCGGCGGCTCGGCGAACCGCTGCAGTGGACCGTCCAGGAAGTGGACTATGTCCGGGACTTGATGGTTCTCGACGTGCGTTTCCGGGCACCGGAACTTTCCGGGCGGGCAGAACGTAGAAAGCAGACCAGCGCTTCGGCGACCCGTTCCCTGCCAGGACCCGCCACCGACTCCGACACCGGTTACCCGACGACCACTGCACCGGCCGCCGGCACCGTACCGGCCGCCACGCCGGACGCCGCCCGGTCCCGCACGATCGCCCGCCCCCACCCGACCGCCCAGGAGACCGTGTGAATCCCGCCGTACGCGCCATCGCCCGCGCCGCCATGGCCGCGCGCCCCGTGCCGCTCGCCGACGTCCAGGCCCGCGCCGAACTGCTCGCCCGCTTCGACAACAGCTACCTGGTCCCGGTCGACGTGTTCGCCGAGTTCGCCGCCGCGCTCACCGACCGGAAGCGGCCGGGCGGCCCGTTCGCCGCGCTGTGCATCAACGGCCGCCGCTGGTTCCGCTACCACTCCGTCTACTACGACACCCCCGACCTGCGCTCCTTCCACGACCACCGGCAGCGCCGCAGACTCCGCTTCAAGATCCGCGAGCGGCTCTACGAGGACACCGGGGAGCGGCAGTTCGAGATCAAGCTCAAGGGCCGCCGCGGCGAAACCGTCAAGCACCGCAGGCCGCTGCTGCCCGGCGACGCCGCCCTCGGCCACGGCCCGCGCGACTTCCTCTCCGCCGTGCTCGACCGCTCCTACGGCATCGAGGCCCCCGTTGACCTGGGCCGCTCCATCGCCACCGACTACCAGCGGACCACCTTCGTCGCCGACGGCCAGCGCATCACCTGCGACGCGGACCTCGTCGGCCGTGACCTGACGACCGGCGACACCGTACGGGCCGACGGCGGCCTGGTACTCGTCGAGACCAAGACCACCGGCCATCTGACCGAGGCCGACCGGCTGCTGCACGGCTACGGCATACGGGCCGCCGAATTCACCAAGTACTGCGGGGCGCTGTCCGCCCTGCGCCCCGACCTGACGGCCAACCACTGGCAGCGCGCGGTACGGACGGCGTTCCCCTCGGCTGCCTGAGGGGCGGCGGGCGGGCGCCCGCCGGAGCGGTTCCCGGCGCGCTCAGGCCGGGGCCGCCGCGGTCTCCACCGGCCCGCGGGCCGCCGCGCCGCCGAAGGACGCCGTGATGCGGGCGCCGCCGCCCGCCGCGTCGCCGAACTCCACCGTGCCGCCGGACTCCCGGGCCGCGCGGCGGACGATGTCCAGGCCGAGGCCCGTGGACCCGCCGCCGCTGCGGCCCCGGGCGGGCACATGGCCATCGGGGAACCCAGGCCCGTCGTCCTCGACGGTGAGCAGGCCGCCGCCGGACGCCGGGCCGGCGGCCCGCGCCACCGTCAGCCGCATGCCGGCGCCCTCCGGCGTGTGGTCGAAGACGTTGCCGATCAACGCGTCGACCGCGGCGGCAAGTTCGGCCTCGTCGGCCCGTACGAGCACCGGGCCGAGGCCGTCGCCCGGCGTCGGAACGGCACATTCCAGGGTGCGGCCCTGGTCCTCGGCCAGCGGCAGCCAGAAGTCGGCGCGGGCCCGGGTGACGGCGGCCAGATCGGCCCGCGGCGGACCCGAACCGTCCTCCCGCAGCGGCTTGCGGGCCGTCCTGATCACGTCGTCGACACTGCGCTCCAACGCCGCCACGTCCGCCGCGATCCGTTCCGCCTCCGCCGGATCGCGCAGCCCCTCGGCATCCAGGCGCAGCGCGGCGACGGGGGTGCGGAGGCGGTGCGCCAGGTCCGCCGCGTTCTCGCGTTCGGCGGTCAGGAAGCCGTGTATGCGCTCGGCGAGATGGTTCAGCTGGCGCGCGACCAGGCGGAGTTCGGGCGGACCCGACGGCTCGGCGCGCGCGGTCAGATCGCCGCCGGCCAGCCGGTCGGCGACCGCGGCGAGCCGGCGCGTGGAGCGCACGAGGCGGGCGCCGAGCCGGTCGGCGAACAGCAGGCCCAGCAGCATCAGACCGGCCCCGATCCCCGCGAACGCCAGCGAGGAGGCCAGCGTCCCGGCGTACAACTGCTCGTCGGACAGCGCCACATGGACGACCGCGGTGCCGCCCGCCACCCCCTGGACGGGAACCAGGACGGTCCGCCCGCCCCGGGACGGCTCGTAGGTGAAGGCCCGCCCGTAGCGCGCCAGCCGTACCGCGTCGGTAACAGGCGCGGGGGAGCCGAGTACGGAGCCGTCCCCGAGGATGACCGAAGTGAGCGGGAGGCCGGGGCCGTTCGCCGAGGTGACCAGGGTCGCCGCGGCGCGGCGGGCGGCCGGGGCGGGGGAGCGCGATCCGGAGCCCTCGGCGAGCGCCTGCCCGAGGCCGGTGGCCAGCGAATGGGCGCGGGACGTCGCGTCGGCGGTCGCCCGGTCCGCGGCGTGGCTGCGCGCCAGGAGGGACAGCGGGACGAGGAGCGCGGCCAGCACGAGCGCGGTGGTGGCCGCCGTGACGAGGAGGATGCTGCGGCGCACGGCTACGCCTCTCCGGCGGTTCCGGTGCGCGGCGCGGACCCCGCGTCCCCGGTGTCTCCGGCGGCCTCCGGCGCCGACAGCTTCACGCCGACCGTACGGACCGTGTGCAGATAGCGGGGCCGCTGCGCCGTCTCGCCCAACTTCCTGCGCAGCCACGAGAGATGGACGTCCACCGTCTTGTCGGCACCGCCGAGCGGCTGCTGCCACACCTCGGCGAGCAGCTCGCGCCGGGAGACCACCTGCCCGGCGCGGCGGCCGAGGTAGGCGAGCAGGTCGAACTCGCGCGGGGTGAGATCCAGCGCCCGGCCCGCGAGCGTCACCTCGCGCGACGCGGTGTCCAGGACCAGCTCGCCGACCCGGAGGGCGGGCTCGGGCTCGGCGGCCCCCAGCCGGCGCAGCACCGCCTTGATCCGGGCATCGAGCTGAGCCGCCCCGAACGGCTTGACGATGTAGTCGTCGGCGCCGTCGCCCAGCACCGCGACCATGTCGGGCTCCTCGTCCCGCGCGGTGGCGACGATCACCGGCACCTCGCTGACGGCGCGCAGCATCCGCAGCACCTGCGCGCCGTCCACGTCCGGCAGCCCAAGGTCGAGTACGACGAGGTCAGGACGGTCGGTCACGGCCGCGTCGAGCCCTGACATCCCGGTCGCGGCGGTGGCGACGGCATGGCCGCGGTCGCGCAGGGCACGCACCAGCGCACCGCGCAGCTGAGGGTCGTCCTCGACGACAAGAAGATGGGGCATGCAACCACCGTAGACACCCCATGCGGCGCGGGAAGCCCGGCCGCCGGGCTTTGAACCGGCCTTAACCGGGCGTTAGGGAACGGTGCGGGAGGCTGGTGCCCACGCGAGAGAGGCGGCGGCGATGGCATGGCGCGGAGCGGCGACCACGGCGGTCTGGGTGTGCGCGGTGGCCACGGCGAGCGGGCTCGGCGCCTGGTCCCTGGCCCACACCGGCAGCGGCACGGCGCAGCTGCGCGCGGCCCCGCTGGACGAGTTGGGCGTACGCCAGAAACTTGACGCGGCCCGCTCCGCCGCCGCCGAACCGCACCGGCCACCCGACCCGGCCACCGCATCCACCCCTCCGAACCCGCCCGCCTCGTCCGCCCCACCGCCCGGCGCCGGGACCGTACGCGTCACCGGCGGCAGCATCACCGCCGAGTGCCGCACCGGCGGCCGGGTCTACCTGACGGCCTGGAGCCCCACGGCCGGCTACCACGTGGACGACGACGTGCTGCGCGGACCGGCCGCCACCGCCGCCATCGAGTTCGAGCCGCTCGACGACGACGGCCCGGACGACCGCCCGTACCAGGTCCGCTGCGCCGACGGCCGCCTCCGGGCGGAGCCGGCCCCCGACCACGACGACTGACGGCGGCCGACGGCGTACGGCATCGGCACAACACCGACATTCTGTCGGCGCGCGCGGAGACTGCCGTACACACTGTCGGTACCGGCCGGCGGTCCCCGATCCGTAGGCTTCAGGCGTCCGCCGTCCCTGTCCCGGCGGAGCCGAGCGACCGATCCGAGGTACCGACCGTGACCATGACGCCTCCCGCCTCCGTCCCCGCCGCCGACCCCGTTGCCGGGGCAGCGGTGAAGGCCGCCGACCGCGCGCACGTCTTCCACTCCTGGTCCGCGCAGGGCCTCATCGACCCGCTCGCGGTCGCCGGCGCCGAAGGCTCGTACTTCTGGGATTACGACGGCAACCGCTACCTCGACTTCTCCTCCCAGCTGGTCAACACCAACATCGGCCACCAGCACCCCAAGGTCGTCGCCGCCATCCAGGAGCAGGCCGCGAAGCTGTGCACCATCGCTCCGGGCTTCGCCGTCGATGTACGCTCCGAGGCCGCCCGGCTGATCGCCGAGCGCACCCCGGGTGACCTCGACAAGATCTTCTTCACCAACGGCGGCGCCGAGGCCGTGGAGAACGCCGTCCGGATGGCCCGGCTGCACACCGGCCGCCCCAAGGTGCTCTCCGCCTACCGCTCGTACCACGGCGCCACCGCCGCCGCGATCAACCTCACCGGCGACCCGCGCCGCTGGCCTTCCGACACCGCGTCCGCCGGTGTCGTGCACTTCTGGGGCCCGTTCCTCTACCGCTCGCCCTTCCACGCCGAGAGCGAGGCGCAGGAGTGCGAGCGCGCCCTCGCCCACCTCGAACAGACCCTCGCCTTCGAGGGCCCGCAGACCGTCGCCGCGATCATCCTGGAGACCATCCCCGGCACCGCGGGCATCATGGTCCCGCCGCCCGGCTACCTCGCCGGCGTCCGCGAGATCTGCGACCGGCACGGCATCGTCTTCGTCCTCGACGAGGTGATGGCGGGCTTCGGCCGCACCGGCCACTGGTTCGCCGCCGACCACTTCGGCGTCACCCCCGACCTGCTGACCTTCGCCAAGGGCGTCAACTCCGGCTACGTACCGCTCGGCGGCGTCGCGATCAGCGCCGAGATCGCCGCCACCTTCGAGACCCGCCCCTACCCCGGCGGCCTCACCTACTCGGGACACCCGCTGGCCTGCGCGTCCGCCGTCGCCACGATCAACGCGATGGCCGATGAGCGGATCGTGGAGAACGCCGCCGAGATCGGCGAGACGGTCATCGGCCCCGCCCTCCGCGAGATCGCCGAGCGGCACCCGTCCGTCGGCGAGGTCCGCGGCCTGGGCGCCTTCTGGGCCCTGGAGCTGGTCAAGGACAAGGAGACCCGCGAGCCGCTGGTGCCGTACAACGCGTCGGGCGCCGCCAACACCCCGATGGCCGAGTTCGCCGCGGCCTGCAAGCGCGGCGGCCTGTGGCCTTTCGTCAACATGAACCGGACGCACGTCGTCCCGGCCTGCACGGTCACCGCGGCCGAGGCCAAGGAGGGCCTCGCCGTCCTCGACGAGGCCCTGACGACGGCCGACGCGCACACCACGGCCTGACCGCAGGCGGCCCTCGCCTATCGTGTGCGGGGGCCGCCTGCCACCCGCGCGGCCCGTTGTCGTCGAAGGGGACCGACGCGATGGCCGCCGCCGGAGCCAGCACAGTCATACGGCGCAGCACCCTGCGCCAGCAGATCGCCGACGCGCTGCGCGACGAAGTGCTGGCCGGACGCCTGCCGTGCGGCCACCAGTTCACCGTCAAGGAGATCGCCGAACAGTACGGCGTCTCCGCGACTCCGGTCCGTGAGGCGCTGCTCGACCTGTGCGCCCAGGGCCTGCTCGACGTCGAACAGCACCGCGGCTTCCGGGTGCGCGCCTTCACCGCCGACGACTACCGCGCCATGGTCGAGGCCCGCACCCTGGTCGTCGAAGGCATCTTCCGCAGCACCGCCGAACGCGCCCTGCGCCGCGCATCCGCCGAGGTGCTGGTCTCGATCAGGCGCCGGGCCGAAGCCGCCGAACGGGCCGCGTGCTCCGGCGACCTCGACGTCCTCATCGGCTACGACCTGCGGTTCTGGCGGGAACTCGGCAGCCTCGTCGGCAACCCGTACATCAGCGACTTCCTGGACCGGGTCCGGGTACAGACCTGGATGTTCGCGGTGCCCCTGCTGCGCGGTGAGGACGACCTGCGCGGCCACCTCTGGCACGACCACCGCGCGCTGGTCGACGCCGTCGTACGGCACGATCTGGCCGCGGCCCAACGGCTGGTCACCGAGTACAACGAGCACTCCCTCACCCTCGTCGGGGAGCGCGGCTAGCACTACGCTGTCCCGACCCGGCCGTCAGGGCGGCAGCCGGGCCCCGCCCGCGACCGCCGCCCCCGCACCCCCGTCCCCTCTGCATCTGCGCCGCCCGAGCCAGTGGCCCCGACCGGAAGCGAGCACTCACTCGTGGCATGTGACCTGTGGCTGGTACCTCTCGTCGACGTGCTGTGCCACAGCCCCGACAACCCCTTCTCCGAAGAGATCGCCTCCTACGACAAGGCCCTGACGGAGGCAGGACTGCCGCCGGTCCCGGTCTTCAGCTACATGCCGGGCCTCTCCGGTGACGTCGCCCCGGTCGCCGGCTTCGACTACGACGCGCTGCACTTCCTGCGCCGCGCCTACCTCCTGCGCCTGTGCGGCCTGGAGGTCACACCGGTCGACGAACTGGGCGGCGACTACGAGCAGTTGCTGGAGATGTTCGAGCCCACCGCCCAGCAGTCCCACCTGGTGTGGCACTACGACCACGCGGGCGCGTACGTCCCGGTGGACTTCCCGCACCCGCTCGCCGACGACGAACTCCTCGAAGGCGGCGGCCCGTTGGGTTCCTCGCAGGGACTGCTGCGCGAACTCGAACTGGTCGCGCCGTCCCTGGGCATCGATCCGGCCAATCCCCCGGCCCCGCCCGACCCGCCGGCCGGCCCCACCACCCTGGAGGAGCGGTCGGGCGTCTCGCCCCTGGACAACGGCCCGTTCGCCCGGGAGCGGCACGTCTGGCTCGGCCTGCACGCCGCCGCCACCCGGAGCCTGGGCCAAGGCTCCATGATCGTCTTCAGCTGAGCCGTACGGCGGCGGCCCCGGACGGCCACCTCAGCGTGGCGGCTCCGGAGGCCGCTGCCGCGGCATGTTCGGCCGCGCACCCGGCGGCAGCGTGAAACGTCCTGACTGCCCCTGGCCCTCCGTCCGCTGCGCCGCCCCGGACCGCGGCAGCTGCGGCGCGGGCCCGGCCCTGAACTCCGTCATCCAGTCGGCGGTCTCGGACCGTACGAGGTCGGCGATGTCCTCGTGGAAGCGGCGCAGCACCCCCAGACAGCGCTCCGCCGCCTCGCTCGCCGTGCCGTCCGCCGGACCGAGCACCTCCCGGACGCTCTCCGACGCCCAGTCGAACTGCAACGCCTCCAGCCTGCGGTGGATCGCCTGCGCGGTCGCCATGTCCCGCATCCAGCCGGCCGTCACCCCGAAATAGCGGTCGCAGCCGACGCAGACCGCGGCTATCAGCAGCAGCAGATAGCCCCAAGGGGCCGCGCCGTGCCACGCCCCGGCCAGGTCGAGCAGCGGCAGCGCCGCGCCCGCCGACACCCCGGCGGCGGCACCGGTGCGCAGCGCCCGCGCGCCGCGGCGCTTGCCCAGCCGGTCGTGCAGGTACCAGTCGGCGGCGCGCAGCGCGCCCTCCTCCGTCCACTGGTAGAGCGCGTCCAGACGGTCGGCCGGCTCACCCCAGTCGCCGAGCGGGAAGGCGCGGCCGGTGAGGTCTTCGGGCTCCGGGCCCCGGCCACGGCCGGGAATCAGCGCTGCCGCCCGCTCCCAGGTGCGCCGCGGCCCGCGGCCCCGTCCGCCTTCCTCCCCGGGCGGCCCCTCGGGCTGCATCTCCGGCTGACTCACCCGTGAAACTCCCTCTGTACGGATATGTGCGGCGCGTGCGACGCATGGGACCTGCCGTGTGGATCAGGCCCCGGGCGACGGCGAAAACGCGCAGCCCCTTCCTACCGCCGAACGGTGGGGCTTGCCCCCAGGAGCACGGTATTCCCGCCCGGAAGTGCGGTCCGATCCGGTATAGGGCCACGGCGGTACTCACCCTAAAGAGTTGCCGTCACGGGCGGCGCCGTGTTGCCGCGCGCCTCCGGCCGTACGACCGCGGGAGCCGGGCCGCCGGCGCCGTGGCGGCGGCCGTGCAGGGGCGCCGACCTGGCCGGGGCATGCGGGCGACTAGGCTGCCCCCGTGAAGGTCCTCGTCATCGGCGGCGGCGCCCGCGAACACGCCCTGTGCCGCTCCCTGTCCCTCGACCCCGACGTCACCGCGCTGCACTGCGCTCCCGGCAACGCCGGTATCGCCGAGGTGGCCGAACTGCACGGGGTCAACGCCCTCGACGGCCGGGCCGTCGCCGAACTCGCCTCCGGTCTGGAGGCCGATCTGGTCGTCGTCGGACCCGAAGCCCCGCTGGTGGCGGGGGTCGCCGACGCGGTGCGCGCCCGCGGCATCCCGGTCTTCGGCCCGTCCGCCCAGGCAGCCCAGCTGGAGGGCTCCAAGGCGTTCGCCAAGGACGTGATGGCCGCCGCTGCCGTCCCGACCGCGCGCAGCTACGTCTGCACCACCCCCGAAGAGATCGACACCGCGCTGGACGCCTTCGGCGCTCCGTACGTCGTCAAGGACGACGGGCTCGCGGCCGGCAAGGGCGTCGTCGTCACCGACGACGTCGACGCGGCCCGCGCGCACGCCCTGGCCTGCGTGGCGCAGCGCCGCGACGCCGCGGACGGCGGCCGGGCGGTCATCGAGGAGTTCCTCGACGGCCCGGAGGTCTCCCTCTTCGCGGTCACCGACGGCGAGACCGTCGTCCCCCTGCGGCCCGCCCAGGACTTCAAGCGCGCCTACGACGGCGACGCGGGCCCGAACACCGGCGGCATGGGCGCGTACAGCCCGCTGCCCTGGGCCGACCCGAAGCTGGTCGACGAGGTCATGGACACCGTCCTGCAGCCCACCGTCGACGAGCTGCGCCGCCGCGGCACCCCGTTCTCCGGGCTGCTCTACGCGGGCCTCGCGATCACCTCGCGCGGCGTGCGCGTGATCGAGTTCAACGCGCGCTTCGGCGACCCGGAGACCCAGGTCGTCCTCGCCCGCCTCAAGACACCGCTGGCCGGACTGCTGCACGCCGCGGCGACCGGCACCCTGGCCGCCCTCCCGCCGCTGCGCTGGAGCGAGGACGCCGCGGTCACCGTCGTCATCGCCTCGCACAACTACCCGGACACCCCGCGTACCGGAGACCCCATCGACGGCCTCGCGGACGTCGCGGCGCAGGACGCCCCCGAGGCGTACGTGCTGCACGCGGGCACCCGGCAGGACGCGTCGGGCGCGGTGCTCAGCGCGGGCGGCCGGGTGCTGTCCGTCACCGCGACCGGCGCCGACCTCGGCATCGCCCGCGAGCGCGCCTACCGCGCCGTCGGCCGGATCTCGCTGGACGGATCCCAGCACCGCACGGACATCGCGGCGAAGGCGGCGGCGGACGGCGGGGCCGGGCAGGCGTAGCCGTCCCCACACGGGCAGCGGCCCCGGTGGCACGTCAGGTCATGGCGTGTTACCGGGGCCGCTGTGTGTTTCCGCGGGGCCCGGCGGGGGCCGCGGGCCCGGGTTCCCGGCTTTACCCAAAGCCATTCCATCGAGTGACCGGTACGACTTCCGGCTGACGGGAGCCGAACCCCCAACTAGGGTGCCGCGCAAGCGTCCTGTGGCAGCGGTGCCGGAATCCGGTGCGGTGGCCACGGTGGCGTCCGGCAAGTGGGTCACCGGCATTGCGATGTCAGTGGCCGGTGCCACAGTGGTGGGGGAGCGAGCAATGACTCCGGCAGGCGTCCGCGCACGCCGGATGCGTGGCGAGCTCCCCGCAGTCTCGTCATTTCCCGTCCCGTGATCTCTCCGTCCGTCTCCACGCAGGACAGCAGGGGGTGTGCAGGCTCGTGGCTGATCCGGAAACAGGCGTCGGCGCTCTTGCGGCGCGGTCCCGCGCACTCGCCGTGCTGCGCATCCGCAGCGTGGCGCTGGGCGCGGCCGTGCTGCCCGCCGCCGCGGCGGTGGTCCTGCTCGTCGGCGGCGCCACCGGCCATCTCGGCGGCCCGGACGCGGCTGCCGGCTCCGGCTGGGGCATCGCGCGCCTGGCGGTGAGCGGCGTCGCGCTGCTGGTGCTGCTGCTCGCGGCCCTGGTCGGCGCGGTCGTCAGCGGGGCGAGACCGGCGCTCAGCCCCTCCGTGCCGGTCGCCGAGCGCGCGGCGCCCGACCTCTACCGCCTCGTCCGCGACCTCGCCGACACCCTCGACGTCCCGGCGCCGTCCGCGATAGCGCTCACCCCGGACTGCGACAGCTGGCTGGAGGACCGCACGCACCGCGCGCACGGCCCGCCCCGGCACGGCCCGCGGCGGTCCCCGGCGGCGGCGCCGGTGCTGGTCATCGGGTCACCGTTCCTGTGGTGGATGCGGGTCGGCGAGCTGCGCGCCCTGCTCGCCCCGGTGGTGGCGGGCACCAGCCCCTCCGCCCACCCCGACATAGCCGCGGCCCGCCGCTTCATCCGTGGCCTGGACGCCGCCGTAGCGGTCTCGGCGCGCGCCAAGGGCCTGCGCGCCCCGGCGCTCCGCTTCGTCGGCCGGGTCGCCCGGCTGATGCTGCGGGCCTGCCGCGAGCACGCCACGATCATGGAGCGGGGCGTGGCCGCCGCCGCATCCGAACGCGCCCAGGCCATCGACCACGGCCTGCGCACGGTCGCCCAGGAACAGGTCGGTCTGGCGTACGCGGGCTGGGACCGGCTGCTGACCCGCGTGGCACTGCCCGCCTGGCGCCTGGGCCGCTGGCCCTCCTGCCTGGACGTGGGCGTGGTCTGCGCGCTCACCGAACTCTCCCGCCGCGACCGCCTCGCCGACGGCTTCACCGCCCGGCTCGGCGAACGCCCCGCCTGCGATCTCCTGGAGGAGCCGGGCGCCGTCGACAGCGCCGCCTCCCTGCTGGCCGCCCGGCTCTTCCACGGCGGCCCCACCGGAGCGGGCCCCGACTGGTCCCCGGTCGCCTGGAGCCAGTACCCGGCAGAGGTCGTGGACCGCACCTGGCGCCTGGAGGCCGCCCGGCTGCACCGCGTCCTGGACGACCTGCCCGCCACGGACGAGGCGCAGGGCGAGCGCACCCGGGGCGCCATGGCGGGCGCCGGCCGGCCGCTGCCGGGATCGACACCCGGAACCGTGCCCGGAACCCTGCCCGGAGAAGCCGTCCGCCCGGCCGCGGCAGCCCAGGCCGCGGGCTCGGGCAGCACCGCCGTGGGCCCGGCAGGCCGGCCGGGCGCCGTCACCGCCCCCGCCCGCGCGGGCGGTACCGCGACCGCCCGCAGGCCCGCCGGCGGACCGACGCTGGCGCGGGTCATCGACCGGCTGGCCCGCGACGACCTGGCCGGCGATCTGGTCGCCGCCCGGCTGGGCGAGGAACTGGAGCGCGAGGAGCACGAGGAAGCCGCCCGGCAGGCCGCCCGCGGCCCCGCCGCACAGGAGACACCGCCCGACGTGTCCTGGGGCGACGGCCTGGCCGACGGCGGCCTCCCGCTGTTCCCGCTCCAGCCGCCGCGCACGGACCGCGAGCTGCTCGCCGAGCACGTCACCGCGATGGTCTGCTGCGCCGCCGTGGACACCGCGGGCGCCGCCCCCGGCCTGGACTGGCTGGACGGCCCGGCCCTCCTGGTGGACGGCGCCCGCCGCGCCGACTTCGGCAGCCCGGTCCGCAGCCTGGTCGATGAGGGCGACGCCGAACCGCTCCGCGACTGGCTCACCGCCGTCGGCGTACGCCCGGAGAAGCCGGTCCGCCTGGTGTGACGCCCCGCCCGTACGCGCACCACCCCGTACGGGGCCCGGCACCCGCCACGGCCAGGCACCACGCCGGGGCCGGACGGCCCCCGAGGCCCCCGGCCCGCCACGTTCCGGCCGGCCTTCGCCCCCGGTCCGCGCCCGCCACCCGCGCCGCCGCCCCCGCTCCGCGTCCCCGCCGTCCTGCCCCGCCCACCCGTCGGAGCCCCGCCGGTTCGCACGCACGTTCCTCGCGCCCGCCCGCTTCCGCGCTGTTCACCGCCCCGTGCGGATGAATGTGCCCATTCCGTTCACGTTTCGGTGGTCTGTGTCGTTGAATTCGCGACGAAGGGTGACGAAGTGGGTGCTTAATGTGATGTGCTGGGAACGGCCGCGTTTGTTCGGGTGAACACGGTGGAGCCGCCCCCGCACGCGCGCAGACGTACTGCACACAAGCCCTGCGGAGACGGCCCGCTGCGGAACACCGCGGCACACGGACACGGCCGGCCAGGCCCACGGGGGACGCGGAGGGGAGCGGATGGTGGGGACGGATCAGATCAGGCGCTGGGAATCAGGCGCCCTCGCCCACGCGGTCACGGACCCGTTCGGACAGGGACCACTGCCCTGGCTGCGCGGCAGCGAGAACTACTTCGACTCCGGACACGTCGTGCCCTGGTACGTCGACCCGGCCGTCGCGCAGGGTGACCTGCGGGTGCCGCCGCCGCGCAAGCACAACGGCCCCCGCACCGCCGACGACGTCCACCGCCAGATCAAGGGCTTCGCCTCCACCGGCGCGGTCGCCCCGGGCGAGGCCATCGACTTCCGGGTCTCCGTGGACCCGCCCCAGCCCTTCAGCATCGACATCTACCGCATCGGCCACTACGGCGGCGCCGGCGCCTTCAAGATCACCACCAGCCCGCGGCTCTCCGGCATCGTCCAGCCCGCCCCGCTCGCCGCCGAGCGCACGGTCTCCTGCCACCACTGGTGGCTGTCCTGGCGCCTGCACGTACCCGAGTACTGGAACCTCGGCGCGTACGTCGCCGTCCTCACCACCGCCGACGGCTACCGCAGCCACATCCCCTTCACGGTCCGCGACGACCACCCCGCCGACCTCCTGCTGCTCCTGCCCGACATCACCTGGCAGGCGTACAACCTCTACCCCGAGGACGGGCACACCGGCGCCAGCCTCTACCACGCCTGGGACGAGAAGGGCGCGCTCCTGGGCGAGCAGGACGCCGCCACCACCGTCTCCTTCGACCGCCCGTACGCGGGCGCCGGCCTGCCCCTGCACGTCGGCCACGCCTACGACTTCATCCGCTGGGCCGAGCGCTACGGCTACGACCTGGCCTACGCCGACGCCCGCGACCTGCACGCCGGACGCGTCGACCCCTCCCGCTACCGCGGCCTGGTCTTCCCCGGCCACGACGAGTACTGGTCGCAGCCCATGCGCCGCACCGTCGAGCGCGCCCGCGACGGCGGCACGTCCCTGGTCTTCCTGTCCGCCAACACCATGTACTGGAAGGTCGAACTCTCCCCTTCGCCCTCGGGCTCCGCATCCCTGCTCAGCTGCCGCAAACGCCAGGGCCCAGGACGCCCCGCCCTCTGGCGCGACGCGGGCGACCCCGAGCAGCGGCTGATGGGCATCCAGTACGCGGGCCGGGTGCCCGAGCCCGCCCCTCTCGTCGTCCGCAACGGCGAACACTGGCTGTGGGAGGCCACCGGCGCCCACGAAGGCGATCAGCTCGCCGACCTGGTCGCGGGCGAGGCCGACCGCTACTTCCCGCGCACCAGCCTGCCCGAGCACACCCAGCGCATCCTGCTCGCCCACTCCCCGTACCGGGACTCCGAGGGCACCAGGCGCCATCAGGAGACCTCGCTCTACCGCGCCCCCAGTGGCGCCCTGGTCTTCGCCTCCGGGACCTTCGCCTGGTCACCCGCGCTGGACCGCCCCGGGCACATCGACCCCCGCATCCAGCGCGCCACGGCCAATCTCCTCGACCGGATCTGCAAGCGCGACTGACCCGACGGAGCCCCGTCCGGCCCGCGCCTCACCCGGGCCCGGACTCCGCGTACGGCCCCAACTCCCGCGCCAGCGCCACCGTCAGCGCCCGGAAGATCCGCACCTCCGGGTGGGGGTCTCCGGTACGGGTCGCCAGCACGCTCTGCGCCGGGGGCGCGTCGAGCACCGGCACGTACACCGTGCCGGGCCAGGGGTAGTAACGGGCGAAGGACGCGAGCCCCGAGCCCGCACCGCGCCCCGCGGCGATGCTCGTCAGCACGTCCTGCGGGGTCAACGCACAGTCGGGCGCGCGCCGTTCGCCCGCGTCGAAGTACAGGTAGTCGGTGAAAGGACGCGGCGTGTGCCGGGGCAGCCGCAGATACGGCAGGTCGATGATGTCGGCGACGCGCAGCCCCTCCTGGACGGCGTCCGCGAACACCGAAGCCGCCGAGACCCCGACGATCCGGCGCTCGGTCGTCAGCACGTCCACCTCGATGCCGTCGGCCTCGACCGCGGGACGGACGAACGCCACGTCCACGCGGTTCTCCCGCAGCGCGCTGCAGTGCTCGGTGAAATTCAGCTGCACCAGATGGACCGGCACATCGGGCCTGGCCCTGCGGAAGGCGTTGACGGCCGCCGGGGTCACCTCGGCGGAGCCGTGCCCCATCACCCCGACCCGCAGGCCGTGCGGCGCCGTCACCTCGCGGGCGGCCTCGGACACGTCCTCCACCGCCGCGTCCGCCGCGGCCAGCAGGGTCCTGGCGTGCGAGGCCAGCCGCCGCCCCGCGGTGGTCGGCACCGCCCGGCCGCCGCCACGGTCGAGCAGCCGGGTGCCGAACTCCCGCTCCAGCTGCTGGATGTGCCCGGTCACCGCGGCCGGCGACAGGAACAGCCGGGACGCCGCCCGGCCGAAGTGCCCCTCCTCGACCACAGCCAAGAACGAAGCCAGCCGCCGCAGATCCATACGTCCACGATAATTCCCGCCACCGGCCGGTGCCCCGGGCCGTTCACGATTCCTGAACGCGGGCGGCGCCTGACCCCGCCCGGCCCGTACAACGTCCTTCATGACCACGCAGCACCTCAGGACCGCCGCCCCCGCCCTACCGCAGGCTTCCCCGGCGTCCCCGCACACCCCGGCGACCGCACGCCGCCACTGGCTGCGCGCGGGCTGGCTGATGACCGCGTCCGGCTGGAGCGCCAACCAGTTCTCCGCCCTCCTCGGCGCCTACCGCTCCGACCTGGGCCTGACCGACGCCACCACCACCGGGCTCTTCGGCATCTACGTACTCGGCCTGATCCCCGGCCTCCTCCTGGGCGGCCCGGCCGCGGACCGGCACGGCCGCCGCCCCGTCGCCTTCGTCTCGCTCGCCGTCTCCGTCGTCGCGACCTGCCTGCTGATGGCCGGCCCCCTCAACGCGTGGCTGCTGTGGCCCGGCCGCTTCCTCACCGGACTCGGCGCCGGCGCCCTGCTCACCGCGGGCAGCGTCTGGATCAAGGAACTCTCGTCCGCGCCGCACGGCACGGCCCCCACCCCGGGAGCCGCCGCCCGCCGCTCCGGCCTCTTCCTCTCCGCCGGCTTCGCCTCCGGCGGCCTGGCCGCCTCCCTCATCGCCCAATGGGCCCCGCACCCCATGGTCCTGGCGTACATACCGCACCTCATCCTGGCCGCCACGGCCGCCCTCAGCGCAATGGGCGCCCCGGAAACCGCCACCCCCAGGACGCCGGCGACCACCGCCCCGAAGCACTCGGCCGCCCCCGCCGCACCCGCCGCAGCCAAGGTCTTCCGCCGCCTCGTGGTCCCCGTCGCCCCCTGGGTCTTCGCCGCCCCCACCATCGCCTTCGCCACCCTCCCCGGCCTGGTCGACACCCACCTGGACGGCTGGCGCACGGTCTACGCGGGCATCACCACCGCCGTCACCCCCGGCGCCGGCCTCCTGGTCGCCCCGCTCGCCCGCCGCCTCGCCGCCCGGCACCGCATCGCCACCGCACTGTGCGGACTCGCCGCCATCACCGTCGGCCTGCTGGTCGCCGCGCTCGCGGTGGCCCACACCCAGCCCGCGGTGGCGCTGGCGGCGGCGGCCCTGATCGGCGGCGGCTACGGCCTGTGCGTGGCGTACGGCCTCACCGAGGTCGCCGCCCTCGCCCCGCCGCACGGCCTGGCCCGCCTCACCGCCCGCTTCTGGGCGCTGTGCTACCTGGGCTTCTGCGCCCCGTACGCGATCACCCTGCTCACCCGCGTCTGGTCGCCACAGGCGATCCTCACCGGCGTCGCGGCCCTGGCCGTACTCTCGCTCGCCACCGTCGCGCGCCACGGCACCCGACCCTGAGGCACCGCCGGACCCCGGCATACGGGAGAATCGGCACGACCCCTGGATCAACCTACGCGGAGGCAGCGTGTCCGGTTTCGTAGAAAAGCCCGAGCCCGTGCAGGTGCCGGGGCTCACCCACCTCCACACCGGCAAGGTGCGTGACCTCTACCGGAACGCCGCGGGCGACCTGGTCATGGTGGCCAGCGACCGCACCTCCGCCTACGACTGGGTGCTCCCCACCGAGATCCCGGACAAGGGCCGCGTACTGACCCGGCTGTCCCTGTGGTGGTTCGAGCAGCTCGCCGACCTCGCGCCCCACCACGTGCTCTCCACCGACGTCCCGGCCGGCGCCCCCGCCGACTGGGCCGGCCGCACCCTGGTCTGCAAGTCCCTCCGGATGGTCCCCGTCGAGTGCGTGGCCCGCGGCTACCTCACCGGATCCGGCCTCACCGAGTACGAGGAGTCCCGTACGGTCTGCGGCCTGGCACTCCCCGAAGGTCTGGTCAACGGCTCCGAACTCCCGGCGCCGATCTTCACCCCGGCGGCCAAGGCCGCCGTCGGCGAGCACGACGAGAACGTCTCCTACGAGGAGGTCGCCCGTCAGGTCGGCCCCGAGGTCGCCGCCCAGCTGCGCCAGACCACCCTCGCCGTCTACGGCAGGGCCCGCGACATCGCCCGCGAGCGCGGCCTCATCCTGGCGGACACCAAGTTCGAGTTCGGCTACCAGGACGACCGGCTGACCCTCGCGGACGAGGTGCTCACCCCGGACTCCTCCCGCTTCTGGCCCGCCGACCAGTGGCAGCCGGGCCGCGCCCAGCCGTCCTTCGACAAGCAGTTCGTCCGCGACTGGCTGACCTCCCCGGCCTCCGGCTGGGACCGCACCGGCGAACGCCCGCCGCCCGCCCTGCCGCAGGACATCGTCGACGCCACCCGCGCCAAGTACATCGAGGCGTACGAGCGCCTCACCGGCCTCAGCTGGGCGTGACCGCGCAAGCACACAGAAAGGCCCCGGCCGGTATTCCTACCGGCCGGGGCCTTTTCGCTGAGCGGACGACGAGGCTCGAACTCGCGACCTCAACCTTGGCAAGGTTGCGCTCTACCAACTGAGCTACGTCCGCATGCGCCGTACTCGGTGACCGTTTCCGGCCCCCGCTGTGCGGTGCGGGCACCACTATAGCCAACCCCGGAGCCCCGACGGGCCGCACCGCCGGTCGGCACCGCCCGCCAGGCCCCGCCGCCCGCGGCACCGGCCCGCGCCCGGCACACCCGCCCGTGCCCCAACTCCCGCCGCGCGGACCGCAGCTCGCCCGCCCCGGCCGCTTCGCCGCCCGCGCGCGACCCGGCGGGGATGTGTCCACCACCACAGCGGGCCGCGCCTCACGCACGGCGAGCCCACGGCCTCGAACGGAACGGGCACGGGACGGAACAGGTGCCGGACGGAACGGGCACCGGGCGAGGCGGGCGCCGGACGAAAAGGGGAGCCGGCACATCGCGCACGGAACGACAAAGACCCCGGTCACAATGACCGGGGTCTTCATTCGCTGAGCGGACGACGAGGCTCGAACTCGCGACCTCAACCTTGGCAAGGTTGCGCTCTACCAACTGAGCTACGTCCGCAGGCATCCACCCGGCTTTCACCGAGCGGCGCGACAGCTACTCTACCTGATCCAAAAGGCCCGTTGAGCCAAAAGACCGGAGAACTGTCAGAGCGGGTGACAGGGATTGCACACTGCGCCTCCCCCTTGGAAAGGGGGCGCTCTACTACTGAGCTACACCCGCGTGACTCCGTGAGGTCCGGCCCTGCGGCCTCGCCCCTCGGCGTGCTCCAGACTCTAACTGATCAGTGGGGGTGCAGTGCAAGTCGGCTGTGCGAGGGCCGCGGGGGCCGGCAAGTCGGTTAGTGATTGGCCGCGTTGAACGCCTCGTAGACCTTCTTGGGGATGCGACCGCGCGGCGGCACGTCCATCTGGTGCGAGCGGGCCCAGGCGCGGACCGCCGCCGGGTCGGGGGTCACCGAAGTCCGGTGGTACGCCTTGCCGGACTTGGATCGCTTACGGCCCGCTTCGACGAACGGGGCGAGGGCGCCGCGCAGTTTCTTCGCATTGGCGGGATTGAGGTCGATCTCGTACGTCTTCCCGTCCAATCCGAAGGCGACCGTCTCTGCGGCTTCTCCTCCGTCGATGTCATCGGAGAGCGTTACTACTACGCGCTGCGCCACGGATATCGGTCCTTTCGTGCAGCAGCCCCGTGTTGACGTGGGGTGATGCTCCGGATCCTGCTGATCTGAATCAATGCTTTTTCATTTGTACAGCGACGGGCAATGCATTGTGAAGCCCAGTTAATTTTCTCAGCGTGTCATCCCGCAATCCGGACTCTAGATCTTTTCGAGGATTTTCCCCGGCGCTCACTCCCGCTGATACCGGACCGTGATGGAGCGTGCACATATCTACTCGCGTAGATTTTCGAACACGGTACTGTGAGGGAACCGCCTTACGCACCACACCACCGGGAGTGCCAGTGGCACGCGTCGTAGTCGACGTCATGCTCAAGCCGGAGATCCTCGACCCGCAGGGGCAGGCGGTGCAGCGCGCACTGCCACGCCTGGGATTCGAGGGGATCGCCGACGTCCGCCAGGGCAAGCGTTTCGAACTTGAGGTGGAGGGACCGGTCGACGACGCCGCCCTCGCCCGTATCCGCGAGATGGCCGAGACCTTCCTCGCCAACACCGTCATCGAAGACTTCACCGTCCGGGTCGACGAGGCCGGATCATGACGCGCATCGGCGTCGTCACGTTCCCCGGCACGCTCGATGACCGTGACACCCAGCGCGCGGTCCGGGTCGCCGGAGCCGAAGCCGTGCCGCTGTGGCACCGCGACAAGGACCTCAAGCAGGTCGACGCCGTGGTGCTGCCCGGCGGATTCTCGTACGGCGACTACCTGCGGGCCGGGGCCATCTCCCGTTTCTCGCCGGTGATGGAGACCGTTATCGAGCAGGCCAGGGGCGGCATGCCGGTACTGGGGATCTGCAATGGTTTCCAGGTGCTCACCGAGAGCCACCTGCTGCCCGGCGCGATGCTGCGCAACGAGAGCCTGCACTTCGTCTGCCGTGAGCAGAAGCTGCGGGTGGAGAACGCGGGCACGGCCTGGACGGCGGACTACTCCGCGGGCCAGGAGATCCACATTCCCCTGAAGAACATCGACGGCCGCTACACCGCCGACGAGCGCACCCTCGACATGCTGGAGGCCGAGGGCCGGGTCGCGTTCCGCTACCTGGACGTGAACCCCAACGGCTCGCAGCGTGACATCGCCGGCATCACCAACGAGGCCGGCAACGTCGTGGGCCTCATGCCGCACCCCGAGCACGCGGTCGAGCCGCTCATCGGGACCGCGGGCACCGACGGCCTCGGGTTCTTCACCTCGATTCTCAAGAAGTTGGTCGCAGCATGACGCTCGATACGGTCGCGCACGCCGCGAAGACGCCGGACACCGAGCAGCCCTGGGCCGAACTCGGCCTGAAGAAGGACGAGTACGAGCGGGTCCGCGAGATCCTCGGCCGCCGTCCGACCGGCGCCGAGCTGGCCATGTACTCCGTCATGTGGTCCGAGCACTGCTCGTACAAGTCCAGCAAGGTCCACCTCCGCCAGTTCGGCGAGAAGGCGCCCGAGACGGACGCGCTGCTCGTCGGCATCGGTGAGAACGCCGGTGTCGTCGACGTCGGCCAGGGCTACGCCGTCACCTTCAAGGTGGAGTCGCACAACCACCCGTCGTACGTCGAGCCGTACCAGGGCGCCGCGACCGGTGTCGGCGGCATCGTGCGCGACATCATCGCGATGGGCGCCCGCCCGGTCGCGGTCGTCGACCCGCTCAGGTTCGGTGCGGCCGACCACCCCGACACCAAGCGCGTGCTGCCCGGCGTCGTCTCCGGCATCGGCGGCTACGGCAACTGCCTGGGCCTGCCCAACATCGGCGGCGAGGTCGTCTTCGACGCCTGCTACCAGGGCAACCCGCTGGTCAACGCCGGATGCATCGGCGTGATGAAGCACGAGGACATCCACCTCGCCAAGGCGTCGGGCGCCGGCAACAAGGTCATCCTCTACGGCGCCCGCACCGGCGGCGACGGCATCGGCGGCGCCTCCATCCTGGCCTCCGAGACCTTCGACGACGCGAAGCCGTCGAAGCGCCCCGCCGTCCAGGTCGGCGACCCCTTCCAGGAGAAGCTGCTCATCGAGTGCACCCTGGAGGCGTACGCCGAGAAGCTGGTCGTCGGCATCCAGGACTTCGGCGCCGCCGGCCTCTCCTGTGCCACCAGTGAGCTGGCGTCCAACGGCTCCGGCGGCATGACCGTCGTCCTCGACGACGTCCCGCTGCGTGACTCCACCCTCTCGCCCGAGGAAATCCTCATGAGCGAGTCGCAGGAGCGCATGTGCGCGGTGGTCGAGCCGGAGAAGGTCGCCCGTTTCCTGGAGATCTGCGAGAAGTGGGACGTCATCGCGACGGTCGTCGGTGAGGTGACCGACGGCGACCGGCTGGAGATCTTCTGGAAGGGCGAGAAGATCGTCGACGTCGACCCGCGCACGGTCGCCCACGAAGGCCCGGTCTACGAGCGCCCGCTGGCCCGCCCGTCCTGGCAGGACGCGCTCCAGGCCGACGACGCGAACAAGCTGGCCCGCCCGGCGAACGCCGACGAGCTGCGCGCGCAGGTCCTGCGGCTGGTCTCCTCCCCGAACCAGGCGTCCAAGGCGTGGATCACCGACCAGTACGACCGCTTCGTGCAGGGCAACACCGTGCTCGCCCAGCCCGAGGACTCCGGCATGGTGCGCATCGACGAGGAGACCAACCTCGGCGTCGCCCTCGCCACCGACGGCAACGGCCGCTTCGCCAAGCTCGACCCGTACACCGGCGCGCAGCTGGCGCTGGCCGAGGCGTACCGCAACGTCGCGACGTCCGGCGCCAAGCCGCTCGCCGTCTCGGACTGCCTGAACTTCGGCTCGCCCGAGGACCCGGCCGTCATGTGGCAGTTCTCCGAGGCCATCCGCGGTCTCGCGGACGGCTGCCAGCAGCTCGGCACGCCGGTCACCGGCGGCAACGTCTCGCTCTACAACCAGACCGGCGACGTCGCGATCCACCCCACCCCGGTGGTCGCCGTCCTCGGTGTGATCGACGACGTCACCCGCCGCACCCCGGTCGCGTTCGCGGACGAGGGGCACCTCATCTACCTCCTGGGTGACACCGAGGAGGAGCTGGGCGGCTCGGCGTGGTCGCAGGTCGTCCACGACCACCTGGGCGGACTGCCGCCGAAGGTGGACCTGGAGCGCGAGCGGCTGCTCGCCGAGATCCTGATCTCGGCCTCCCGCGACGGCATGGTCGACGCGGCGCACGACCTGTCCGACGGCGGTCTGATCCAGGCGCTGGTCGAGTCCTGCCTCCAGGGCGGCAAGGGCGCGCGGGTGGTCGTGCCGGACGGCGCCGACCCCTTCGTGCTGCTCTTCTCCGAGTCCGCAGGCCGTGCGGTCGTCGCGGTGCCGCGCAGCGAGGAGCTGCGTTTCACGGACATGTGCGGCGCGCGGGGCCTGCCGGCCACCCGCATCGGCGTCATCGACGGCGAAGAGATCGACGTCCAGGGCCAGTTCAGCATCCCGCTGAGCGAGCTGAAGGACGCGCACGAGGCGACGATCCCGAACCTGATCGCCTAGGAACGCGCACGACGAACGGGCCGGCCGCTGGTGCGACCGGCCCGTTCGCGTGGGGCGCCGTGGTGGGGGACGCGGCGCGGCGGCCCTCCCTACTGGAGCGCGGCGGCCTGGTCCGCCTGCCAGTAGGTGACGGTGGAGTCGTCGCTGATGCCGAGGCCGGCGCCACCGGGCGCGTTGACCGTCGCCTGGCCGTCGATCGGGCCCATGTCCTTGCCGCGCAGGCCGACGGTGAGGCTCTTCTCGCGGTGCAGGTTCTTCCCGTCCTGCGGGAGGCCGATGGCGGCGTACGCCGACTTGCCCGGCTCCAGGGTCACCACGGCCTGGGGCTTGCTCGCCTCGGCGGCGCCGACGGCCGCCTGCGCGCCGGGGTACCCGACGGTCGGGAAGCCGTAGAGGTTGCAGCTGCCGCCCGCGGTGTTGGTGGCCTTGAGGAGGACGGCGGGCAGGGTGCCGCCGGTCGGCACCACCTCGATCTTCATGCCGTCGGTCGAGCAGGTGGCGTCGCCCGCCTTGCTGCCGCCGGAGCCGCCGGACGTGCCGCCGCTGCCGCCGGTCGAGCCGCCGGAGCCGCCCGAGGTGCCCGCGCCGTCCTCCTTCGACGGCGCGCCGGGATTGCCGCTGCCGTCCCCGGTGCTGTCCGAGCCCTTGCTCGCGGAGGAGTCGGCGCTCTTGCCGGCGCTCGGCGAGGCGGCGTCGGTGCCGTCCGGGCCGCAGGCGGCGGTGGCGAACACCGTCGCGCCGGCGACGGCGGCGAGGGCGAGGGTGCGACGTATCTGCATGGGGGGATCCCTACTGAGCTAGGTGTGTCAACCAGCCGCACTATGCCAACAGTTGAGCCTCTCCCCTCGGCGCGCCTCGCCCTGCCCGCACAGTGATCTGCTTCACAGAAACCGGGCGCGACCTGCGCCGACGCCCGACGAACGGCCACCTAACGACACATACCCGCTTGTTCGTTCTTACGTAATTACGTAATCTCATGCCCATGGATCTCGAACAGCGGGTGGCCGCGCTGGAGCGGCGCCTGGCCGCGCTGGAGCGGCCCGCCGCCGGTGGCACCGAACCGGCACCCGTCCCCGGAAGCGACCCGGACGAACTGTGGGCGCTGCGCGGCCTCCAGGCCCAGCTCGCGGGCCTGGGCGCCGAGAACGGCGGCGTGCTGTACACCGGCGCCGTACGGATCCCGGCCGGGCAGACCTACGAGTGGCAGTACGCGCTGACCACGGACACCGTGCTGGACGGCGACTGGGCGGACGCGGCCGACGTCTTCGCGGCGCTCGGGCAGCCCGTACGGCTGCGGCTGCTGCGCGCGGTGCTCGACGGACGCGGCACCGCCGCCGAACTCACCGCGCTCGACGGGACGGGCACCACCGGCCAGATCTACCACCACCTGCGGCAGCTGACGGCCGCCGGCTGGCTGCGCACGGCCGCCCGTGGGCGCCACGAAGTGCCGGCCGACCGCGTCGTGCCGCTCCTGGTGATGCTGACCGCCGCCGGGCACTGAGCCCGGCCGACTTCAGGGGGAACAGAACCGGATGACACCCACCACTCTGCGGAAACTCCTTCAGCACACCGCCCGCGTCTGCCTGTTCGCGTTCCTGGCGGTCGTCGTCGCGGGCTTCTTCGCCAGCGTCCCGTACTGGGTGGGCTGGGTACCACTCGGCCTCTGGATGCTGTGCGTGTTCGGCGGCCACCGCCTGGCGGCGCGCGCCGGGACGGAAGCCGCCGCGGCACCGGAACGCGCGGCGGTGGCGGTCGGCGCGCCGGTCACCGGCCGCTGGAAGGCCCTCAACAGCCCGGCGGACAAGGTCCCGAGCCACGGCACCCGGGCGTACGGCCAGACCTACGCCATCGACATCGTGGCCGAGCCGGAGCCGGGCGCCAGGCCCGCCTTCGGCTGGTGGCCCCTGGCCCGCCGCAACGCCGACTTCCCGGCGTTCGGCGCACCGCTGCTCGCCGTCGCCGACGCCACCGTCGTACGCGCCGACGACCGCCGCCGCGACCACCTCAGCCGTACGTCCTGGCCGGCCCTGGTGTACCTCTTCGTCGTCGAAGGCGTGTTCCGCACGATCGGCGGCGCGGGCGCCGTCGTCGGCAACCACGTCGTCCTCGACCTGGGCGACGGCACGTACGCGCTCTACGCCCACGTCCGGCGCGGCTCGCTCACCGTCCGGGCGGGCGACCGGGTACGGAGCGGGCAGCCGCTCGGCCGGTGCGGCAACTCCGGCAACAGCACCGAGCCGCACGTCCATTTCCAGCTGATGAGCACCGCCGACCCGGACACCGCCGACGGCATCCCCTTCACCTGGCACGGCATCGGCGTCCCGCACAACGGCGAGACGTTCGACGCGGCGCCCGCGGGGATTCCCGGGCGCTGAGACCGGCCGGGGCGGCGGGGCCGGGCCGTTGTCAGTGGTGCCGCCTACGCTGGTCCCCATGTCGCCCGCCGCCCGCAAAACGCGCACCCGCCGTTACGACCCGGCCAGGACCAGGGCCGCCGTCACGGCGCAGTTCGCGCACGTCCGCGAGGCCGTACGCGGCCTGAGCGCCGAGCAGTTGGCGCTGCCGACCCGGCTCGGCGGGTGGACGGTGCGGGAGCTGGTCGCGCATCTGGCGATGGCGGTCGGGAGCGTGGTGCGGCTCCTGGAGGAACCGGCCCCGGCGCGGCAGGAGACGGCGCTGCTGGACTGGCCGTTCGCCACCGCGCCGACGGCATCAGGAATCGACGACGACACCCGTGCCCCGGCCGCGACCGGCGGACCGGACACCCCGCAGGGCCTGGCGGCGCTGCTGGCCCGCGCCGCCGACCGGCTCGCCGGGATACTCCCCGAGGCGCCGGACGACCGGCTGGTGGCGAGCCGGGCGGGCGCCATGCGGCTGGACGACTACCTCGTCACCCGCTGCGTGGAGCTGGTCGTGCACACCGACGACCTGGCGGCGGCGACCGGCACCGAGATCCCCTACGACCGCCAGGCGCTGGCCACCGCCACCCGGCTGCTCGCGGACGCGCTGGCGGTCAAGGCGCCCGGCGGCTCGGTCGAGGTCCGGGTGCCGCCGTTCGCGGTGGTGCAGTGCGTGGCGGGCCCCAAGCACACCCGCGGCACCCCGCCGAACGTCGTCGAGACCGACCCGCTGACCTGGCTCCGGCTGGCCACCGGACGGGCGGTGTGGGCCGGCGAACTGGCCGCTGCCACCGTCACGGCCAGTGGGGAGCGCGCCGACATCGGCGACCAACTCCCGGTCCTGACCTGAGAGTTCGGGCGCTGAAGGTCCGGCCGCTGAAGATCCGGCCGCCTCACTCCTTCGGGTAGGCCAGCAGCGTCCCGTCCACCGCCTCCCAGGAGGCCCGCAGCCGCCGCAGGAGCTGCGGTTCGGCAGCCGCCCTGTCGGCCTGTTCGCGCGGATCGTGTACGACGTCGAAGAGCTGGTCCTTCCCGCCCTTGCCCCGGTAGTACTTCCAGTTGCCGCGCCGCAGCGCCCGCTCGCCGCGCACCCGCCAGAACAGATCCCGCTCGGCGATCCGCTCACCGCGCAGCAGGTAGCCGGCCAGGCTCGTCCCGTCCAGCGGGTACCCGCGGTCCTGGCGGGCGCCCGCGAGCTCCAGCAGGGTCGCCGTCCAGTCCGGCGTGAACACCGGCTCGTGGCTCACCTGGCCCGCGTCGATCCCAGCAGGCCAGCGAAGGAGCGTCGGCACCCGGATGCCGCCCTCCTGGAGGGATGCCTTGTTGCCGGTCAGCGGCCAGTTGTACGACCAGCGTTCGCCGCCGTTGTCGCTGGCGAAGAAGACCAGGGTGTCCTCCTCCTGGCCGGAGCGCCGCAGCGCGGCCAGCACCTCACCCACCGACCGGTCCAGGTCCTCGACCATCTCCCGGTACTTCCCCAGGGAACCGCCGTCCCGGTGCTGGAGCGCGCCCGGCTCGCCCGCCTTGATCCGCCGGACGATCTCCGCGCTCTCCGCCTCGTCGCCGTCCGCGATCCACGGCCAGTGGGGCGTGGTGAAGTTCAGGTTCAGCAGCCAGGGCGAGCCGGCCGGACGGCCCCCGGACGCCTGGCCGGCCGCCGCGTTCCGCTTCCCCGCGTCCGTCACGAAGCCGACGGCGCGCTCGGTGATGATCCGCGTGTAGTAGCGCAGGTCCTTGTACGTGGCATCGCCCTCGTAGAGGTCGTACTCCCCGGCGAGTCCGAGCTTCGAGTAGTACTCAAGGGCCCCGCTGAGATTCCCGAAGAAGGTGTCCCAGCCCGACTTGGTGGGGCTGTAGTCCGGCAGGTAGCCGCAGTGCCACTTGCCGATCAGCGCCGTCGCGTAGCCCGCGTCCCGCAGCAGGGAGGCGAGCGTGGGGTGCGCGGGGTCGAGCCCCACGGTGCGGTCGGCGATCGGCTCGGCGAGACCGCCTGCGGTGCGCCCGGGGTAGCGGCCCGTGTAGAGGGAGAAGCGGGTGGGGGAGCAGGTCGCGGAGCCCGAGTACGCCTGGGTGAAGCGGACTCCCTGGCGGGCGAGCCGGTCGAGGTGCGGGGTCCGGATATCGGGCGCGCCGTACGAGGACAGGTCGGCCCAGCCCAGGTCGTCGCCGAGGATGAAGAGGATGTTGGGCCGCCGGGCGTGCCGGCCGGGCGCGGCCCGGAACTCCCGTTCCCGGAAGGCGGGCTCCGACGCCGCGGCCCGGTGCGCCCCGGCGAGCGCGGTGGCGGCCCCGAGCCCGCCCACGGCGGCTGCGGCCCCCGCCCCGGCCAGGCCGCCGAACGCACGGCGCGAGACCGGCGCGGTCGCCGGGCTGTCGGATATGTCGGTCGGGGACGGGTCGGCGGAGGTCATCGAAGCGGCTCCAGGTCATGGCGGGCGGGCCGCGGCACGGCAGAGCGGCGCGGCGGCGGCAGCGGGCGGGCGGCACGTAGCGCATCTCACACGGGGCGCGCGAGACGAAGTGCGCCAAGTGCCGCAAAGGGGATGGGGGATGCCGCTCCGTGGCACCGGGAAGGCAGCCGGGGCGGCGAAGGAAAGGCCAGCTCACAAAGGGCGGCGGGGTGCACACGCGCAGCGACCGCGGGCTCCCGCGGCGGCGGCCCCTAGGCCCTTCCAGCCGCGGCGACAGAGCGCGCCGGCCAGCCGACCGAGGTCGACGTGGTGGCGCCGCACCAGGGGGCGCGCCGGGCGAAGCACCCGGTGGGAGGCCAGGCGCGCCAAGGGCTGCGGGGTCTGCATGGCGCGAAATCCTGGCCGGGTCGGCGGGGCCGCGTCAAGGACGCTTCATGCCCCGTTCATGCACTCATCCAGATTCCCGCCCATCCCCGGTTCGGATGAATCCGTGTCCTGCCCTAGACTCAATGACGTGCCACGTGGTGACGGACGACTCAGCCACGACCTGCTCCCCGGCGAAAAGGGCCCCCAGGACGCTTGCGGCGTCTTCGGTGTCTGGGCTCCGGGTGAAGAGGTCGCCAAACTCACCTATTTCGGGCTGTACGCGCTGCAGCACCGTGGACAGGAGTCCGCGGGCATCGCAGTGAGCAACGGCTCGCAGATCCTCGTCTTCAAGGACATGGGCCTGGTTTCCCAGGTCTTCGACGAGACTTCGCTCGGCTCCCTCCAGGGCCACATCGCCGTGGGCCATGCCCGCTACTCCACCACCGGTGCCTCGGTGTGGGAGAACGCCCAGCCGACGTTCCGTGCCACCGCGCACGGCTCGATCGCGCTCGGCCACAACGGCAACCTGGTGAACACCGCCGAGCTGGCGGATCTGGTCGCCGCGCTGCCCCGTGAGGGCGGCCGGGCGACCCAGGTCGCGGCCACCAACGACACCGACCTGGTGACGGCCCTGCTGGCCGGCCAGGTGGACGACGACGGCAAGCCGCTGACCGTGGAGGAGGCCGCACCCCGCGTCCTCCCGAAGGTCATGGGTGCCTTCTCGCTCTGCTTCATGGACGAGCACACGCTCTACGCGGCCCGTGACCCGCAGGGCATCCGCCCGCTGGTGCTCGGCCGCCTGGAGCGCGGCTGGGTGGTGGCCTCCGAGACCGCCGCCCTGGACATCTGCGGCGCCAGCTTCATCCGGGAGATCGAACCCGGCGAGATGGTCGCGATCGACGAGAACGGCCTGCGCTCCACGCGCTTCGCCGAGGCCCGCCCCAAGGGCTGCGTCTTCGAGTACGTCTACCTCGCCCGCCCCGACACGGACATCGCGGGCCGCAACGTCTACCTCTCCCGCGTGGAGATGGGCCGCAAGCTGGCCGCCGAGGCGCCGGCCGACGCCGACCTGGTGATAGCGACGCCGGAGTCCGGTACCCCCGCCGCCGTCGGATACGCCGAGGCCAGCGGGATCCCGTACGGCTCCGGTCTGGTCAAGAACTCCTACGTCGGCCGGACGTTCATCCAGCCGTCGCAGACCATCCGCCAGCTCGGTATCCGCCTCAAGCTCAACCCGCTCAAGGAAGTCATCCGCGGCAAGCGCCTGGTGGTCGTCGACGACTCGATCGTCCGCGGCAACACCCAGCGCGCCCTGGTGCGGATGCTGCGCGAGGCCGGCGCCAAGGAGGTCCACATCCGGATCTCCTCCCCGCCGATCAAGTGGCCGTGCTTCTTCGGCATCGACTTCGCCACCCGCGCGGAGCTGATCGCCAACGGTCTGAGCGTGGACGAGATCGGCAAGTCCCTGGGCGCCGACTCCCTCGCCTACATCTCCATCGACGGCATGATCGAGGCCACCACCATCGACAAGCCGAACCTCTGCCGCGCCTGCTTCGACGGCGTGTACCCGATGGAGCTGCCCGACCCGGAGCTGCTGGGCAAGCACCTCCTGGAGTCGGAGACCGCAGGTCAGGCCAAGCCGGACCTGGACGGGGTCGGGACGCTGACGGCCGGTGTCGGTGGCGCCGATGCGCTGCGCCGCCCGTAGCTCGCACACACACGACACGAAAGTTCTGCGCCATGCCTCCTGAGTCATCCGAGCCTGCGCGATCCGCGGGCGCCGGCGCCAGCTACGCGGCAGCCGGCGTCGACATCGAAGCGGGCGACCGCGCCGTCGACCTCATGAAGGAGTGGGTGAAGAAGGCCACCCGCCCCGAGGTCGTCGGCGGGCTCGGCGGCTTCGCCGGCCTCTTCGACGCCTCCGCCCTCAAGCGGTACGAGCGCCCGCTGCTGGCCTCGGCCACCGACGGCGTCGGCACCAAGGTCGACATCGCCCGCAAGATGGGTGTCTACGACAGCATCGGCCACGACCTCGTCGGCATGGTCGTCGACGACCTGGTGGTCTGCGGCGCCGAGCCGCTGTTCATGACCGACTACATCTGCGTCGGCAAGGTCTACCCGGAGCGGGTCGCCGCGATCGTCAAGGGCATCGCCGAGGGCTGCGTACTGGCCGGCTGCGCGCTGGTCGGCGGCGAGACCGCGGAGCACCCCGGGCTGCTGGGTGCGGACGAGTTCGACGTCGCGGGTGCCGGCACCGGCGTCGTCGAGGCCGACCGGGTGCTCGGCGCGGACCGTATCCGTCCGGGCGACGCGGTGATCGCGATGGCGTCCTCCGGACTTCACTCCAACGGGTACTCGCTGGTCCGCCACGTCCTCTTCGACCGCGCGGGCCTGGCCCTGGACCGGGAGATCCCCGAGTTCGGCAGGACACTCGGCGAGGAGCTGCTGGAGCCCACCAAGATCTACTCGCTGGACTGCCTGGCGCTCACCCGCACCACCGACGTGCACGCCTTCTCGCACATCACCGGCGGCGGTCTGGCCAACAACCTGGCCCGGGTGATCCCGGACGGGCTGCACGCCACGGTCGACCGCGCCACCTGGACGCCGGGCGCGGTCTTCGACCTGGTCGGCTCGGCCGGAGCGGTCGAGCGCCTGGAACTGGAGAAGACCCTGAACATGGGTGTCGGCATGATCGCCGTCGTCCCCCAGGATTCGGTGGACGTCGCGCTGGCCACCCTGGCCGACCGCGGCGTGGACGCCTGGGTCGGCGGCGAGATCATCGAGCGCGGCGACCTGACCGAAGCGGTGACCCTGACCGGTGACTACGCCGGCTGAGGCGCCCGCTGCCGGGGCAGCACAAAACCCGGTCCGAGGTGAGAACCCCGGACCGGGTATGTGGAGATGCTCTGCGCGCCCTGGTAAAGCGGTGAACGAACCGCAGGACGACCGCGGGTGGCTTCCCGCGGAAGTGGTAGCGGTGCGTCGTCAGGCGCGGCGACGTTGGTGGGACGAGTCGCCCTCGTCCTCATCGTCGTTGTTGTATCGATCCGCGTAGTGTGCGTACGGGTCGTCGTCCTCGTCATCCTCGAACGGTTCCCCGTTCGGAGGCTGCTGGCTCGACGGCGATGCACCCAGCTCGTCGGCCAGTCGTGAGAGATCCGTCCCACCGCTGCTGTACTTCAGCTGGCGGGCGACCTTTGTCTGCTTGGCCTTGGCCCGGCCGCGCCCCATGGGTCGACCCCCTCAATGACGGGGCTCTATGGCCCCAGAGTCTTGACACGCGTTCATGATTCAGAGCGGACTCTCGACGGAGAGACCGGCCCGTAGGGCTTCAACGGTACCTGCTTCCGCGGCCATACGGTACGTCGCCCGCATCACCGGCCGCTCGGCATGACCTGCGAGGCGCCCTTTTCCCGCTGGTCAACTGCGATTTTAACCTGTCCTGTACGGCGACCCGCCGACGGGTGGTGAGGGATGTCTCCCCGACCGCCCGCGGCGGGCCGCGCAAGGCCGGATTTCCGGCCATTCGGAGCGCCTGGAGGCGCCCCGGTGGCGTCAGGCGCGCCGTGCCTCCGCCATGCGCTGTTCGGCCAGCCGGTCGGCCGCCGCGGCCGGCGGGATCCCGTCCGACTTCGCACGAGCGAATATCGCCAGCGTGGTGTCGAAGATCTTCGCCGCCTTGTCCCGGCAGCGGTCGAAGTCAAAGCCGTGCAGCTCGTCGGCCACCTGGATGACGCCGCCCGCGTTCACGACGTAGTCGGGGGCGTAGAGGATGCCGCGGTCGGAGAGGTCCTTCTCGACGCCGGGGTGCGCGAGTTGGTTGTTGGCCGCGCCGCACACCACCTTCGCGGTCAGCGCGGGCACCGACGCGTCGTTCAGCGCGCCGCCCAGGGCACACGGCGCGTAGATCTCCAGACCCTCCGTGCGGATCAGTGCGTCGGTGTCGGCGACGGCCGTGACCTGCGGGTGCGCCCGGCGGATCCGGTCGACCGACTCGGTGCGGACGTCCGTGACGACCACCTCGGCGCCGTCCTGGAGCAGGTGCCCGACGAGGTGGTGGCCCACCTTGCCGACGCCGGCCACGCCGACCTTCCGGCCGCGCAGCGTCGGGTCGCCCCACAGGTGCTGGGCCGATGCCCGCATGCCCTGGAAGACGCCGAAGGCGGTCAGCACCGAGGAGTCGCCCGCGCCGCCGTTCTCCGGCGAGCGCCCGGTGGTCCACTTGTTGGTCCTGGCGACGATGTCCATGTCCGCGACGTACGTGCCGACATCGCACGCGGTGACGTATCGGCCGCCGAGCGAGGCCACCGCGCGTCCGTAGGCGAGCAGCAGCTCTTCGGTCTTGATCACGTCGGGGTCGCCGATGATCACGGCCTTGCCGCCGCCGTGGTCGAGACCGGCGAGCGCGTTCTTGTAGGACATGCCGCGCGAGAGGTTGAGGGCGTCCAGCACCGCCTCCTCCTCGGAGGCGTAGGCGTGGAAGCGGGTGCCGCCGAGGGCCGGGCCCAGAGCGGTGTTGTGGACGGCGATCACGGCCTTGAGGCCGCTGGCGCGGTCCTGGCAGAGAACGACCTGTTCATGGCCGCCCTGCTCCGATCGGAACAGGGTGTGCAGCACGCCGCCGTCGACGCTGACGGCGGAAGGACGTACGTCGGTCACGGTGGTGACTCCCATAGGTCACGGAGGACGCCCTCCTGCGGGTGGGGAGGGCCGGTCGGGAAGAGCGTAAGACCTCCGCGGCCCGATGATCGGCCGGGTACCGGGGATCACCCACTCGCGGGGGACGGACGTGCGACGATTTGCCGTATCCCGGGCCGGGCGGGGGAGGACACACCCCCGGCAACTCCCGGTGGCGGACTTCCCTTTGAAGGAGCGTGCGTGGCCTTGGCGTCGTCGGTGACGGTCCCGTATGCGGCATACCTACGGGTCTACGAGCCGCTGGCAGCATTCCCGGAGCCGGAGCGCTCCCACTGGGCGCGGTACGCGAAGCGCGACGACACCCCGACGGCGCAGGACGAGCAGCGCAGAGCCCTCGCCGACCTGCTGCCCACGCCCCCGGTGCCGGTCCCGGTGCACGAGAGCGCGGACGCGTTCGTCGCGGTCGTCGACGAGGTGCCCTGCATCTGCCCGTGGCGCACCCGGCTGCGCGGCTGGCAGGCGCTGGAGGAGCTGCCCGAGCTGCTGCCCGCACCGGTGCTGGACGCCGCGCTGCCCCCGGTGGTGCGCCGGCAGGCGGCCACCGACTACGAGGAGTGGCAGGAGCGCAACCCGGACGCCAGGCCCTGGATCCGCGGGGCGACCTGGCATGTCCCGGTCCGCTGGTTCGTCCTCTTCGACGACGCGGAGCGGGAGTACGAAAGGGAGGGGAAGGACGGGCCGCTGCTGCGCTACCGGACGCCGATGGTGCAGGCGCGGCGCCGGGTCGCGCGCGGGCTGCGGACGCTGCGGGACACGATGGAGGAGGGGCCGCTGATCGACGGCCTGGTGGACGTGGGGCGCTGGCTGGAGGAATTCCACCCGCGCTCGCTGGTGGAGCTGGACTACGGCGGGCTGGTGCACGCGGTGCCCGATGCGCAGCTCGCCGGTGACCGTTCGGCCGCGGAAGTGGCGGAAGGGCTCGCGGCGTTGCGCGAGGGTGACGGCGAGCGGGCCGGCGTCGCGTACGAGAAGCTGTCGGACCGGTGGCGGTCGGTGCGCGAGCGCCAGTTCTCCAGCTGAGTGGTCGCCTTCGGGGCGCGGAGCCTCCGGAACTGCGAGATGATCTTGGAACGCGCTCGTCCCGTAGGCTTTCTCCCTCAGGACGTAGGTCCTGATCCGGGCTATTCCCCCAACAGTGACCTAAAGCACTGACTTCGGGCCTTGCGCGCAAGCTATGTCCTCGTGCCAAAATAGGACAAGGAGCCTTACATGGGCTCCTTCCGTCTAACTATGGGCGGGTAGATCGGTATTGCGCTCCTTGAGGGGTCTAGTGACGCCTGATCATTTTGTGACTGATCGTCACGGTGGCGTGACTGTCCGCTATGGCATGGTCCATCGGCATCCGCCGAGGTTGAACACCTGAGAGGGCAATTCCATCGGTTTGGCCGACGTGGCTGGACAGATGGTGTAGTTGTAGTGCCGAGGACAAGCCGTTCGTCCTATAACCGACTCGGCCCGCGTCCGCCATTTCGGGCAACGCGGGTCAAGGTGCAGAATTTAGAGGAAAGAACCGTGATGGTTCGGTTCTCCCGAGGAGGCCGCTCATGACCGCTCGCACCCCTGACGCCGAGCCGCTGCTTACCCCCGCTGAGGTTGCCACGATGTTCCGCGTGGACCCGAAGACGGTGACCCGCTGGGCCAAGGCAGGCAAGCTCACGTCCATCCGTACGCTCGGAGGGCATCGGCGTTACCGCGAGGCTGAGGTCCGCGCACTGCTCGCGGGTATCCCGCAGCAGCGCAGCGAGGCCTGAATAACCGCATAACCGGGCTGTTTTCGGGGCCCCCAACCCGCAGAACGCCCGTGCAGCACCACTGCTCCACCCGCTTCACCACGCTCCACACAGCTCCATACGACGCGGCGCCCGCCCCAACGGGCCCACACCCGCAGCATCTGGGTACGTCATCGATCGCGCTGGACTCCGCCGGGTCCAGCGCGATCTTTTTTGTGCGCGCGTCACGGGGCCTCCCGGGCGCCCGGAGGCCGCCTGTCACGCCACCGTCGCGGCGGCGTCCACAAGGGGCTTCCGAGGGCCCTCCAGAGGGCCTCCGTCACAGACCCGGCGGTCTCGTTTGAGTGCCTCGGAGAGTGGTGCAATTGCACATATTAAATTGACTGGTTGTAGGGCGAGGGTAAGTTCCCCGCTCCGGGAAACTCGTCCGGTGACACCCGTCACATGGCGCAGCGCTTGAAGGTGTCCTTGCCGCTGAGGTAAAGGCGTTCCTGGCCGACGCCCTGTCACCAGCCTTCCACCGCACGGCAGATGGGCAAGGCTCCGTTGGTCACCGCTTCGCGGGACTTTCGCCCTCCGCCGCCTGCGGCCCGCAGAGCGCCGACGGCGCGTCCGGGGCGGGTAAGGGCGCCGCGACCCCCGAACGGGCCGCATACGGCTCCAGGGCGAGCCGTAACAGCCGGTGGCAGACGGGGCAGTGCCGGGTCAGATGTCGAAAGCCCGTCGCGGCCGACAGATGGGCGCGCAGCAGCGCCCTGGTCTCGTGCCTCTTCGCCGCCCTCATCGCACGCACCTCCCGGCCCCACGCTTCCTCTGTGAGTACCGGCGGCACCGGCCGCCGTCAAGACGCCCGTCAGGGTAGGGGCGGGGGTGCCGGGGAGAGGAACGGCGGCGCGGCACACGCAGAACGGCCCGCATCCTCATCGGATGCGGGCCGTTCAACTGCGGTCCTGACGGGATTTGAACCCGCGGCCTCCACCTTGACAGGGTGGCGAGCACTCCAAACTGCTCCACAGGACCTTGGTGCCGCTCCCGCTTGCGCGGTGCTGCGAAGCAAGACTCTACAGCAGGTCAGGGGGTGCGGTCGAACTCGCTCCCGGGAGGCGCACCTCCCGGGCCGCGCCCCGGCCGTCCGCGGCCCGCCCCGGCTACGGCGCAGCCGCGTCCACGGCCTTCACGATGCGCTTGTCGGACACCGGATACGCGGTCCCCAGCGCATGCGCGAAGTAGCTCACCCGCAGCTCCTCGATCATCCAGCGGATCTCCAGGGCGGCGGCGGGCACCGGCCTCCCCTGGGGGAACTGCTCCAGCAGCCAGGCGTATTCGTCCTGCATCTCCTTCACCTTCGCCATCCGGGCGCGGTCCCGCTCGGCGTTGGTGGGGAGCTGCTGGAGCCGGCGGTCGGCGGCCACCAGATAGCGCATCAGGTCCGGCAGCCGCTTGGCGCCGTGCGCGGTCACGAAGCCCGGCCTGATCAGCGCCGCCAACTGCTCCTTGACGTCCGCGAGCGAGGGCAGCAGCGACGGGAAGGTGGTGTCCTTCAGCCGGCGCTCGCACGCCTGCCAGGCCGCGAGGACCTCCTGGACCTGCCCGATGGTCTGCATCGTGGCGTCCACCAGATCGGCCCTGACCCCGTCGAACAGCTTCCGGAACGACTCCTCGTCCCAGGCAGGGCCGCCGCGGGCCGCCATCAGCCGGTCGGCGGCAGCGGTCACGCAGTCGTCGAAGAGCGCCGGGATCGAGCCGTGCGGATTGCGGGACAGCGCGAGCTTCTGCTGGTTGCTGAGCTTGCTCTGCGCGAACTTGGCGGGGTTGGAGGGGATGTTGAGCAGGATGAGGCGGCGGGTGCCGGCCCACATCGCCGTCCGCTGCTCGGCCTCCGTGTCGAAGAGCCGTACGGCGACGCTGCTGCCCTCGTCGACCAGCGCCGGGTACGCCTTCAGCGGCTGGCCCGCCCGCCGCGTCTCGAAGGTGCGCGGCAGCGCGCCGATCGTCCAGGAGGTCAGGCCGGTGCGCTGTTCCAGGCCGGCCAGCGCCTGGCCCTCGCCCTTGCCGCCTCTGCCGTCCTTGGCGGGGCGTTCGGCGGCCTGCTCGAACGCCTTGGAGATGGCCGCCCTGGTCTTCGGCTTGAGCTGGAGCCGCAGCGCTTCGAGGTCCTTGGCCTCGGCGAGCTTGCGACGCCGCTCGTCGACCACCCGGAACGTGATCTTCAGGTGGTCGGGCACCTTGGCGGTGTCGAAGTCGGCGGCCGTCACCGGTACGCCCACCATCCGCTGGAGGCCCGCCGCCAGCGAGGTGGTCAGCGCGCCCTGGAGCGGCACCGTGGAGTCCAGGAAGCGGGCGGCGAAGTTCGGCGCGGGGACGTAGTTGCGGCGGATCGGCTTGGGCAGCGAGCGGATCAGCTCGGTCACCAACTGCTCGCGCAGGCCCGGGATCTGCCAGTCGAAGCCCTCGGACGCCACCTGGTTGAGCACCTGGAGCGGTACGTGGACGGTCACACCGTCCGCGTCGGCACCCGGCTCGAACTGATAGGTGACCTTGAACTTCAGTTTTCCCTGCCGCCAGGAATCCGGGTAGTCGTCCTTGGTGACGCTCTCCGCGGATTCGTTGATGAGCATCGAATGCTCGAAGTTGAGGAGATCGGGCTCCTCCTGCCGCTTCTTCTTCCACCAGGTGTCGAAATGCGCGCCGGACACGATGTCGGCCGGAATGCGCTGGTCGTAGAAGTCGAAGAGGGTCTCGTCGTCGACGAGAATGTCGCGGCGCCTGGCGCGGTGCTCCAACTCCTCGACCTCGCCGAGGAGTTTGCGGTTGTCGTGGAAGAACTGGTGATGCGTACGCCAGTCGCCCTCGACCAGGGCATTGCGGATGAACAGGTCGCGGGAGACCTCGGGATCGATACGCCCATAGGTGATCTTGCGTTGCGCGACGATCGGGACGCCGTAGAGCGTCACCCGCTCGTACGCCATCACCGCGGCCATCTTCTGTTCCCAGTGCGGCTCGCTGTACGTCCGCTTCACCAGGTGCTGGGCCAGCGGTTCGACCCACTCCGGCTCGATCTTGGCGTTCACCCGCGCCCACAGCCTGGACGTCTCGACCAGTTCGGCCGACATGATCCAGCGGGGGGTCTTCTTGAACAGCGCCGAGCCGGGGAAGACCGCGAACTTGGCGCTGCGGGCGCCCAGATATTCGTTCTTCGCCTCGGTGTCCTTCAAGCCGATATGCGAAAGCAAACCGGAGAGCAGTGAGGTGTGAATATGGTCGGGCGCCGCGTCCTGCTCACTCAGATGAACGCCCATCGTCTTGGCGACCGAGCGCAACTGGGAGTAGATGTCCTGCCATTCACGTATCCGCAGATAGTTCAGGAACTCATTGCGGCACATGCGGCGGAAAGCGGACGATGACAGCGCCTTCTGCTGCTCCCGCACATAGCGCCACATATTCAGGAACGCCAGGAAGTCGCTGGTCTCGTCCTTGAACCGGGCGTGCTGCTGGTCGGCCTGCTGCTGCTTGTCCGAAGGGCGCTCGCGCGGGTCCTGGATGGACAGTGCGGCGGCGATCACCATGACCTCGCGGACACAGTTGTTGCGGTCCGCCTCCAGCACCATGCGGGCCAGCCGCGGGTCGACCGGCAGCTGGGAGAGCTTGCGGCCGAGCGGGGTCAGCTGCTGGCCCGCCTTCTGGCCCCGGCCGCCCTTCGGACCGCCGTCCAGCGCACCCAGCTCGTGCAGCAGATCGATGCCGTCCTTGATGTTGCGGCGGTCCGGCGGGTCGATGAACGGGAACTTCTCGATGTCGCCGAGGCCGGCCGCGGTCATCTGGAGGATGACGGATGCCAGGTTCGTCCGCAGGATCTCGGCGTCGGTGAACTCCGGGCGGCTGAGGAAGTCGTCCTCGGAGTAGAGCCGGATGCAGATGCCGTCGCTGGTACGGCCGCAGCGGCCCTTGCGCTGGTTGGCGCTGGCCTGCGAGACCGGCTCGATCGGCAGCCGCTGGACCTTGGTGCGGAAGCTGTAGCGGGAGATCCTGGCCATGCCGGGGTCGATGACGTACCGGATGCCGGGGACGGTCAGCGAGGTCTCGGCGACGTTCGTGGCCAGCACGATGCGGCGTCCGGTGTGGCGCTGGAAGACGCGGTGCTGCTCGGCGTGCGACAGCCGTGCGTACAGCGGCAGCACCTCGGTGGCGCGGAGGTTCTTCTTGATCAGCGCGTCCGCGGTGTCCCGGATCTCGCGCTCGCCGGAGAGGAAGACCAGGATGTCGCCAGGGCCCTCGGCCTGGAGCTCGTCCACCGCGTCACAGATCGCGGTGATCTGGTCACGGTCCCCCTCCTGGCCGCCCTCCTCCAGAAGCGGCCGGTAGCGGACCTCCACGGGATACGTACGCCCGGAGACCTCGACGATCGGCGCGGACTTCTCCTCGGCGGCGTCCACCGTCGCGAACGCGCCGAAGTGCCGTGCGAAGCGCTCCGGGTCGATCGTCGCCGACGTGATGACGACCTTCAGGTCGGGCCGCCTGGGCAGCAGCTGCGCCAGGTAGCCGAGGATGAAGTCGATGTTGAGGCTGCGCTCGTGTGCCTCGTCGATGATGATCGTGTCGTACTGGCGCAGCTCGCGGTCCGTCTGGATCTCGGCGAGCAGGATGCCGTCCGTCATCAGCTTGACGAGGGTGTCGGCGCCGACCTGGTCGGTGAAGCGGACCTTCCAGCCGACCGCTTCGCCGAGCGGCGTCCGCAGCTCTTCGGCGACCCGCTCGGCGACCGTACGGGCCGCGATCCGGCGCGGCTGGGTGTGCCCGATCAGGCCGCGGATGCCGCGGCCGAGCTCCAGGCAGATCTTGGGGATCTGGGTGGTCTTGCCCGAGCCGGTCTCGCCCGCGACGATCACGACCTGGTGGTCCCTGATCGCCTCCAGGATCTCGTCCTTCTTCTGGCTGACCGGCAGCTGCTCGGGGTAGCTGATCGCGGGCACCGCGGCGCGCCGCTGCTCGACCCGCAGCTCCGCCTCCGCCATGCCTTCGGCGATCTCGGCGAGTACCGCCGCGCGGGCTTCGGGCTTACGGATCCGGCGTGCGCCGTCGAGCCGACGCCCCAGCCGCTGCTGATCGCGCAGCATCAGCTCGGGCAGTCGCTCCAGCAGGGCGGGAAGGGCCGGCGATGCGCCGGCGGGCGGGGCGGAGGCAGGCTGACTGGACATACGACCCCCAGGATCTCACCTCGGCGATTCGGCTGGCGAACGATTTGCCGGGACGCGGGCGGAAGGCGGCCCGGGACCGGCCCGCCACCGGGCCGTTCGGCACCGCACTGCGGAGACCTGCACGGGTATGTCTGTCATGGGTGCTTTAGCGTGTTCGTATGGATGATCAACACGGCGCATCCGGTGCGCACGGTGCACACGGCCGGGCCCGTACCGGCGCGGAGAAATGGGCGGCCTTCAAGAAGTCACCGTTCTTCCCCGCCTGTGTGCTGGTCTTCATCCTCGCGGCGGCGGCCGGGCTGTTCGCCGGTTCGTACACGTACACCATGGCCAACCCGACCCCGCGGCACGTGCCGACGGCCGTGGTCGGCGCCGAGAAGGCTCCGGACGGCACGCCGACCCGCGAGAAGGTCTTCGCCGACGGGATGGAGAAGGCGCTCAACGCCTCGCTGCGGCTGATCAGCTACGACACCTACGCGCAGGCCAGGAAGGCCGTCGAGGAGCAGCAGGTGTTCGCGATCCTGAGCCCGCACGGCAAGGGCGTGGAGCTGGATGTGGCGGGCGCGTCGGGCGCGTCGGTCGCGCAGCTGCTGACCACGGCGGCTCCGCAGGTCGGCAAGGCGGTCGGGGTGCAGGTCCGGGTCCAGGACATCCGGCCGTTGCAGCAGGGCGACCCGCGTGGCCTGGCCCTCTTCTACATCTCCCTCGCCGCGGTGATCATCGGCTTCGTCGGCGCGATCCAGCTCAGCGTGCACGCCCGCTCGCTCAACCCGGCCGAGCGGATCGCGTTCACCGTCGTCTACGCCCTGC
Organism: Streptomyces sp. NPDC050161; assembly: GCF_044460025.1. Taxonomy (NCBI): domain Bacteria; kingdom Bacillati; phylum Actinomycetota; class Actinomycetes; order Kitasatosporales; family Streptomycetaceae; genus Streptomyces; species Streptomyces sp. NPDC050161. The sequence continues at coordinate 33,630 of NZ_JBITJM010000013.1, read as the reverse complement.
TCGGCGGCTTCGCCATCGCCGCGGTGGTGGACTGGTGGCTGGGCGCGCTGGACCTGCCGTTCGTGGAGTCCTGGCTGATCCTGACGCTGACGATGTTCACGTCCGGGATGGTCTTCTCGATGTTCAACACCCTGATGGGCCGCTGGGCGATGATCCCCACCTGGGGCCTGATGGTGCTCCTGGGCAACCCGTCGTCGGGCGGCGCGGTCTCCTGGCCGCTGCTGCCCTCGCTCCTGGGCCACATCGGCCGCTGGCTGCCGCCGGGCGCCTCGGTCAACGCCCAGCACACCGCGGTCTACTTCGGCGGCTCCCAGCACCTCTTCCCGTTCCTGGTGCTGGCCGGCTGGGCGGTGCTGTCCTGCGCGGTCTTCTGGTTCTGGCGGCACCGCCATCCGGGGGGCCGCGAGACGCACGCCGCTCCCGCGCACGCGGCGCAGGAGTGAGCCGGACGGGCGCCGGCGCGAGTGCGCGGGCGCCCGCCCCGACGTCGGCGGACAACGAAGAAGGCCCCGATCCACTGGATCGGGGCCTTCTCCCAAAGGGTGTGGCTGGGGCCGGGGTCGAACCGGCGACCTATCGCTTTTCAGGCGATCGCTCGTACCAACTGAGCTACCCAGCCGCAGCGGTCCTGACGGGATTTGAACCCGCGGCCTCCACCTTGACAGGGTGGCGAGCACTCCAAACTGCTCCACAGGACCTTGCATTGTGCGAAACGGCGTAAACAGTCTCGCACACGGTAATGCGTGCCCCCAACGGGATTCGAACCCGTGCTACCGCCTTGAAAGGGCGGCGTCCTGGGCCACTAGACGATGAGGGCTGATGGCCCGCCTTGGCGTCGTTACCGGCGCCGTCGGGGACGTGAGAAGCATATGGGATGGGAGGACCGTTCGCCAAAACGGTTTACCCGGGGCCGTCCGCGGGGGCCCGAAAGGGTGCGCCGGCGGCGGCGCCCGGCCGGTTCTCGCGGGGGTTCCCCCGGTGTGCAGGCCGCCGCTCCCCTTCGGCCGTCGGTCCCCGGCCGGGCGCCCCTGGGCAAGCGGGCCAACTCGCGTCGGCGGATGTGGTCTTAGGTCAGGGGCGCGGCCGGGTGTGCGGGGCGGCCGGATCCGGGGCCGGTGGCGGAGAATGGCGGTGTGCTGGAAATGACGCGCGAGGAGTTCGAGGAACTGGTCGCCGAGGCGCTGGACCGGATCCCGCCGGAGCTGACCCGGCTGATGGACAACGTGGCGGTGTTCGTCGAGGACGAGCCGCCGTCCGACGATCCCGACCTGCTCGGGTTCTACGAAGGGACGCCGCTGACCGAGCGCGGGGAGTGGTACGCGGGGGTGCTGCCGGACCGGATCACCATCTACCGGGGGCCGACCCTGCGGATGTGCGAGAACCGCGAAGACGTCGTCGCGGAGACCGAAGTGACGGTGGTGCACGAGATCGCGCACCACTTCGGGATCGACGAGGAACGGTTGCACGCGCTGGGGTACGGCTGAGGCCACCGGGACAGGTGAGGTGCCGGGCCCCGGGGTGCGGGCGGCCGGGCGCCGATCAAGGGTGTGTGACGCGTGTCCTCAAGCGGGGGGCGGGAGTTGGGCAAGGCGTCCCAAGTCCCCGCGGCGCCGCCCAGCGCTCCGGATCCGGAGGTCCCGCCCGTGCGACCGATCCCTGCCCCGCGCCACCCGCTCCCCGATCCGTCCCGTGCCGCGCGGCCGGCGCCCGGCGGGGCGCGGGTGCCCGCGCAGCCGTCCGCGCCCGCCGCTTCCCGGGCCCCCGTACGCCGTGTGCTGGCCCGTGCCACCGCCTCCGTGGCCGTCGCCGCGTCGCTGGCCGCCGCGCTGTCCGGCTGTATGAGCGTGAGCGATCCCGTTCCGAAGCGCTCGGGCGGCAGCACGCCGCACGGCGAGCCGGACGGCAGGGGCCCGAGGGAGCCCGGTGGCCTGACGGCGGACGGCAGCGGTGACGGCCCGCGCCGGGCGGAGCCGTACGGCGGAGGGCCGGGCTCCGGTGGCACGAGCGGCTTGAGCGGCACGACGGGCGGGGCGGGCCGGGAGGTGGATGACGGCGCGCCGGACGAGGCGGCGCAGGACCGGTCCGCGACGCCGGACGGCGGGGAGCGGGGGACGGGCGGCGGGGCCGGTCACGGGGGCGGCGAGACGCCCGGCCGTGACGGGCACCCCGGAGGCGGTACGCAGCCGGCGCCCACGCCGTCGGACGAGGCGCCGTCGGTGCCCGCGTCGCCCACTCCATCGGCCCCGACCGGATCGCCGACCCCGCCGCCGAGCACCTCGGCCACACCGTCGTCCCAGGCGTCAGGGCCCTCGCCCGTGGCGCCGGATGAATCGCCGTATCCGCAGGCGGGGTGGGATGCGTAGGCGGGCGGAGAGCTGTCGGGGTGGGGTGCGGTGCGGGCCGGTCGGTGACACGCGGGGAGCGCGGGGGCTGGTGTCCCGCGGGGGTGGCGTGAGAAGGTCATTTGCCTTCCCGGGGGCGGAGTGCGTATGGTGGTAGATCGTTTGATCCCATTTGCCCGGCGCCAGAAAAGAAGCGCGCCGCGTGGCGCGTTCTCTCCCTTGCCGTGGCTGACCGCATAGAGGCGGTCTTTGTGAAACACACGGAGTTTGGGCGCGTGCCGAGACTCCGGAAGGTTTCGCATTTCGCATGTCAATTTCCACTGAACAGTCCGTCATGCCCGCATCCGACGAGCAGGCGGTTGCCGCGGTGAACGAGCCGGTCGAGACGGCCGCAGCGGTCGAGACGGCCGACGCCCCCGAGGCGACCGAGCCCGCCGAGCCGCAGGTCACCTTCGCGGACCTGGGCCTCGACGAGAAGATCGTCCGCAAGCTGGCGCAGAACGGTGTCACCACCCCGTTCCCGATCCAGGCCGCGACGATCCCGGACGCCATCGCCGGCCGCGACATCCTCGGCCGCGGCCGTACCGGCTCCGGCAAGACCCTCTCCTTCGGCCTGCCGCTGCTGACCCAGCTGGCCGGCGGCCAGACCGAGAAGAAGCGCCCCCGCGGCGTCATCCTCACCCCGACCCGTGAGCTGGCCATGCAGGTCAGCGACGCGCTCCAGCCCTACGGCGACGTCCTCGGCCTGAAGTTCAAGGTCGTCTGCGGCGGTACGTCCATGGGCAACCAGATCTACGCCCTGGAGCGTGGCGTCGACGTGCTCGTCGCCACCCCGGGCCGGCTGCGCGACATCATCAACCGCGGCGCCTGCTCGCTGGACAAGGTCGAGGTCGCGGTCCTGGACGAGGCCGACCAGATGGCCGACCTGGGCTTCCTGCCCGAGGTCACCGAGCTGCTCGACCTGGTGCCGGCCGGCGGCCAGCGGATGCTCTTCTCCGCCACGATGGAGAACGAGATCGGCACCCTGGTCAAGCGCTACCTGACCGACCCGGTCACGCACGAGGTCGACAGCGCCCAGGGCAACGTCACGACCATGACGCACCACGTCCTCGTCGTGAAGCCGAAGGACAAGGCGCCGGTCACCGCCGCCATCGCCGCCCGCAAGGGCCGCACCATCATCTTCGTCCGCACCCAGCTCGGCGCCGACCGCGTCGCCGAGCAGCTGCGGGACGCCGGTGTGCTCGCCGACGCGCTGCACGGCGGCATGACGCAGGGCGCGCGCACCCGCACCCTGGCCGACTTCAAGGACGGCTACGTCAACTGCCTGGTCGCCACCGACGTCGCCGCCCGCGGCATCCACGTCGACGGCATCGACCTGGTCCTGAACGTCGACCCGGCCGGTGACCACAAGGACTACCTGCACCGCAGTGGCCGTACGGCCCGTGCGGGGCGGTCCGGCACCGTCGTGTCGCTCTCGCTGCCGCACCAGCGCCGGCAGATCTTCCGCCTGATGGAGGACGCGGGTGTGGACGCCTCGCGGCACATCGTCGGCGGCGCCGGTGCCTTCGACGACGACGTCGCCCAGATCACCGGTGCGCGCTCGCTCACCGAGGTCCAGGCCGAGTCCGCCGCCAACTCCGCCAAGCAGGCGGAGCGCGAGGTGCAGGAGCTGACCCGCGAGCTGGAGCGCGTGCAGCGCCGCGCCACCGAGCTGCGCGAGGACGCCGACCGGCTGACCGCCCGCGCCGCCCGTGAGCGTGGCGAGGACCCGGCCGAGGCGCTCGCCGCCGTCGCCGCGACCGTGGAGGCCGCTGCCGCCGAGGTCGCCGCCGTGCCGGCCCAGTCCACCGCACCGGACGAGCGCCGTCCCGCCGAGCGCAGCAACCGCGACGAGCGGGGCAACTTCGAGCGCCGTGACCGTCGTGACGACCGCTCGGGTGGCGGTTTCAACCGTGACCGTCGGGATGACCGTTCCGGTGGTGGCCGTTCCTTCGACCGTCGTGACGACCGGTCGGGCGGTGGCTTCAACCGTGACCGTCGGGATGACCGTTCCGGTGGCGGTTTCAACCGTGACCGTCGGGATGACCGTTCCGGTGGTGGCCGTTCCTTCGACCGTCGTGACGACCGGTCGGGCGGTGGCTTCAACCGT
>NZ_JBITJM010000013.1:0-29041 GCF_044460025.1 Streptomyces sp. NPDC050161 | reverse complement strand
GTGACCGTCGTGACGACCGTTCCGGCGGCGGTTTCAACCGTGACCGCCGCGATGACCGTTCCGGTGGCGGCCGTTCCTTCGACCGTCGCGACGACCGCTCCGGTGGCGGCTTCAACCGTGACCGCGGCGACCGTCCGAGCCGCCCGTTCAACCGCGACGACCGCTCCGGTGGCCGTCCCTCCTCCGGCGGCTACCGCTCCGGTGGCGGCGACCGTCCGTTCAACCGCGACGACCGTTCCGGTGGCCGTCCGTCCTCCGGCGGCTTCCGCTCCGGCAACAGCGACCGCCCCTACGGCCGTCGTGACGACCACCGTGGCTCGGGCGCCGGCACCGGCTCCTTCGGCCGCCGTGACGACAAGCCGCGCTGGAAGCGCAACGGCTGACCCGCGACCGGCGCACCGCCGCCGGTGAGCTGATCCGTCACAGGGCCCGTACCGCACGCAAGTGCCGTACGGGCCCTGTGCGTTGGGGGTGCGGGCGGCCGGGCGGCGGACGGTACGCCGGGCCGTGCCGGGGCGGCCGGGATTCCGCTGATGGCTAATGCTTTCGGGCTGCGGCGCGGGCTCGGGCTATGCTGCTCGGTGCGGGCCATTAGCTCAATTGGCAGAGCAGTGGACTTTTAATCCATTGGTTCAGGGTTCGAGCCCCTGATGGCCCACCGCATGCGGCGCGGATCGGCGCCGCTGACCTGCGAGGCAGCGCCTCGGCCGGGATTCACCGGCCGGGGCGTTTCGTTCTTCCGGCCCCTTGCGTGCGCGATGCGTGAGCGGACGGCCCGGTAGGCTTCGCGTCAGACACCGGGCGGGCGCGGGGAATGAGCCGCGCGGCGGCCTCGGCTGCGGCCTGATCGACCTCGGGCAGGAGGCTGGTGTAGGTGTCCGAGGTGAGCGTGATCGTGGAGTGCCGGAGCGTCTCCTTGATCGTGTGGAGGTCGCCGCCTCCTCCGTGGGTGAGGGTCGCAGCGACATGGCGTAGATCGCGAAGGGTGATCGGCGGCAGGTCGGTCGTCGCCAGGATGCGGCGGAAGGTCTCCGAGACGGTCTCCGGGTGCAGCCACGAGCCGTCCTCCTGCGTGAAGACCTTCCCGGTGTCCCGCCAGGCCGGCCCCCATGCCTTCCGCTCGCCCTCCTGCTGTTCTCGGTGCGCCCGCAGGACGGCCACGTTCAGGCTGTCGAGGGCGATCGTGCTCGCGCTGCCGTCGGTCTTGGGGGCGGACTCGTACGGATCCCAGCCGTCGACCACGATCTCCTTGGCCGGGGTGATCAGGCCGGCGTCCAGGTCGACCTCCGTCCAGTCCTGGCCGACCGCCTCCCCGCGTCGCAGACCTCGGCTGCCGATGAGATGGAAGAGCGCGTACAGCCGGTCGCCCTCGGCGGCGTCCAGGAAGGTGCCGAACTGGGCCGGCGTCCACACCATGACGGCGGAGGGCTTCTGACCGGACGCCAGCCACCGCTCGACCCGCTGGTCGGTCCAGAGCAAGGGCTTGGGCCGCTTCCCGGACTCCAACTCGACGTGGGCAGCCGGGTTGAAGGTGATCAGCTGCTGGGCGATGGCGCCGTTCAGCGAGGCCCTGAGCGTGCGGCGGACGCTCTGCCGGGTCGCGGGCCCCGCCGTCTTCCGGAACGGCTTCATCCTGGCCAGTACGGCCCTCTCCTTGGCCAGCCGCTCCCGCTCGGCCGCCGGAGGGCGTCCGGCCCGGCGCGGCTTGCAGCGGGCGATCTGATCGAGCCGTGCCGCGTTCTCCGCCGCGATCACCTCGTTCTCGTCGGCGATGGCGTCGAACATCTCGACCAGATGCCCGACGTTGAGACGGTCGAGGCGTATGTGGCCTATGCGCGGCTTGAGATGGACGCGGATATGGGAGGCGTAGCCGTTGGCCGTCGTCTTCCGGACCTTCTTGGCCGCGAACCAGTCATCCAGCCACTCGCCCACGGTGACGCGGCTGGTGAGGTCAAGCCCGTGGTTGAGACGGCGTCGGATGGCCTCGATGTCCGGCAGCGGTGCCTTCTCGTCGGCCACCTTCTCCAGCAGTTCGGCGAGGCGCGCCAGGTCTTCCGGCGCGTCGGTGTCGGCCAGACCGAGCAGGGACCGGATGTGGTCGAGGTCGGCCTGGGCGGCCTTGAGGGTGTCGTAGCCGGCGCGGCTGAAGGAGCGTCGAGTGCCGTCGGCGCGGGGCGGGAGCTCCTGGCGTATCGAGTACGAGCCGTGCTTGCGGCTGGTGAGCTTGGGGCAGTTCTTGCCGAGCGGCTTGCCGGTTTTGGGGTCGCGGCAGTAGCAGCGGCGGTGGGTGGATCCCTTCAAACGCTGTTCTCCTCGGTGGTGTTGGTGTTGGTGTTGGTGTTGGTGTTGGTGTCGGTGCTGGGCGGGTCGATGTCGGCCAGCGTGGGCAGCAGGTCAGGGGGCGTGCTGCCCATCCGTCGGATGGAGGCGCGGGTGTTGCGGAGCCGGTTCGTCACAGTGGCCACTTGCTCGGCGTAGTCGGCCTCGGCCCGCAGGGCTTCCTCGCGTTCGGTGGAGTTGGCCGCCATCTTCGCCTTCCACCGCTCCCGATCCTGGTTGCTCTTGGCAGCCCGGATTATGTGCTCCAAGATCGAGTGCCTGCGGAAGCAGTGGAGCATGTACTCCTCCCGGCCGGTCACGTCGTTCTCGGCGGTGAACCACGTCATTACGTCCGCGGGGTGTTCGTAGTGCTGGTAGGGAAGCCGCTGCACCCGTTGGACGTGTCCGACCGGGTAGATGAGACAGATCGGATGCGTGTCCAACGCCTCGGCCAGGACCATGACGTCGACCAGCGGCAGCGTGGCGCGGCGGCCGGACTCCATGTTGGCGATGACGTTGCGGGGAATCGGGTGCCCGAGTTCGGCGCAGGCGTCCGACAGTTCTTGGGCACTGATACGTAGCCTCTTTCGTCGTCGTCGGACCTCGGCGGCAACGGTTGCCATCACGTGGTCGGTCCACTCGGGGACGTCGTCCTCGTCGTCGTATCCATCTTCGAAATCGCTTTGTGTCATGAAGACACATTAGCTTCGCGATCCTGGATGTAGTGGGCCTGGAGCCGGACGCGGTCGTCGCGTTCGCCGAGGGCTCAGACATGGATGGAGCGTGTATGCACGAGGACGAACTCGCTGGTCGGGCGAAGGGCATGAGCCGGGAGGAGCTGATGGCCCTCCCCGCTGCCGTTGATCTGGAGACGGGAAACCGGGCACTCGGGTTGGGGCGCAGCAAGGGCTACGAGCTGGCCAAGCGCGGCCAGTACCCGTGCAGGGTCCTGCGGTTGGGCAAGGCGTACCGGGTGGTGACGGCGGATCTGCTGGATCTGTTGGGCCTGGCGGCATGAGGTGCCGGAGCCAGCGGAAACGTGTCTGCGCTGAGCGGACAAAGAAACGCTGGACTGTGCCGGGGTGTGGTCGTACTGTCCCTGTTCCCGCGCCCCGGCTGAAGCGCCGTGAGATGCGTGTGGGCCTCCAGCGGTGCAACGCCGGAGGCCCGAGCAACACCCCTATGTGGCCTCTTGAGAACCAACCCGGCGGCGGAACGGCTGACAGCCCTGAGCCGCCAGATGAGGAGCTGCCCTGTGCAACCTACGACACCCGACGCTCATTCCCGGACGGGGAAGGCGATATGGCCTTCCGTGGCCGTCCCCGGGAGCCCGGGTGCCCACCTGTCCGACACCCAAGGCGCCGAGGAGGGGCTTCCGTCGGGCCCCGTTGAGGGGCGGATATCGCCCCCTCCGGCAGCAGCGGCCGGTCAGCCGCCCATCGGTCCGCTGACGGAGGGGCAGCAGGCCCTGGCGGATCTGCGGGCGCAGATCGAGCGGTACGTGGTGATGCCGAGCCAGGAGGCGCTGACCGCCGCGACCTTGTGGGTGGCTGCTACCCACCTGCAGCGCGCGTGGCAGCACGCACCACGCCTGGCGGTGGTGGGCCCGGCCAAGCGGTGCGGCAAATCTCGGCTGCTGGACGTGATCACCGAGACGGTGCACCACCACCTGATCACGGTCAACGCCAGCCCTGCGGCGATCTTCCGCTCGGTCACCGACGAGGACCCGCCGACCCTTCTGGTCGACGAGGCCGACACTCTCTTCGGCAGCGTCAAGGCGGCGGAGAAAAACGAGGAGTTGCGAGGTCTGCTCAACGCAGGCCATCAGCGCAACCGGCCCACCCTGCGGGTCAGCGGGCCGGACCACAAGCCGCAGGCGTTCCCCACCTTCGCCATGGCGGCGCTCGCCGGCATCGGCGATCTCCCGGACACGATCATGGACCGGTCCGTGGTCATCCGCATGCGCCGCCGCGCGGCGGGCGAGCAGGTGGCGGCCTTCCGCACCGGTCGCGACACACCTGCGCTGCACGAGGTACGAGCCCGCCTCGCCGCGTGGCTCACGCCGCTGTACGCGCAGGCGATGGACATGGAGCCCGCCATGCCGGTCGAGGACCGCGCGGCAGACACCTGGGAGCCCCTGGTGATCATCGCCGACCTCGCCGGGGGCGAGTGGCCGACGCTGGCCCGCACCGCCTGCCGCGCCATGACCGACTACGAGGCCGGCCAGGACGACGAAGGCGGCCTGCGCACCCGCATCCTCGTCGACATCCGCCGGGCCTTCGCCGCCGTCGGCGACCCGGCCGTGCTGAGGACGAGCAGCCTGCTCGAATACCTCAACGGCGACAAGGAGGCGCCGTGGGCCGAACACGGCGCGGGCGGCCTGACCCCACGCGGCCTGCAGCTCCTCCTCAAGGACTACGGCATCGGCTCGGCCAACCGCCGCTTCCCCGACGGCACCCAGGCCAAGGGCTTCGCCCGCAACCAGTTCCTCGACGCCTGGGCCCGCTACTGCCCTGAGGCGACGCCTCAGGCCCACCCCACCCAGCCGGTGGCGGAGCCTCTCCCCGCCCCCGCAGCCTGACCCGACTCGACTCGTCACACTCGTCCCCGCGCAGGTCAGCGCGGGGACGAGTGCCCGGCCCGCAACGAGTCGACCCGACATCACCACTTCTCCCGTACCTGCTCTGACCAGGCATGCAACGAGTGGTACGAGTCATCGCCCCCGGCGGCGGCTGCCCCGCACTCCGACGAACAGCCGCCGCCCGCACCTCCCGGAGCGCCACCGCTTGACCTGCCCCACCGCCCCTGTACCTGCCATCCCGGGCACCACCGCGATCCGCACGGGCATCGCCCTGCTCGCCGCGGTCGCCTTCGCCCTCTCCTACGACGCCCTACGGCAGATGGCCGTCGCCATCCACATCCGCGGGCTCCTCACCTTCGCCTTCCCGCTCGTGATCGACGGGTTCATCGCCATCGGCGTCGGCGCCCTGCTCATGCTGCGCAACGCCCCGCTGCGCTCCCGCGTGTACGTGTGGGCGCTCGTCGGCCTGGCCACCGTCACCAGCATCTGGGCCAACGCCCTCCACGCCGTCCGCCTCAACCAGCAGGGCCTCCCCGGCGACGGGCTCCGGCTCGACGACCTCACCGCCGGCGCCCTGTCCGCCATCGCGCCACTCGCTCTGGCCGGCGCCGTCCACCTCTACATCGTCATCCGACGCCACCCCACTCCTCACCCCCAGGGGACCGACGCCACCGAACGCCACAACCCCGCCGACCACAGCCACAACGACACCGACGGCCCCGAGACCGCTACCCGCGCCGCCGAAACCCACGGCGCACAGGAACCATCCGTTCCTGACGTGGCGGACGGTCCCGTCGACGTGGCTTCCGAACCCACCGATGTGGCCGTAGCCCCGCAGCCCAGCACCGAGCCACAAAGCCACGAGCCCCTCGACATCCCCGCCGAACTCCTCGCCATCGCCCGCACCGCGCCTCTGGGACGCGGAGGGCGAGCCTCACGCCGCCACATCGAGAACGCGATCCGTGGCAGCGACCACACCATCGGCAGGAAGGAGGCGGACAGGATCAAGGACGTCCTTCAAGCCGAACTCGACGAGGCAGTCGGCCAGCAGCAGGCAGCCCCCGACCAAGCCGGCGTCGGCACCGCCTGATCCCTGCGATCACGCCTGCGTCCCACCTCCCCCCCCGGCTCGCCCCGTGGCCCCCGCACAGAACCACGCGTGGGCCACGGGTGCCACGCATCGCGAGCGCCCAACATCAACACTTCACGAAAGAGCCGTACATGCCCGACCCGCAACACGAACTTCCCACCTGTCAGCAGGAGACAGCCACCACCGTCAACTGCGCAGCCAGTAGTACCCCGAGTCCGACTCAAGGCCGGACTTCGGGGATCTCCGCCCCGGGGGTGGCGGAGAAGGCCCAGCGCCAGGGGGCGCCGGGCCAGGAGGTCGAAGCCGAGGGCGGCCCCGACCCGGACAAGCTCCACGCCGTCCGGAGCGAGATTCTTCGCCCCGTACCCACCGCCGAACCTGCCGCCAACGAGCCTGCTGTGCAGAGCGTCCAGCCCGCGATTCGCCGCTTCACCGGCAACAAACGCAACGACCGCGTCGGCCCCTTGCGCTTCACTGAGGCCGAGCGGGCCCGCCTCCAGGAAGTCGCTTCCGAGCACGGCTACAAGGGCGAATCCGGCTTCGCCGCCGACATCGTCCTCGCCTTCCTCACCGGCCGGTTCACCGCCAACCTGCCCCTGTCCGAGGACCGCCGCCGCACGCACATGTTCCGCGCCCAGGTCCTGCGTGAGCTCAACCGCATCGGCGTCAACGTCAACCAGATCGCCCGCGCCCTCAACAGTGACTTCACCCCACCCGACATACGCGCCTGTCTCGACAAGCTCCACGACCTGCTCGCCCTGCTCGCGGAGGCCCTGCGCGAGCCCGCCAACCCAAGGGAGGTCTGACCGAGGTGATCGCCGCCATCAAGCCGGCCGGGTCCAACACCCGCGGCCTGCTCGCCTACCTCTACGGCCGCGGAACCCACGATGAGCACTTCGACCCGCACATCGTGGCCGGTTTCGCGATGCTCGGCATGCCCGATCCCGGTCGCGACGAGAGCGCGACCCTCACCGAACTCGGCCGCTACCTCGATGAGCCGGTCCGTCTGCGCAACAGCGAGTTCGGCAAGCCCGTCGCCGACCATGTCTGGCACTGCCCCGTCCGCGCCGCGCCCGAGGACCGCTACCTCTCCGACGCCGAGTGGGGCGAGATCGCCCAGCGCATCGTCCAGGCCGCCGGTATCGACCCCGCCGGCGACGACCTGGCCTGCCGCTGGATCGCCGTCCGCCACGCCGACGACCACATCCACATCCTCGCCACCACCGTCCGCGAGGACGGCCGCCGTCCCAAGCTTCACGGCAGCGGCGTCCGCGTCGGCGATGAGTGCCGCGAGATCGAGAGGGACTACGGCCTGCGGCAGTTGAAGAAGGGCGACCGCACCGGCGCACGCCGCCCCACCCAGGCCGAGATGCACAAGGCCGAACGCCTGGGCTGGGAACAGACCAGCCCCGAATGGCTCCAGGACCGTATCCGCGCCGCCATCCCCCACGCCAAGAGCGCCGAGGAACTCCTCGCCTACCTCGAAGCCGATGGCGTCCTGGTCAAAGCCCGACGCGGTCCGTCAGGAGACCTCCTCGGTTACGCCGTCGGCCGCCCAGGCGACGCGAACAAGGACGGCAAGCAGATCTTCCACGCCGGCGGGAAAATCGCCCCCGACCTGTCCTTGCCCAAACTCCAAGCCCGCCTCGAATCCAGCGAGCCGGAAGAGCACCCCGCCGCCCGCCGCAACCAGCCCAGCACCCCCTGGCACAAGGCCACCGACGCCCTCGACGCCGTCCACACCGACCTGGCGGACGACGCACGTGCCCAGGCGCACATCACCGCCGTTGGCGAACTGATCGAAGCAACTGCCCAGAAGACACCCACTGCCCTGCGTCCTGAACTCCTGGCCGCCGCCAAGGCGTTCGCACGTGCTCAGCGTTCCCGGGTACGTGCAGACGACCGAGCCGCCCATGCCCTGCGGTCAGCGGCCCGCGACATCGTCAACACTGCCACCGGTCCCGACGGCAGCGCCCTCGCCGCCCTGGTCGCGGCACTCGTCTGGGCCGCGACCATCGCCGGACGGTGGCACGAGGCCAAGGGCCATGCTCACCAGGCCGACGCCGCGCGCGAAGCCCTCCAGCACCTTCAGACCGCCGCCGACCACGCCCTGGCCCCGACACTCGTAGACCTCGCGCAACGCCAGCCGGAGGAGGATGCCAGCCGCACCCTGGCCAGCGACGTACGAGCCGCCATCCCCGAGCATGCCGAACGGATCCTCACCGATACCAGCTGGCCGGCCCTCGCCACTGTCCTCACCGACGCCGAATCCCGCGGCCACCAACCCCACCAACTGCTCACGGAGGCCGCCGCCCAGCGCGAACTGACCACTGCCCGCCGGCCCGCCCGAGTCCTGATCACCCGCATCCAGCACACCGGCCGCAATCCCATCCCCAACCGCCGCGCCGAAGCCGCCCGCCGACGCTCGGCCCTCACCGCCTCGTTCCCTCCCACTGGGCCCGACTTCGCCCGTCCAGCGGCGGTAACCACGACGCCGGCCGGGCAGCAGCATCGCCAGCGCCGCTAGCTGCCCAGCGCGTCTCCCACCTGGCGGCCTGTCCTTCGCCCTCGGAGGTCTGGCGCCCGTCGAGCCATGGGCGGTAGCCGACCAGGCAGCTCAGGCCATCGGCGAATCGGCCCCCTACCGGCATCCATCTGGTAGGGGGCCACAGTCTTGTCCCCGACCCACCAGCCGGACAGTGCTGCAGCGTGGCTTAAATGCGCTCCCACCAGGTCGATTGTCAGTGCTGTATGGCACCGTCACCACTTGCGAGCCGACAGCGTTGTCAGCGGCTCGCGTTGGGTTACGAGAACAAGGCACAGGAGGGAGGCAAGGCATGGCTGGCGACGGCTTTGACGTAGATACCGACCACCTCAAGTCCGCCGCTCCGACTTTCCACCGGGAGTCCGCTGCTCTCGAACGGGCGACGGCCAAGCTCCGGCACGCACTCGACGGGTTGGGGGAGCCGTGGGGCGGTGACGAGCAGGGCAAGAAGTTCGAGCACGCCTATGCCCCGCACCGGGCGCAGATCGACAAGGCAGCTGCGGCCTTGGCCAAGGGCCTGTCCAGCATTACCAAGGCCATGAACGACATGGCAGCCAACCATGATGAAGCGGACCGGTCGGCTGAGTCCGGCTTTGAGGGCGGTAAGTGATGGGTGCTGCCGACAAGGCCAAGGAAATCGTCCAGGACCTTACCGGCATGTGGTGGCCGGAGGGCGACGAGGACGAGTTACGCGAAGCCGCGCGGGCCTGGCGTACGTACGCGGACGAGGTCGAGGACTGCACGGCGGCCTGCCACAAGAAGGCCCAGGATGTGATCGACAACAACAAGGGCAAGTCGATCGAGGCGTTCGGCGCGTTCTGGCGCAAGTATCACGGCGGCGACAAGGGCTACTTGGACGATGTCGCCTCTGCGGCACGGGACATGGCCAAGGCGCTGGACAAGTTTGCCGACCAGATCGCCGAGGCGAAGAAGAAGATCGAACACGAGCTGGAGATCGCGGGCGCGGTCCTCGTCGCCGGCACGGCCCTGGCCCTCTTCACCGGCGGCCTCAGCGAGGTCGCAGCGGCCGGTGCCACCGAGGCGATCGTTGCCGCGGCGACCTCGGCGGGCGTCGCGGTCTCCGCCACCGTCGCCGAGATCGCCGGCACGGCCCTGGCCACCGCCGCCATCGGCGGCGTCGAAGCCATCACCGTGGACGTGGTCGTCGCCCAGGGTGGCAGGAACCTCCTCGGCGACCAGCACGGGATCAGCCTTCGGGAAGCCAGCGCCGCCGGCACGACTGGCGTGCTCTTGGGTGGTGCCTTGGGGGCCGGGGCCCGCACGGCATCTGGTGTCGCCAAGGGGGCGGGCGCAGAATCTGCCCTCGGCGCGACCAGGCTCGAACTTGAGGGGATCAACTCCCTGCACGTGCCAAGGGCTGGCTCGCTCAAAATGAGCCGCCACTACGATGCCCGAGTTGCCCCTGACTCCACTGTTCCCGCGCCGCCCAAAACCGAAGGCGATGCTCACCTTGCCGCCGGCGACCCTGTGTACTACCACCCCGGCTCGACGGGAATCGGCTACGACTCGGCAACCCTGAAGAACCTTGACTGGGTGAAGCCGAAGGACGGTTTCCACGACGTCGTCATCCATGGCAATGATCGCGGATTCTTCGAGCCGGGCCGCGTCAACGCGCACGGCAACGGGTTCTCCGGAGGAAACACGCATCCGGCACAGATCGCGGAGGCTATCCGGAACAACCCCAGTTACGACGGCGGCCCGGTCAGGCTCGTATCCTGCCATTCGGGAACGGCTGGTGAGGGTGTGAGCGTCACACCGGCAGCGCAACAGGTAGCAAACGAACTGGGCGTCCCTGTCATGGCACCCACCAACAAGGTGGGCGTGATGAGGGGCGCCGGTGCCGGCCAGGAGCCGATCATCTTCGGCGGCGGTTACTGGCGTACCTTCCTTCCCATAGCCCAGTGAGCACAGACACCAAGGACCCTCGATGAAGATTCTCGGTCATTACGAAGAGCTGTGGCTGGAGCACGCTGGCATTCCCGACGGGAAACTCCAGGACTTCACGCGCGAGACAGGCGTACCGGACGAGGACCAGATCGTGCAGTATCTCCGTGACGGTGAAGAGCTGTTCTCGGCGATGGGTACCGTCGGCGACATCCTGGGGTCGGATGAACGCATCCTGAGCGGAGACTCCGTCCTCACCGATGGCGAATGGGTCTGGCGCGGGGACCTGTGGTTCTACTTGAGCCGTTACCACGTGTGCCTGCCGGACGAGTTCCTCACCCGAGTCCGCGAGCATCGGTACGCCCTGCCCGCGCTGGATGAAGCCCGCCTGCTTTCCCTGTCTGATGAGTTGCACGAGATTCTCTGAAACTGGCGACGAAATCGACAGCAGTACCGCCATGCCTCCGCTCCGGCACCATGGCCGAAGCGGAGGCGTCTTTCATCTCGCGCGCCTGGGCCGCTCGGGACCTATGAATGTGTGCCCGTGTCGGCGGCAGCGGATACGGCCGAGGGCCCGGGGAAGTCCTCGCGTAGCGCATCCATGATCAGCTCGTCAGCGTGCTCGCCGAGCCAGAAGCCCGACTGCCGGAGCCGTCCGGCCGGGCGGAACCCGGCCTTCTCGTATGCGGTGATGCCGGCCCGGTTCGGTTCCAGGACCTTGAGCCACACCATGCGCAGCGAGCCGAGGTGGAATGCCCAGTCGAGGGTCAGGCGTGTGGCCTCGGCTGCGTAGCCCTTTCCGCGGGCCTCGGGGGCGATCAGCATGATGTATTCCGCGGTGCGAACGGCCTGGTCGACGTAGAGCACGGTCATGCCGATGGGCTGTTCGTCTTCGAGGCGGATGACGTCGAAGGCGGGACGCTGGCCGTTGCTGGCCTGTCCGTCCCAACCCGCGGCGCGGGCCTCCCAGCTCTGCGGCACCTGGGTGCCGTAGCCGAGGATCGTCCGGGGGCGTTCTCCCATCGGTGGTACGTCGGCAGCATGTCCTGGCGTGGCCGGCCGAGGGCGAGCCGGTCGCCGGGGAGAACGATGTGGGGGGCACTCACGGGTGGGACTTTGCCGAACGCGCCGGCCACAACACCGTCACCCTGCTGGCCAAGGCCGCTGCGCAACGCGAACTGGGCAGCGCCGACTCCATCAGCGACGTCCTGGTCTGGCGACTGCACCACCTCGGCTACGTCACCCCACCCGTGTCCGTGCCCCGGGTCCAGCCTCCGCACAGCAGTCCCGTCGCCGGACCTGTTGCCGCCGTCCGCCAGGGGGTGCCCCGGCAACAGCGCCGCTGATCACGCCGGGACGAGTAGCCCCAGGACACCGTCGGTCCGGGGGGTGTGCCCGCCCAAGGCAGGCACACCCCCCGGAAGAGCCGACGGCCTATGCGAACAGAAGCGTGGGCTGGGCCAGGATGTCCCGGCTCAGTTCGCTCTTGTAGATCAGGTCGACGCTGCCGAACCGGGCCTCGGCGTAGTCCAGTCCGAGCGCGGCGACGGCGCCTCGGACGGCGGCCTCCGAAGTCCCTTCGACCTCAAGGAAGGTGGGCAGGTCCGGCCAGGTGTCGAAGTCGTAGGTGACGCCGTCGAGCTGCCACTCCTCGCGGTAGTTCTGCTGGAAGCGCACCTGCCGCAGTCCGAGGGCGCCGAGGAGTTCGGCGGTCTTGTTGAGGTCGCTGACCTCGATTTCGATCTCGGTGGTGCCGTTGATGTGGCTCGCGTCGGTGACCTGCTTGAGGGTGAGCGTGGTCTTGCCGCCCTCGTCGCGGAGCCGCAGCCACTGCTCGCCCTGGACGGCGTCGTTCTCGAAGATCAGCCGGGTGAACATCGTCTTGGGGAAGACCTGCTCCGCACCGGCGCCGCGCAGGTGGTCGCGCAGGGCATCCGCGTCGATCTCCAGGAACTTCGCTTCGTACTCGTGGTCCGCCATTTTTCTGTTCTCCTCCAACGGTGGTTATTACGCGGTCAGTTCGTGGAAGTCCTGCTCACGCATCTTTCGGATCTCGCTGGACACGCCGCCGGTCACGAACTCTTCCACAGGCAGGCAGAGGTCCATGCGCTGAATACATATGCCGACGTGGAAGGTGCCGTGCCGGTCGCGGTAGAGCCGCACTCCGTAGTAACCCTCGTGGCAGTCAACGCTGTTGTTGAACCGGCAGCCCACGCAGGTCTCGGGGAGCCGCAGTGGACGGATGTGCTTGACGATGAGAGGGCGGCCGTTGGGGAGCTGGTAGGCGACCCGGAAGCCGGAGGTGCCGGCGATCAGCCGGACCTCTGTCGGCCGCGCACGGAGTCCGTCCAACAACAGGTCGATGGCGTCGAGGGAGTCGTCTCCGTCGGCCAGTGACGACAGGACGCGGACGGACAACTGCGGCGAGTACTTCTCCAGCAGGTGGTGGACGCGCCGAACGTGGTATTCATTCGGAATGACGACGTTCGCCCGTGTCCCGAGACCGAGTTCGAGGGAAAGCCGGATCGACTCCTCCAGGGACTCGATCTTGCGCGCGGCCAGGGACCGTGCCCGGTACCGGAGGTTCTGCACCTGGGCCAGCTCCTCCGGTGTGGTGCCGAAGACCGAGAAGTTGACGTGATCGAGTCCGGCGGCGGCGCATTCGGGCAGGATCCTGCGCCCGTTCTCGCCGTTCGAGGTGACGCTCGCCGTGTAGCCGGCTTCCCGGGCGAGGGCGACGATCTGCGGTAATCGGGGGTGGAGCGTCGGCTCCCCGCCGGTGAGGTGGACCTCGTCGAAGCCCAGGGCGTCCCTGAGCTGGACCAGGGCCGAGCGGAACGCCGGATCAGGGAAGACAGGGGCCGAGGCGAAGCGCGCCCCGTTCGTGGCGAGGTAGATCGAGACGCGTCCGGAGCGGCCCGCGGCGCCGAACTCGCCGACGTGGTCAGCATGGTTGTCGGCGCTGACAGGCGTTCCTTCGTTGTGGCAGAAGGTGCAGGTCATGCCGCAAGCGTCGATCACCTTGACGCGGAGGGTCCGGTCCATCTCGACGCGGACGGGGACGGTGCTGCTGAGGCCGCGTAAGGCGCGGTGCTGGAACATCTGGCGTTGCTCCTCCGGAGGTCTACGTGGGGGGCCGACGGGCCTGCGGTCCACTGACGATCAGGTGCGGACGGCGATCTGGTCGGGTGCCGCGTACGGGGCGCGGGGAGCTTCCACTGCGTGGTGTCCCAGCTCGTTCTGGGTGATCTGAATCAGCAGAATCACCGTCGCGCCGGCCCCGAGGGCCCACAGCCAGCCCAGGGCAGTCGCGACGGGGTCGCTTCGGCGGGCGGAGGCACGGGCATACGCGCGTTGCGCGATCACGGCCAGGGAATTCACAAATAAGCCTTTCTCGTGAGGACTCGTGAGGATTCGCCGCACAGGAGGCGGCCTTCTTTCAGGTAGGTGCGCGTCGTTCGAGGGCCGGTGGTTGAAAGCGCGAGGCGGTTGGCTAGGCGCCGGCACCGCGTGGAACAGCAATAGGCGCGTGTGCCCTGCGCTCCCTGGGTGAGGCGCATGCATGCGCCCGGGGCGGCCCGCTGGCAGGCGCGGCTTCGAACCAGACCACTTTTCCGTCAGGGCCCGGGGTCACTCCCCAGGCAGTGGCGAGGGCCGCGACCAGCTGAAGGCCCCTGCCCGCCTCCGCCCCCGACCCGGCAACCGTGAGGTGCGGCAACTCCGGACCGGTGTCGCTCACCTCGACCCGCACCCCGCCGCCGGCGGCCGTACGCACGCACACCGCGCATGCCGCGACGGCATGGGTCACGGCGTTGGCGACGACCTCACTGGTCAGCAGCCGTATGTCCGCCAGCTCGTCATCCGTGAAGCCGAGACACCAGCCGCGTACGAGTTCCACAACCCGCCGTCGCGCTTCTCCGACCGACTCGCCGGTCGGCACCACCCGAAAGCCGTATGCAGTCGTTCCCAGGAGTCGTCGGGGCACAGGGGATCGCACCTCGTTCCGTCGCTCGCCGTGCCCGGGAGGTCCGGGCGAGGTACGACCATCCACCCGTGTGCCCTCAACCCATAAGGTTTCAAGGGGGTTTCAACGCCACGCAGCGGCAGCGCGGAAGTCGGAGCGCAGCGCTAAGTTGAAGCGGCAGTCAGGCTACGACGGGAGCCCCTGATGACCGGCCGTCCACAGGAAACAGTGCGGCATCCACTCGCGCACGCACGAGCCGAAGCAGGCTTGGGGAAAACCAAGTTCGCCGAAATGGTCCGCTCCCAGGGCAGAGCCCTGGGCTGCAACCTGGGGACCACCCGCTCGACCGTCTTCAAATGGGAACGCGGCGATCACGCACCGGACGACATCACCCAAGCCGTGATCGCGAGGGTGCTCCAGATCCCCGACTCGGCACGCACATCCGCTCCTTGGCCGTGCTGGCTCCCCGCCTGGAGCGGGTACGACTTTGCCGCCCCTTGGACGCAGGGGGCTACGCTGAAATCCCTGACCTCACTTGCTGGGAGTGGACCAATGGACCGGAGGGCATTTCTCGGAATCGGCGGTGTGGCGCTCGTGGGCATCGGCACCCAATGGGCAGCAGCCGACCCGGCCATCGCCGCCGCCGCGACCGGCGACCGGGTCACCCCCGCCACCGTGGACCGCATGCGCGACAGGGTCGAATCTCTGCGGGGCATGGAGCAGGAATCGGGCGGCGGCGACTTCCTGGAATCCGCGCGCACGGACCTGCGGCTGATCACGAACATGCTGGAAAACAGCCGCTACTCGGAAGAGACCGCCCAGCGTCTCTACGTCCTGGCCGCCGAGGTCTGCTGCCTGCTGGGCTGGATGAGCTACGACGCCAGCCTCCACAGCGCCGCACAGCAGCACTACACCGCCGCCCTCCGCTCAGCCAAGATCGCAGGCGACGACACCCTCGGCGCCCACACCCTGTGCTTCATGGCGACCCAGGCGGCCAGCCAGCGTGAACAGCGCGCCGCCGTCGGCCTGATGGACACCGCCGAAGCCGTCCGCAACCGCGTACCCGCCGTGATGCAGGCATCCCTCGCCGCCCACCAGACGACCGTCTACAGTAAGGCCGACGACAAGCGGAAGGCCGCCGCAGCCCTCAACCGTGCCTTCGACGCACTCGGCCGCGACGACCACTCCGACACCCCCGCCTACCTCGAATGGTTCGGCGAGGCCCAACTCCGCTCCACCGAAGGCCGCTTCCTGCTCGCCACCGGACAGGCCGAAAAGGCCACCGCCGCACTGGAACGCTCCGTCACCGAAGCCGCACCCCGCGACCGCGCCGTCCGCTACGGCACCCTCGCACTGGCCCACCAACAGACCGGCGACCTCGACGGCGCACTTGAAGCCACCCACAAGGCCGCCGACCTCATCGACCAGGGCATCCACTCCCGCCGCGGCGTGGAACGCCTCGAAGAGGTCCGGCGGGCGTTCCGGCCGCACCAGCGGGAAGCGAAGGTCAGGGAAGCATCCGAGCGGATCGCGGTTCTTGCTGCGTAGTACGCGGTCAGTTACTGGTGTCAAGGTGCTTGGAGAAAACGCAGGTTGGAGGCGTCATGGACGAGATCTTGGAAGCTTGGGCGGCGCGGCAGGCGGCGCGAGCGCCGGATATTCCTTCAGAGGGACTGCGCGACCTGGCCGACGCCGTGGGCATCGACTTGCCGGAGTGACAGCAGCGTTGAGAGGCCCCGCCCAGGCTGGCGAGGCCTCTCTGCGTGTGGTCACAGCACTAGCTCTCCGATGATTGGCAGATGCCAGGTCGACTCTGCATCAGGGGCTGCCTTGGCCATCTGGATCGTTCATGGCGTTGGGGCTTCGCTGGCTATGGGGAGTCCAGCAATCGGAGGGCTGCCAGCTCATGGGCCGTCCGCCGCAGGGCGTGTCTCGTCCCTGCACATCGGGATGGGTGGGGGGAGTTTTCCGACTGTGTGACGTGGCCGTGGGGTGCGGCTGATGATGGTTGCTATGACGCGACGGTTGAGGGTGCTGGCTTGGTTGGGTGTGGTGGTGGGGGCGTTACTGGCTGCGGGGTTGATCGTGCTCGTGGTGGTCGCCGATCTCGATACGGCGGGTCAAGTAGCGGGCATCGTGGGGACGATCGTCGGCCTGGTCGCGCTGGGGGTGTCGGTCTATGCGTTGCGGCAGCCGGGCCCGCAGGGTGCGGCGGGGCCCACGGTGACCGCTGGCGGGGCCCGGTCTGTCGCTGTCGGTGGTGGCGTCTCCGGGACGGTCTCCACCGGTGACCGCCGCACCTCCGTACAGGTGCCGGGACGGCGGCGGGCAGCGGGGCCTCCGCCGACCACGCCACCTCCACGTGCGGGCGGGACGGTTCATGCATCCGGGGAGCGCTCGGTCGCCGCGGGCGGGGAGATCTCCGGGGATGTTTCCACCGGGGACGGTGAACGCTGATGCCCCGCTGGTTCCGACGGCCGCAAGGGCCACCATCGCCTCAACCAGCGCAGCCGCCTGCGATCCGGCAGGATCCTGCAGCCCCGGCGGATGCCGCAGGGGGACGCTCCGTCGCAGTCGGCGGCGAGAACGGGGGAATCGTCGCGACCGGCGACCGAGCAACGCTCTTCCAGGTGCGGGCGGAGCGCGCCACCGTGCTGCCGGCGGAAGCCTCCCTGCCGGTGGCGGAGTTGGCCGCCCCGCCGGGCCTGATCAACCTCCCCCCGTCCTTGGGCCGGTTCG
The DNA here is from genome assembly GCF_044460025.1 of Streptomyces sp. NPDC050161. Lineage (NCBI taxonomy): Bacteria > Bacillati > Actinomycetota > Actinomycetes > Kitasatosporales > Streptomycetaceae > Streptomyces > Streptomyces sp. NPDC050161. The sequence goes on along the minus strand of NZ_JBITJM010000013.1, from coordinate 11,898 downwards.
TCGGCCGCACCCATGCCCTGGACCAGCTCGACGAGGCACTGGAGCGGCCCGGCGGAGCGGTCGTCCAAGCGGTCCATGGTCTCGGGGGGATCGGCAAGAGCACGCTGGCCGCGCACTGGGCCGCCACCCGCGCCACCGGCCATTACCCGATCTGGTGGATCACCGCCGACAGCCCTGCCGCCCTGGACCAGGGCCTGGCCGCCCTCGCCACGGCCCTGCAGCCCGCCCTGTCCGGGGCGCTGCCGCTGGAGGCGCTGCGCGAGCGCGCGGTGGCATGGCTCGCCGCGCATGACGGCTGGCTGCTCATCCTGGACAACGTCAACGACCCCGCCGACATCCGCCCCCTGCTGGAGCGCACACGCGGCGGCCGGTTCCTCGTCACCAGCCGCCGCACCACCGGCTGGCACCACCTGGCCACCCCCATCCCCGTAGACGTCCTGGACCAGACCGACGCCGTGGACCTGCTCGCCCGCATCCTCCACCACACCCCCGCAGACCTCGACGGCGCCGACGAACTGTGCGCCGAACTGGGCCGGCTCCCACTGGCGGTGGAGCAGGCCGGCGCCTACATCGCCGAGAGCGGCATCACCCCCCGCGCCTACCTCGACCTGCTCGCCGCCCACCCGGCCACCATGTACCGCCACAGCGCCGAGGGCACCGACCCCAACCGCACCATTGCCCGCATCTGGCACGTCACCCTCGACCGCCTCACCGACACCCCACTCACCGGGACCGTCCTACGGACACTGGCCTGGTACGCCCCCGACCACATCCCCCGCCACCTCCTCGACGGCCTCGGCGAACCGCCCGAACTCGCCCAGGCCGTCGGACGCCTAGCCGCTTACGGCCTCCTCACCACCCACCCCGACACCAAGACGCTGAGCATGCACCGCCTGCTCCAGGCCGTCGCCCGCACCCCCGACCCCGACGACCCCCACCGACAGCCCCACCACATCAACGACGCCCTGGACCACGCCACCACCCAACTGCACAACGCCCTGCCCGACCACTGGAACACCCCCACCCACTGGCCGACCTGGCGCACCCTGCTCCCGCACATTGACGCCCTCACCGACCACACACATCCCGACACCGATACCGACACCACCGCCGACCTTCTCAACCTCACAGGGGCGTTCCTCATCGACCAGGGAGCTGTCTACCACGCCGTCCGTTACCTCCAGCGCGCCCTCACCGATCGGGTGCGGGTGCTGGGTGAAGAGCACCCTGGCACCTTGACCTCCCGCAACAACCTCGCTGCCGCCTACGAGTCGTTGGGGGATCTGCAGCGCGCCATTTCCCTCTATGAGCAGACCCTCGCCGATCGGGTGCGGGTGCTGGGTGAAGAGCACCCTGGCACCCTGTCCTCCCGCAACAACCTCGCCTATGCCTACCGGTCGGCGGGGGATCTGCAGCGCGCCATTTCCCTCTATGAGCAGACCCTCGCCGATCGGGTGCGGGTGCTGGGTGAAGAGCACCCTGGCACCTTGACCTCCCGCAACAACCTCGCTGCCGCCTACGAGTCGTTGGGGGATCTGCAGCGCGCCATCCCCCTCTTCGAGCAGAACCTCACCGACCAGATGCGGGTGCTGGGTGAAGACCACCCTCACACCCTGTCCTCCCGCAACAACCTCGCTGCCGCCTACGAGTCGGCGGGGGATCTGCAGCGCGCCATTTCCCTCTATGAGCAGACCCTCGCCGATCGGGTGCGGGTGCTGGGTGAAGAGCACCCTGGCACCTTGACCTCCCGCAACAACCTCGCCTATGCCTACCGGTCGGCGGGGGATCTGCAGCGCGCCATTTCCCTCTACGAGCGGACCCTCACCGGCGCTCGACGGGTGCTGGGCGAAGACCATCCAAGGACCGCCGCGATGCGAAGCAACCTGGCTGCGCTTCACCGTGCAATGACCGATCGGGAGAGCTGACAGCACGAGGAGGCGCTCGCGTCGAGCGAGCTTCGCTGACGTACATATTCCGAGGAGAGCGCAGGCGCCAGTGGCGATACCTGCTGTGTAGACCGCGCTGGATGACCGGTGCTCTCGCCCTGCAGCGGCCCGCAGGTTGCGGACGGAAGGGCTGACATGCGCGAACCACCTGGCCAACTGCCCTCCTTGCGTGAGCGATGCGTGAGCGGACGTCGCAGCACAGGGTGTTCCGCACCGGACCGCCCGTCACGCCATATCTGAACTGACCAGGGGAAAACGGACCGGTGAGGACCTGGCGGGACCGCCCATCACGCCCCCGCCAGGACTTTTAATCCATTGGTTCAGGGTTCGAGCCCCTGATGGCCCACCATCAGTAGTGCCAGCGGTTCCCCCGCTGACCTGCAACTTAGCGTCCCGTCCTGGCTTCACCGGGCGGGACGCTTCGCTCTTCCCGCCCCTGTTTTCGCCTTCATGTGAGCCCGAAGTGAGCCCGGCGGTACGCGCAGCCTGCCTTGGGACCAGCCGCGCGGCAGCTTCGGCAGCCTCCCGGGCCACCTCGGGCAGGACGCTGGTGTACGTGTCCGAAGTGATCGTGATCGAGGAGTGCCCGAGCATCTCCTGCACGACCTTCATGTCGGCTCCGGCCGCCAGGGCGAGCGTCGCCGCTCCGTGACGTAGGTCATGCAGCCGGATCGGGGGCAGCCCGGCCTCGGCGGCGAGGCGCTGGAACTGGTCGGTGACCCACGCTGGGTGGAGCCATTCGCCGTTCTCCTGGGTAAACACCCGGCCGGTGTCGGTGTACGCCTCACCCCACGCGAGCCGTTCCTTCCGCTGGCTCCTGCGGTGCGCCTTGAGCGCCTTCACCGTCTCGGCGTCCAGCGCGATCACACGCGCTCCGCTGTCCGTCTTGGGCGCGGACTCCTCGACCTTCCAGCCGTGCTGTACGAGCTGCCGGGCGACGGTCAGCAGGCCGGCGTTCAGGTCGGTGTCGGTCCAGCGCTGTCCGCACGCCTCGCCGCGCCGCAGGCCCCGGAAAGCGATCAGGTGGTACAGGGCGTAGAGGCGATGCCGGGCCGCTCGGTCGAGGAACTGCCCGGTCTGTTCCGGGGTCCACACCATGACCGGGCTCGGCTTCTCTCCCGTGCGCTTCCACTCCGCGATGCGCTCCCTGGTCCACACCAGGGCTTTGGGGCGCCTACCGCTGTCGAGTTCGACGTGGGCGGCTGGATTGAAGGTGATGAGCTGCTGCGCGATGGCGTCGTTCAGCGCGGCGCGGAGCGTGGCCCGGATTCGTTGGCGGCTGGTCGGACCGGTCAGCTTTCGGTGTGGCTTCATCTCGGCCAATTTGGCGCGTTCCTCGGCCAGTCGCGCCCGCTCTGTCGCCGGCGGCCTACTCCGCTTGCCCCACTTGCAACGCTGCTCCTGCTCCCGCCGGGTCTGGTTCTCCGCCTCGATCTCCTCGTTGGCGTCCTCGATGGCGTCGAACATCTCGACCAAGTGCCCGACGCGCAGCCGGTCAAGCGCGACGTGCCCGATCCGCGGTTTCAGATGCACCCGGATGCGCGACTCATAGCCGCTCACGGTCGTGTCCCGCCGCCGCTTGCCAGCCAGCCACTCGTCAAGCCAGGCTCCGACCGTCATGCGGACGTTGAGGGCCTGCCCGGAGCGGAAGCGGCGCTGCGTCTCCTCGTACTCCGGTATCGCTTCCTTCTTGGCTGCGACGGACTCCAACAGATCGCCGATTCGGGTACGGCCTTCGGGATCGTCGTCGCCCGGGATAGCCAGCAGCGCCCGCACCTTGTCGAGATCCGCCTGCGCCTCGGTCTTGGACGGGTAGCCGCTGCGCCGGAACGTGCGTCGCGTGCCGTCCTCGTGGGGCGGCAGTTCCTGCCGGATGTTCCACAGCCCGTGACGCTTGTTGGACAGCTTCGGGCAGGACTGTCCGTACTGCTTGCCGGTCTCTGGATTGCGGCAGGCGCAGCGTCGGAACGTTGAACCCTTCACTCGCCCTCCTTCAGGAGTTCGTCGGGGATGGTCTCGAGCTGCCTGTAGTCGTTGGCGAGTTCGGCGAAGATCGCCGCGTATGTGTGCAAGCGCGGCGGGTTGATCCCCCTCTCGAGCATTTCGTGGATCATGTGTGACGCGTCGGCGTACGTATCACTGGCGATCATCCGGTGCAGTCGGGCCGAGTCGGTAAGGCGCTTGCGGAGCACCTCGTTTCGCTCAGTGGCAGCAGCGTTCTCGTCCTTCATGGCCCGCTGCATGTGGTCGCGGATGGTCTCGGCGTACTCGTAAAACTCGTGGTAGAGGTTCACGGCCGCGTTATCGATGTTGTCCCGGTCGCCGTGGGTCACGCCGAAGGTTTCGGGGCGCCGCGGTTCGCCATACGCCCACATGTACGCCCCGTAGGTAGGCGCCATCCGTCCGGGCAGAGCTTCGCAGTGCGAGGCGTACCCCACGGGGAACGCCAGCGAGAGGGCGGGGATATCGAGGGCAGCGGCGAGAACGAGCATCTCGGCGACCGTGACCGATGTGCGGCGGCCGTTCTCGAGGTTGGAGATGACGGCGCGTGGGATCTCCATGCCGAGTTCTGTGCAGCGGTCGGAGAGCTGCTGGGCGCTGAGGCCGCGCAAGGTGCGGTAGCGCCGTACCTCCCCGGCGATTCTGTTCGCCAACTTGGCTGACCAGTCTGATTGCTCCATGGTGAGGCAATTTAAGGTATGGGCTGGCACGTGACAACCCAACTCGATACCGTGTTTGGTGATCAGCCGACCTTGATCAGGAGGTGCACGGTGTCGATGGCCCATGCCATTGAGGGGGCGGAAGCGCCCCGAGGAATGACGCACGCTGAGCTGATGGCCCTACCGGTGAGCTTCCCTCTGGACGTTGCGAACCGGGCGCTCGACCTGGGGCGCACCACCGGATTCGCTCTGGCCAAGCAGGGGGCATATCCGATCCGCGTGCTGCGCCTCGGTAGGCAGTACCGCTGCACGCGCTACGACCTGTTGCGCTACCTCGGTCTCGAGGTGGACAGCGTGGAGGCTCCCGCGGAACCGGCGGCGGCCTGAGCCGAGCCGCGCCCCGGGGACAGCGATTCCGGCGCTGCCCGGGGCCGGCTCTTCGAAGGTCTCCCGCAATCACGTACTGACCATGGATGACGGCGCCGGGTTGCAGCCCGTATGGCGCCGTCTCCTTTTGGAGGCACTCCGTTGAATCCCCAGTCAAGCATGCCCCCGCCGACCGGCACGACCAGTCGCAGCGCGGAACAGGTGGAACAGGTGCTCATGCTCGCCGCACGTGGCTGGCACGTGTTTCCGCTGCTCCCGAACGACAAGCGCCCAGCTATCAAGGAGTGGGAGCAGCGCGCCACCACAGAACGCGAGCGGATCGTGCGGGCATGGACACGCGGGCCGTACGGCGTAGGCGTCGCCTGCGGACCGTCCGGGCTCGTTGTGGTCGACCTCGACACGGCCAAGGGGGAGAAGCCGCCTGCCGAGTGGGCGGTGCCCGGCGTCGAGGATGGCGCGGACGTACTTGCCGTCCTGTACGACCGGCATGGCGACCGCTTCCCCTTCGGCACCACACCCATGGCGCGTACGCGGTCGGGTGGGTTGCACCTGTACTTCGCAGCCGCCGAGACAGCGGTGCGCAGTTCGGTCTCCAAGGTGGGATGGAAGATCGACGTACGGGCCGTTGGCGGGTACGTGGTCGCCCCGCCGACGACCGTGGAGGGGCGTCCGTACCGTTGGGAAACGCCACCTGACGTCGCACCCGCCCCCTTTCCAGGGTGGCTCCTGCCGTTGCTGCTCCCTGCTCCGGTACGTCTGCGCGTGGTCGCCCCAGTGCCGGCGCGGCCTGTCAACAGCCTCACCGGGTTGGTGAACTTCGTCCTCGAGGCACAGCAGGGGGAGCGCAACAGCCGCTTGTATTGGGCCGCCTGCCGAGCCCTCGAACTGGTGCATGCGGGCGGGGTGGACGAAGCGGGGGTGTTCGGTGCCCTGGTCGACGCGGGCGTCTACGTCGGCCTGTCACAGTCCGAGGCCGAGCACACCGTGCGCAGCGCCGACCGTGCGCCGGCCCGGCTGGCGGTGAGTGCGTGACCCCCGACAACACCCGCTCCATGGCGGTGCGGATCGTTGCCGCGAACGGAATCACGGACGAGGAGCGGCAGCCCGAGCGGCGGGTGCGCATTACGCCCCTGTCCAAGATCCGGCTGCGCGGAACGTACTGGGTGTGGGCGGACCGCATCCCTGTCGGCGGGCTCACGCTGTGGGCAGGCCGGGAAGGCATCGGCAAGTCAACCTCCGCCGCCTGGCTGGCCGCTCAGGTCACGCGCGGCACCCTGCCCGGCGTACACCAGGGGTGCCCCCGTTCGGTCTTCTATGCCGCCTCTGAGGACTCATGGGAACGTACCGTCGCGCCGCGCCTGGTCGCCGCCGGCGCCGATCTCGAACGCACGTTCCGCATCGATGTCCTCGAGGAGCAGCGCCCCGGCGTCGCCGCGCCGCTGACTCTTCCGGCCGACACGAGCACCCTGGGCAAGGAGATGCAAGCGCACGACGTCGGCCTGTTGGTCGTTGACCCGCTTGTGTCGGCGCTGAACGGGGCGATCGACACCCACCGTGACCGTGAGGTGCGCTCCGCCCTTGAGCCGCTCGGGCAGATCGCCGACCAGGCGGGCGCCGCCGTCCTCGGCCTGGTCCACTTCGGCAAGAGCAGCAGCACTGATCCGCTGTCACTCATCCTCGGCTCGAGGGCATTCGCGGCTACCGCGCGAGCGGTGATCGCGATGGCGCGCGACCCGCAGGCCGAGGACGGGACGGTGATCCTCTCGCAGGAGAAGAACAACCTCGGCCGCCTCGACCTGCCTTCACTCACGTATGTGGTGCGCGACACGGAGATCGACACCGAGGACGGCCGCACGTCGGTTGGCAGGGTCGAGTTCACCGGGGAGTCCGCGCAGAGCGTCGGTGACGTGCTTGCCGACTCCAGTACGGCACCTGAGGAACGTAGCGAGCGCGAGGAGGCGACTGCCTGGCTGCGGGACTACCTGACGCGCAACGGCGGCGAGGCGCCTGCCGGTGATCTGTTCAAGGCTGGCGCGCAGGCGGGATTCGAGCGGCACACCCTCCGCCGATGCCGGACCAAAGCCAAAGTGAAGACTCAGAAAGCCGACTTCGAGGGCGGCTGGGTCTGGCGTATCGCTGCGTAGTTGGGCCTCGAAGGTGACGCCAAGATGACGAAGGTGACAGGCACAGAGCGCTGTCACCTTCGTCATCTTCGCTGTCTCCTCGGATCGCTGCCGCCGTTCTTCGAGGGGCAAACGGTCTCGCCGCGACCGGTCGCGTCTCGCGCCGCGCGTGCGCACGAATACACCGAGGCACTGACAATCGCGGTGTCACATCGACCGGTCGATGCCTGCCCCACGCGCGCGAGGCCTCGCTTGGCATTCGACCAGCTGAGCCGTATCCATTCATACGGCTCGCCCGCGAGTTTCGGTGGGGGCCACTCAGACCGCTGCCACAGGCAGAAGTCGAGCAGCGAGGGCGGCGCAGCCGCGGCCAGGTCCTGCGCAAAGCTCCCCGCAAGCGGCCGGGCGAGGAGCATCCTGCCGGACAGCGGTTCGCTTGAGAGCAATGTGCTGCAAACGCCGACGCAGACCGGCTTGTATCGCTATCTTGATGTGAGCTGGACTGACAGGGAGGGTACGTGCCTGATCTCCTCTACGTCGCGGAGAACAAGATCTATCGCAGACTTGGCACTCTCCCGCCACCCAACAGGAACGGCGAGTTGCGCGGCTCATTGAAGGCGGGTTCGTTAGGTGAACTCTCTGGCGCTCGAGGAGCCAACAGTGAACCCATGCGGAACGGCGACGGCATGCAGTTGGCGACGCTGGAGCTCATAAAGAAAGCGGCCCGAAAGATCGAGCGAGATCACAGTCCGCTTGACTTCACTGATTACAATTTGCGATCGAATCAATGGATCCGGTTCGATCTGGACATGGCGTTGGCTGCCGTTCATGAAGATAGCGGCCGACCGCCTGAAGACGTGGCACTCTTCGTCGGCGGCGTTGCTGCGGGAACCCGAGATCAGACACGCGACATGGGTGTACTCCTATGTGGCTCAGTTCAGCACTTGCGCACTCGGGCTTACCCGGCCGGGCGTATGGGATCGGATAGCACCTGGCTGCATGACCTCATCCTGGAAGTGGAGAGGCGTGAAGATGACGGCATCAACGTCATCCCCGAGTTCCTTTCCGACATAGTCCCTACGAGCCACAGTCAAGAACGCGTTGAGGAGATAGCTCACGAGGTCTACGGCTGGCTTAACAGGGATTATCCGCGGCGCATCAGAAGTCGAATGGTCGGTCACGCCATCGTGCTCATGGATATCGACAGCTCGAACTGGACACATAGGCGATTGCTGGTGGCATCGCCGCTTTATGTCGAGGCAATGCCCCAGCTTCCCGAACCGTCGTCCTGGGCGCGGCGGCTCCTCAGACGTCATTCCCTGGGGCGCTAGCTGCAGCGTTGTCCTGTACCCCTAGGTCAAGCCGGGCTTGATCACGGACCTCCTCGATAATCCGCCACAGCTGATTGCCGCGTTCCCACACCTTGTTTTCGTTGCGATGTCGGACGTTCGCGTCTACTGGATTGTCTTTTCCAGTTGCCTCACGGACAGCGGTGAGGAAGTGGGAGTGTGGCCCCTCAAGGCTTCGCAACAGCTTTCTGACCTCGGCGCTCCAGTAGAACTGGCATGCAGCAAGCTCGGCTGGCGGATGCACGATTTCCCAGGGGCGTTCTCCAAGAATGATCTGGGCCTTGGCCTTGAGTTCAGGCTCCCTCGACACTGCGCCGACCTTTACTTCACTCAGCCGGCGATCTAGTTCGTACAGCCAAATGCCGAGGCGTTCGTAGCTCTCTTTCATCTCTGATCGTGCTCGGATGGCGGCATCGGCTCGGTGTTGGAGTTGGTGGTGACGTTCCCACATCTGCAGGCTGTTTGCGAAGTGTCGATCAATTACATCGACTTCACGCGCCGTACTGCGGTTGACCAGGGCATACCCCAGCCGCGTGCCAACGGCAAGCACAAGTAGAACCGTGATCAGGTTCACCAGCATCTCAACCGACTCAGTCGACATCGCTCTAGGGTCAAGGATGGTCTCCTCGTCGAGCAAGTGTGTACGCAAATTTGCTGACGGCCAGGGGCACTCCCGCGGGGTTCGTGCAAACACTGTGTCGAAGCGGCTGAGCCTATGCGTGCGACTCGGTCGAGTTTTGCTGCGCCGAGGCCACACCGCGCAATGCCTCGGCGAGGCTGCTCGGCCCGGTGGATGCGAGTGCCCACAGTGCACTGACTTCGTGAGCGGCCTGCCAGACGGGGGCGATGGTGGGAGTACGGAAGGGCACAACGGTGATGCGGTGTTCGGCGAACGGTTCGACCTTGAGGTAGCGCATGCCGCCCGTACCGCAGAGGTAGACGGTGCTGCCCGTCGTCGCGGCGAGGTCGGCGAGGCGCTGCGATCGGCCGTCGCGGGTGCGTCGGGCGGTGCTGTGCAGGACCTCGCCGCGCCACCCGACCGACGACAGCAAGGCGAGGGCGGATGTCTCGGCGATGTCGGCTGTTCGATCCGTCGCGCTGAAGCGGTCGAGGACGGGCTCGAGGACCCCGTGTACGGCGTCCCAGTGGCGGCTACGGCCGTAGTGCTGACGCACGAGCCCGGCAACCCTGCGTCGACATCTGTGCGGCTGCGCGAGGCGCGCATCGAGGATCAAGGTCGAGCGCCCTCGGGGAAGGTGCGTAGACAGCGAAAGCCACTGTCGGTCGCAGGGATCCCTCAAGCTCGCTAGCCGCGTTCGGTGCTGGTAGTCCCGTCGTACGAACTGCACGTCGTCGAGGACAATCCACCGGTCAGCCGCGTACAGCTTTGCCAGGGTGGAAAGCCGGGGAAACAGGTTCGGCCGATGGATGGCGCACACCGAGCCCAGCCGCGGCGGTGCTGGCTCAGGACTTGAGGAGCCGGCTGTCGAACCCGGCACGCAGGAGGCGCTCGTAGGCGGCAAGGACATCATCCGGTACCTCCTGCTCGATGGCGAACCCCAACTTGGGGTACTCGACGACTCGTTGCAGGTCACCGACCATGGTGTCGATGACGAGTCGGTCGTCGCCGATGCTCTTCACGTAATCGGCGAAGTCCAGCGGATCGGAATCACACACGACCTCGACCTCGGGCCACACCTTGCGGCATGTCGCGTAAGCCCGGCGCTCCATGTACGGCATGGCAATCAGCATCACGGACCCGACCCTGACGCCGGCCTCGCGCAGGACCTCACGTGAGAACGCGATGTTCTGCCCGGTGTTTCCGGCGTTGGGTTCGAGGAGGATCGCGTCCTCGGGTACGCCCAATTCGACCGCGTGCTCGCAGAAGTGCACGGCCTCGCCGCGAGGGTAGAGAGCTGCCGTGGTCGGGCTGTTGCCGCCGCTGAACACGAGCACGGGGAACAGCCCGGCGTGGTACTGCTTGGCCGCGAACATTGCGGCGCCGAGATCGTGGCTGCCGAGGCAGATCGCTGCCGCGCAGGGGCGTGGCTCGTGCCCCATCTGGTGGTAGTCCCAAACCACTTTGGCATCAGTCCACTGCGCCTCGGTGATCGTGCGCTGCCTGCGGTCTGGCACTGGTACTCCCTGGATCATCTTCGCTGGCCACTCACCTCGACAGAGCAGCCGACGGACCGTCGTACGATCGCCGGATGCCCTCGATGCTGCGAAGCTGGTGGCTCAGCCCGTACTGCCTCGCTACCTGCGCTGCGTCGTCGAGGACGGAATACCCATCATCCAGGGTGGCGGGGTCGGACAGAAGAATGTGCCCGTGTGCGGTGTCCAGCCGCACGCGCTGCATGGGGGAGTCGGCCGTACCGGTTGAGCGTGCGATGTCGATGTACTGGAAAGCTCGCGTGAGGTCGCCGGCCCCGCGGTACGCGAGGGCGATCTTCTGGTGTGCGACGGACCAATCCTCGGGTTCCGCGAGGTCTTCGAAGGCGTGGGTCGCGGCTCTCATCGCCTTGACTGCGTAGTCGTTCTTGCCGTTCTTGCTGAGTGCCGTACCGACCCACAGACGGGCTCGGGCGCGGTCGCGCCCGCTGAGCCGCTCGTCGGTGGCCAGCCGCTCGTATTGTCGGGCAGACGCCTCCAATTCGCCTGACATCTCATCGACAACGGCGAGTCACAGCTCGATCTGCGCGACCCGTCGCGGGATGTCGAGCTCGGCGAACAGGCCGCGTGCGGTGTTGTACGAGTGGTGTGCCGAGAGGGGGCCGCGGGTCGATCCCTGGTCGCGTTGGAGGTCACCGAGGAGGACGAGCGACCGGCCGTAGAGGTACAGGCCCCGGTCGTCGAGGGTGCGCGACTCATGACGGATGAGCCACCGATTCAACAGGTTGGCGGCGAACGAGAAGTTCTGACGGCTCAGGCACACGATGGCCCGGTCGATGTCCTCTGTCCATGTCTCATGGTCCGCTGCGCGAACTGGGCTGCACCCGGCACGGCCGCCTGTGGATCCGGAGAGCAACGCCTCGAAGCGGCCTCGCGCCAACGTGTCAGCACGCGCGAGCGCGGTGTCGAGGATGGCCTGCGTATCCGGCCGCGGAACGGTGCCCCCGCGGTACTTCTCCCACTTCGCCACCGTGCGCAGAGCGACGCCCAGGTGCTCAGCGAACGCGCGCATACTCATCCGGAGGGCAGCACGCAGGGCGCTCGCTTCGCGGCCGGTCCACTGCTGCACGCTGATCACAGGTTGCCTCCCTCTAGTTACGTATCGAAGCACGCTGCATGAGGGCTGTCGTCCGAAAGTGCAGCGGAAGTGCAACACCCGGTCATTTACAAGTCATCTCATTTGGTTCGGTAGGCTGTCGGTTGTGGTGGGGATCGTTGAGCGGTTGGTGCCGGAAGAGTTGTGGGAGTTGTTCCAGCGAGT
>NZ_JBITJM010000012.1:0-240583 GCF_044460025.1 Streptomyces sp. NPDC050161 | reverse complement strand
CGTGTCCCCGGGGGGGGGGGGGGGCGGGGGGTCGGAGGGGCCGTTTTTGCCCCCACCGCCCGGGTCCGCCGGGCCGCGAGGGTCTCGGGCGGCGGCCCCCCCCCCCCCCGGCCCCCCCCCCACGGCCGTTTCCGTTGCGCAACCGGCAAGGCACCCGGCCGACTTGGGGCATCGCGGCGCCGGTCGGACGGGGTGCGGAGGGCGGCGTGGAGCCGATTGTCAGTGGGTTGCACCACAATGGGATGAGCGCGCGAGGCAGCGAGGCGCCGGGCGCGTGAGCGGCGGTCCGCAGGCCGCGCGGCACACGGAGCGTGCCGCGGACCGGCGGGGCACGGTGCCGGAGTGGCGACACCCCGGCACACAGGCAGGACGGACAGGAACAGGGACGGCGATCAGCGATGGCGGTATGGGACGACGTGGTCGGCCAGGACCGGGTGACGGAGCATCTCGCCGCAGCCGCGCGCGAAGCGGATGCCATCGTCTCCGCCGACCGCGCGCTCGACGCCGCGGTGCCCGGTGAACCGGCCGCGCCTGAGCGGACCGGCGCCTCCCAGATGACGCACGCCTGGCTGTTCACCGGCCCGCCCGGATCCGGCCGGTCCACCGCGGCCCGCGCGTTCGCCGCCGCGCTCCAGTGCGTCAGCCCGGACCGCGCGCTGGGCGGCGCCCCCGGCTGCGGCTTCTGCGACGGCTGCCACACCACCCTCGTCGGCACCCACGCCGACGTCGAGATCGTCCGTACGGACCTGCTGTCCATCGGCGTCAAGGAAACCCGCGACCTCGTCCGCCGCGCCTCCCTCTCCCCGGCGGGCGGACGCTGGCAGGTGATCGTCCTGGAGGACGCCGACCGCCTCACCGAAGGCGCGGGCAACGTCCTGCTCAAGGCCGTCGAGGAGCCCGCGCCGCGGACGGTCTGGCTGCTGTGCGCCCCCTCCATCGAGGACGTACTGCCCACCATCCGCTCCCGCTGCCGCCAGCTCACCCTGCGCACCCCGCCCGTGGACGCGGTCGCCGACGTCCTGATGCGCAGGGACGGCATCGAGCCGCAGGCCGCCGCGGCGGCGGCCCGCGCCACCCAGGGGCACATCGGCCGGGCGCGCCGCCTGGCCACCGACGAGCGGGCCCGCGCCCGCCGTACGGCCGTCCTCAAACTGCCGCTCCGCATCGACGACATCGGCGGCTGCCTGAAGGCCGCCCAGGAGCTGATCGACGCGGCGGGCGAGGACGCCAAGCAGGTCGCCGAGGAGGTCGACACCAAGGAGACCGAGGAGTTGCGCGCCGCCTTGGGGGCCGCCGCCGGTACGGGCGGCCGGCTGCCGCGCGGCACCGCGGGCGCCATGAAGGAGCTCCAGGACCGGCAGAAGCGCCGCTCCACCCGTACGCAGCGCGACAGCCTCGACCTCGCCCTGGTCGACCTCACCGGCTTCTACCGCGACGTGCTCGCCCTCCAGATGGGCGCGTCCGTCCAGCTCGCCAACGAAGAGGTCCGCGACAGCGTCCAGCGCATCGCCCAGAACTCCACCGCGGCCCGCACCCTGCGCCGGATAGAGGCGATCATCGCCTGCCGCGGCGCCCTGGACCGCAACGTCGCCCCGCTGCTCGCCGTCGAAGCGATGACCACCGCCCTCCGCGCGGGCTGACGCACACCCACCGGCACACCGCCACCACGCGCCGACGGCCGGGCCCGCCCCGGCCCACTCTCCACCCCGGCGCGTCCCTTCACCACACCTTCCCTACGGCACGCATCGTCACCATCCCGATACGCTCCGCTCATAGGCCGGTTCACCCCGCACCCCGGCCGCCGACCCTCCACACCCACACCCACATCCACACCACGCGACACCACACCCCTCCGGCCTCCCCGCTGGAGCCGCCAGTGCTCTCCGCGCCACGCACCCACTGGCGCCACCGCATCCGCCCGCCGCCACTCCGACCCAGGGACCGAGGACCGCCCATGGCCACCAGCCGCCTGTACCGCACCACCGCCGCCGTCTTCGCGGCCACCGCGCTGCTGATCTCCGGCTGTTCCTCGGGGTCGTCCTCGGACTCGACGGACTCCCCGGACCGCACCGCGGGTGCCCGCGCCACCGGCGGCGCCCAGCCCGCCCTCGCCCCGCTGCCCACCGAGGTGCCCGCCAACCTCCGGCCGTACTACGACCAGAAGCTCAGCTGGCGCAAGTGCGGAGTGAGCGGCTTCGAGTGCGCGACGATGAAGGCGCCCCTGGACTACGCCAAGCCGGACAAGGACACGGACCTGAAGCTGGCGGTGGCCCGTAAGAAGGCCACCGGGCCCGGCAAGCGGATCGGCTCCCTGATGGTCAATCCTGGCGGCCCCGGCGGCTCGGCGATCGACTACCTCCAGCAGTACGCACCGGAGCCCGCCGCCGTCCGCGCCCGCTACGACATGGTGGCGACGGACCCGCGCGGCGTGGCCCGCAGCGAACCCGTCGAATGTCTCACCGACAAGAAGATGGACAGCTACACCCAGACCGACCAGACCCCGGACACCCCCGCCGAGGTCAGCAAGCTGACCACCGCCTTCCGCGACTTCGCCAAGGGCTGCGAGGAACGCTCGGGCAAGCTCCTCCCGCACGTCTCGACCATCGAGGCGGCCCGCGACATGGACGTACTGCGCGCCGTCCTGGGCGACAAGAAACTCACCTACGTCGGGTCCTCGTACGGCACGTTCCTGGGCGCGACCTACGCCGGCCTCTACCCCTCCCACGTCGGCCGGATGGTCCTGGACGGCGCGATGGACCCCACACTCGGCCCCCGGGACGTCAACATCGACCAGACAGCCGGCTTCAACACCGCCTTCACGGCGTTCGCGGCGGACTGCATCAAGCACCCCGACTGCCCCCTCGGCACCAAGAGCACCACGGACGCCGGGCAGCAGCTCTCCGCCCTCTTCAAAAAGCTGGACGCACACCCGGCCGAGACCGGCGAGGACCGCAAGCTCACCGAATCCCTCGCCGCCAACGGCGTGATCGCCGCGATGTACGACGAGCAGGCATGGCCGGTCCTGCGCGAATACCTCGCCCAGGCCGATGGCGGCAACGGCCGCGGGCTGCTCACCCTCTCCGACAGCTATTACGAGCGCGACCCGGACGGCAAGTACGCCAACCAGATGTACGCCAACCCGGCCGTCAACTGTCTCGACCTCCCGCCGGCCTACAAGACCCCCGATCAGGTCCGCGCCGACCTCCCCCGCTTCCGCAAGGCGTCCCCGGTCTTCGGCGACGAATTCGCCTGGGCCTCCTTGAACTGCGCCTACTGGCCCACCAAGCCCACCGGCACCGCCCAGCGCATCGAGGCCAAGGGCTCCGCCCCCATCGTCGTCATCGGCACCACCCGCGACCCCGCCACCCCCTACGCCTGGGCCAAGGGCCTCGCCGCCCAGCTCTCCGGCGCCACCCTCCTCACCTACGAGGGCGACGGCCACACCGCCTACGGCCGCGGCAGCGACTGCATCGACTCCACCGTCAACACCTACCTCCTCGACGGCACTGTCCCCCCGAAGAACAAGCGCTGCACCTGACCTCCACCCGCCGCCCACCCCCACCCCCTGACCAGCCCCGCAACCGATTACGAAGCACCCCTTCGGCATGTGTAGACTGGGCCGCGCATCACGCCGCCTTAGCTCAGTCGGCCAGAGCGACGCACTCGTAATGCGTAGGTCTCGGGTTCGAATCCCGAAGGCGGCTCGGATTAACCCCAGGACTCACTCGCCGTGACCTGGGGCTTTTTCCATTCCTTGACCTAACTCCTGTCGGTGCGTCAGCCCAGGGGCTTCGCCAGGCGGCCCCTGGTGGCCGACCGGTGGCCAAACGTGCAAACGGCGTGCAGCGGCGGTGGCCGGGTGCGTCGACAGGGGCGGGCGGATGGCGGCTTGGTTGTTGTTCCATCCCTACAAGTCTTCGTCCAGCATTGCCGCCTGGGAAGACTTCGGTCGGGTCCAGGTGTCCTGGAGCCGTGCGCCAGGGAGGCAGGCGGCGCTGCTCCGCGTCGCCGCCCCGGGTTCTTCCTCGTATGCAGCCGCATGGACGCCGAGCCCTCTTCGGCTGTGTCGGCAGCGGCTGGAGCGCGAGCGGAGCCCGAGTGGGCCAGGGCCCAGGAGGTCGATGCGCCGGCGGCTCGCCCAAGACTGCTCGGCGGTCGCCGATTAAGCCGCGCCCGAAGCGGAGGCGCGCTTGGATTGGCTGTCCGTGAGGAGGGGGATAGTCACGCTGTGCGATCCCTCGCGGTCTGCTGCGACTAATGGGTGACGTTCATCACATGCCGGAGCCCCGGTCAGATATCCGCTGACCGGGGCTCCTTCACGCCTGAATCAGGCGGAACGTTCTTCCTTGGCCTCGTCGCGCTTGCGCGGAGGCGTCATCCTGGGCCGGCGGGGAGAGGCCGTCGGCTCCCCGTCCTTCACCGCAGCCAAGGGCCTCCGGGCGTGCGGCACGAGCTGCACGACCTTCTCGGCGGCGTCACGAGCGAGATCGTCCAGGACCGACTGGTAGATGTCCCGGGTGATCCGCGTGTCCGAGTGGCCGAGCGTTTCGGAGACCACCTTGATGTCGACCCCGGCGGCGAGCATCAGCGTCGCTGCGACGTGCCGAAGATCGTGGAGCCGGATCGGAGGAAGACCAGCGGCTTCCACCAGACGCTCGAAAAGGTCGCTGACCTTGCCAGGGTGAAGGAGGGAGCCATCCTCCTGGGTGAAGATCCGACCGGTGTCCTGCCAGCCCTCGCCCCACGCCTCCCGCTCCCGTTGCTGGCGGGCCTTGTGGGACAGGAGGTCCTGGTTCGTCTCCTCATCGAGTGCGATCAGGCGAATGCCGCTATCGGTCTTGGGGGCGCCCTCGTGGACCTCCCAGCCGTCCTGCACGAGCTGGGTGGCGATGGCGAGCGAGCGAGCCTTGGCCGAGTGATCTTCCCATCGGACGCCGCACCCTTCGCCGCGTCGTGTCCCTCGGAAGGCGATCAGCCGCCAGAGCACGTACAGCCGGTCCTGCTCGACGGAGTCGAGGAACGTCGCCGTCTGGTCGGGGGTCCAGACCATGACCGGCGAAGGCTTCTCGCCGGTCTCCTTCCAGCGCGCAATGCGCTCGTCGCTCCAGACGAGGGCCTTCGGCTTCGTGCCTGGCAGCAACTCGACGTGCGCCGCCGGGTTGAAGGCGGGCATCACCTGCTGGGCGATGGCGACGTTCAGCGCGGCGCGCAGGGTGTCCCGGATATGCGGCTGCGTGTTGAGGCCGGTGATCCGCCGGAAGGGAGGCATCGCGCCGAGCTGAGCGCGCAGCCAATGACGTCGGGCGCGGTTCTCGGCACCTTTGTTCGGCGTGGCCTTGAGGTCGTCGCGCACGACGCGCCGCTGGGCGTTCTGTTCCTGGATCTCGATGTTGCGCTCATTGATCGCGTCGAACATCGAGTCGATGTGGTGCACGCGGAGCTTGTCGAGGCGCAGGTGTCCGAGATGTGGCTTCAGGTGCACGCGGATATCGCACTCGTAGCGGGTCGCTCCACCGCGCCGCAGACGCTTGCGCCCCGCCAGCCAGGTGTCGAGCCACTCTGCCACGGTGACCTTGGAGTTCAGGGACTGCCCTGTCTTGAAGCGGCGGCGAGTCTCGTCGTAGTCCGGGACCGGGTCCTTGTCCTTAACGCAGTTCTCCAGGAGGTCGCTGATCTGGGTCTTGCCCCAGGCGTCGTCCTCCTCGGGGATGGCCATGAGAGCACGGACCTTGTCCAGCTCCTCCTGGGCCTTGGTGGACGTCTCGAAGCCGCCACGACGGAACCGCCTGCGGTCGCCGTCCTGGTTGGGTTCGAGTTCCTGGACGGCGGTCCAGGTGCCGTGTCGGCGTGAAGACTTGAGCTTGGGGCAGGAAGCGCCGTACTCCTTCTTGGTCTTCGGGTCCGTGCAGCGGCACCGTCGTATGAGGTTGCCGTTCTTCACTCGCTGTCCTCCGAGGGGGTCGGTGTTTCGCGCTGGTCGACGAAGGCCAGCTCGTCAGGCAGGGACGGAGGTGCCAGGGCGCGGTCGCGCATCCGGCCACGGAACGTGCGCAATTCCTGGCAGTCCTCAAACGCGTGCTCCTCGTAGCCCTCGGCGCGCTGCAGGAGGGTGGCTCTGCGGGCCCGGTCCAGGGTGGTGCTGGCCGACCGCCGCCTTTCCCTGGCCAAGGCATGGGAAGACATTGCGGCAGCTACCAGGTCACCGTGCTGACGGAAGAGGTCGAGGATGTCCCGAGCGGAGCCTTCGGGGGCGGGCTCGGCCAAGGGTGACTCGCCGGTGAACCACGCGAGTGCATCCCAGGTGGAGACTTCGCGATCGGGGAGGACCTCGACGCTGGCCGAGGACCCGAGCGGGAAGAGGAGGGTCACCGGCGGGACGCTAAGGACGTCAGCCAGTACGACGACCTCCGCGACGGTGATGCTCGTCTTGCGCCCCGACTCCAGATTCTTCATCGAGTGCTCGGTGAACTCCGGCAAGCCGCGGTCGGCACAGCCCTGGGCGACCTCCGCCATCGTGAGGCCGGCGGCCTTGCGCGAGTCCCGCAGGCGCCGTGCGATCCGACCGGTGAACGCTGTCGGCCATTGATCAGGTGTCATGGTGACACTTTAGGCAGCCAAAAGGCGCTGCCGCAACTTCGTGATACATCTACAGCGTCACCGCGACACGAAATTTTCCCAGGAGGGCACCATGGCAGCATCTGATTCGTCCCGTGAGGCACGAGGGCTGACGGGCGACGAGCTGCTTGCCCTTCCTGCCGTGATCGACCTCGACACCTCAAACCGAGCGCTGATGATCGGCCGATCAACGGGATACGGACTCGCTAAGCAGGGGGAGTACCCGGTCAAGGTGCTGCGTCTCGGCAACGCCTACCGGGTGGTGACGGCTGACCTGCTTAGGTTGCTTGGCCTGGAGCGCCCGCAGGCAGGTGGAGATCAGGGCGACGACAGAAGCGAGCGTCACGGCCTCGCCGCCTAGACGCGTCAACCGAGCGATGTGCTGACCTTGACCTGTACGACGGCGGGCCCCCGACCAGTGTCGGGGGCCCGCCGTCGTCGCTCACGCGAGCTGTGGATCAGTGGGAAGACCTAGACGTCGCTCGTCCGGATCTGAGCTCCATGCTCGTTCCGCGCGTACGTACGCCGCGTGTTCTTATCGATCTTCCGGGCGACCTCGGAGTCCAGGTCCACGCCGTTCATCTCGGCCAGGGCGGTCAGGTAGAGGAAGACGTCGGCCAGTTCTTCCCCGAGATCGGGCAGTCCCTTGCGCCAGGCGGTGAAGGCTTCGCCGACCTCGGCGGTGAGAAGGCCGAACTCCAAGGCCACGTCCGTGGTGTTGAACCCCTTAAGGGTCTTGTTTTCCCAGGCGAGCTTCTGGGCGGACCCGATCTCCAAGACTCCTCCAGCGGCGGTACAGCAGGTGCCTTCGAAGCCTAGCGGGAGTGGAGTGTCGGCGTGCTGGCTTCGGCAGGCAGTCACCCTGTCGACGGCAGTTCGAGGGCCGTGGTGTCGATCGTGAGCACGCGGGTGTAGTCAGCGAGGGTGGAGAAGACCCTGTCGTACCCCGTCACCAGCGCGGACACCTCCTCCAGGCTGAGCGCCTCGCCATCGCGCAGCAGGAGTCGCTGGCGGATGACGGCTGGCGGTGCGGTCAGGTGGACGAGCACGCCGGAACGCTCGATGACGCTCTCGGCCAGGTCGATCGCCTGGCTCCAGTTGATCCGGGACCGGCCCCGGTGGAGGGGGCCGTAGACGAGTTCGCTGATGAAGCACCGGTCGAAGAGGATCCGTCCGGGGCCGGCGAGGATGTCTCTGTAGCGGGTTGCCAGGTCGAGATGGTCGGGCGTCTTCGGGGAGTGCACCACGACGAAGCCGTGCTCCGTCGATAAGCGTTCTCCGAGCGTGCTCTTACCGACTCCGTCGCAGCCTTCCAGGACCAAGGTCTGGTACTCGCCGCCGATCTCGTCGAGGTTCATGCGGCCAGCCAGGACAGGACGGCGTCGCCATTGTCGAGGTGAGCGTCGGCGGCGTACTGGACCATGAGGTTCCGCCAGTTTGGCTCCCGGCCATGGGCGTGTGTGAACGTCGGGCGCGGTTGGAAGGCCGCGATCCGCACGCCGCTGGCCGCAGCCGCACCTATGAGCAGGGCGGTTCCGGGCGGCGTTTCCGCGCCGGAGACGTCGGCCAGGAGCCGAGCAGCCGAACACACCGCGGTCAGGTCGGCCAGGGCCCCGGCTAGGGGGTCCGACGCCGTGAAGCGCTGGGGCACCATCACGGTGTGGCCAGCGTCGACACATGCTTTGGCCAGATGATCTCGACCCCATGCCGTGTACGGCGATGCTTCGACGTAGACGGGTGCGCCGATCACGGGAGGCGCACCCACGAGACGGGGAGCACGATCCGGGAGGTCAAGCAGCGCGTCGACGGCCGCGTCGAGTGCCGTGTTCGTCTGGGCCACGTTGCGCGTCTGGAACCCGGGGAAGCGAGACTGGGGCGGAGTCGACGGCAGGGTTGGCGGTCCGAGCTTGGTGACGCGCACGATGCGTGTGGCCACGGCCTGGATGAGGGGGTCGGGGAATTCGAGGCGAGGGCCGGCCTCGGTCAGCGAGTAGGTCTGGAAGTCGGTCGTGAGCACGATGACCGGGACGCCCGAAGCAGCGGCGTATCCGATCTCCATACAGACCCCGTCGTCAAGGCTCGGGCCGTGCAGGATGGCGACCATGGCGTCGAGGCGGCCAAGGCGTTCGCGGTCCAGCTCGAACAGGCGGCGCCCCTTGACCTCGGCGACCAGGTCCTCCTCGTCGGTGTCGCAGAACGGCAGGAAGACGTGATCCGGACCGACTTTCGCGGCGAGGCGATCGGCGAGGTCAGCGGCGAGAGCGCGGTCGTGCGCGGCAAAGAGCCGGTGGGCTACGTAGACGGACACCGGGAAAAGCCCCCAAGTCGTTAGGTCAGCCGCGTCGGGGCGCGGGGATCGGAAGGGACGGGGCCGCGACGTACCGGGCCGCAGCTCCAGTCGCCTCCGCCAGCGCCTGGGCGGCTGTCGCACCCTGCGAACGATGGGCCAGAAAGGTCCCGGCCAAGGTGTCTCCGGCACCGGAGACCTCGCGCGGAGGATGCGGCGGCGGAACGGCGGAGGCGACTGGGCTCCCGAAGCGGTGAACTACTGCGGCCCGGGGACCATCGGTGATGACCACCTCCGGGAGCGCAGCGGAGTCGATCACTTGCTCCAGAAGCCGGTGCTCGGCGGCGTTGACGAACAGCGTGGTCGCCTTCGGCAGCCAGGGCGCGGCAGCGCGGATCATCTCCTCCGCGCTCGGCAGGAAGAAGTCCGCGCTGAAGTCACTCCCGTTCGCGGTGAGCCGGTCGAGCACGGCCGCCACGTCCAGCGGCCGGCGGCAGCAGACGTGGTAGGTGCCGCCCGGGTGCAGGTCCATGTGCCTGAGCGCATGCTCGGTCAGGCCCTCGGCCACGCCGTAGTCGGTGCCTACTTCCACCAGCTCGCCTTGCAGGTCGTACTGCAAGTCGAAGGTGGTGGACACGCCGTCGACCTGGATCCGGGCCGTCCAGTCGAGCGTGTCCAGACCCGGCGACTCCGGAAGATGCGCGAGATCGCCCCCGAGGACGCAGACCGGGGCCGCCCGGCGGCCAGCCCTTACCGCCGCCAGGGACAGGAACAGAGCCGCGCCGCCGAGCCGGGATCCACCACGGTGATCGGGATAGCGGGTCCGGTCCCGGCTGATGTTGCCGATCACGTCAAGCCGTTCCACGGTGTCCTCCAGAAGGTCAAGCACGGCGGGCACGATGTGCGCAGTCGACGACCTTCGTGCAGACCGGTCGCCGACGGCAGAGCTGCAGAGCGGGACCGTTCAGGTACAGGCGCTTGAAGTAGATCAAGACGAGGTGGGCGAACCAGGTTGGCTCCGACCCCTCGGGGATTGTCACCAGGTACTCGTTGTCGGTGGCCAGCGAGCGGAACTCGGCTGAGCGGGCGTGCACGGTCGCTTCAAGGACGTGCCGCATACGTTCGTGTGCCACGGCTCCCGACGGAAGGGCGAGGCCCAACACGGGTGCGAGCTTGGTGACCATGCCGGAGTCCACGGGGATGATGCCGCAGTGATACCCGCGGGCAGTGAGCAGTGCGCACTGCGCGACCTTGTAGGACGCACCTCGCACCCGCGTGGCGAAGTCCAAGATCAAGGCATCGCAGTCGGCTACATCCCCAGTCGGGTCGGTCCCCTCCCTCTCCCAGCCACGGAGAAGCTCCGCGAGGGAGCGCAGGTAGTCGATCCGGGTCTTCGGCAAGCCGATGGGACGCACCAGTGCTGCAAGCTCGGCGTCGGAGGCGGCAACGAGGCTCTCGAACCCACGATCGTTCGCCGAGGCGATCACTCGGGCGTACGTCTCCACCATTCGATAGGAGACCCGGGTGGACCAGCCAGCGGCGAGCATCCGCACTCGTGGATCGCTGATCGACGTCGGCCACCACCGGTTCTCGTCATGGTTGGTCTCCACCTCGGCCTGCACATCCGGGAGAGCGGCGGCACGGGCCACCAGCCGGTGGACGCGCCGGATCTCAAGCGGCTTCGCCTTCGCTCTCTCGATCGTCATGAACAGACTCCAGCACGGGCGCGGGTGGCCAGAAGTGCCATGGAGAGGTTGGACGAGAAGACCGGCTTCCCGAACCTGTGCTCCAGTTCAGCGACCACCGGCAGGGTGTGCCATCCGGTGCACGACAAGACCATCGCTTCGGCAGCCTCGACCGCTTCCTGCGGGAGCTGCTCCACCAGGGACAGGATCTGATCCGGGGTGATCGCGGGATAGCCGTCGGACAGGCCCAGGCTCGCGTGAGCCAGGACCTCCACGCCGGCCTCGGCAAACGCCGCCGATTCCGCTTCGGTCACCAGGGCGGGGTAGGGCGTAACCAGCACCACGCGTGCCACGGCTGCCTCGGTGAGAGCCCGCAGAAGGGCGTCGAAGGCGGTTAACACGCCGCCCGGTAGCGGCGGACCGTCGGTGAAACCCGCTGACGTGCACGCCAGCATTACTGCGTCGAGAGGGATGTGGGACAGCGAGTCCAGCGCCTGCGCTGACGCTTCACGCAGTCCGCGCCAGAATGAGGCGTCGATCGCCGTCGTCCTGGATGCGGGTACGAGCCGCGCGTGGTGGAAGACCGTGTGGCGCAGGCCGAGGCGGGTCAATTCAGTCTCCACGGCGACGTTGGCCCAGGGCAGCAGCAGCCCCGCACGGATGGTGCGGTCCGCCGCTGCATCCAGGGCCGCCAACCTCGCGAGCGTCCCGTCACGAAGCGGATGCAACGCGTTCTCCGTAGATCACGCGAGGCGCATGGCCGGTCACCACCAGGTCGTCGGTAGTGCCGAGCGGCACCGCCGCGTCGCGCTCGACGATCTGGATCGAGTATGAGCCCAGCCGCCGCCACCAGGTGCCGCCCTGGCCAATGAAGTACGAGTGAAGTCCGGGTACGCGCAGACCAGTCGGGTATACCCGCTCCTTCATCGGCTGATCCCAGGTGAAGTCGATGTCCGCCTTCCAGGAGGGGAAGTGCTCCGCCGAGGGCAGCGGCTCCAGCTCGCCGAGCGCGGCCAGCGGTGTACCGGGGAAGGCCCGTGCCAGACGGACGTTCGTCCGATGGCACAGCAGGCCGGCATCGAGAATCTCCGCCAGTCCCCGGAGATTTGCCACGTGGGTGCTGTGGGTCTCACCCGGCAGACCGTAGATCAGGTTCAGGCCCGGCAGCAGCATCGGCAGACCACCGGGACCACGGGCGGCGCCCGCCTCGTTCACGTGCTCGACGGCCCGCATCAGGATCTCGGGCGTGCAGGTGAGGGTGTTCCTCGCGATGACCACCGGGTCGAAGCTCTCGATGCCCATCGGGGCGCAGTTGCCCTCGGTGCCGTAGTCCGCCACCAGCTTGGCGATGCGCAGGCCGACCGGCGCGGCCACAGCGAGGGGGTCCGCGTTGTCGATGTGGAGCACTTCCAGCTCGGGGCAGCGCTCCCGGATACCGCCGAGCAGGGCGCGGATCGCGTCCTCGTCCCGGTTGCGGTAGGAGAAGAAGCAGGTCTGCTGGCCGAGTCGGAAGTTCCGGACGCCGGCGGCGTAGAGCTGGGCAGCCTCGGCTACAACATCGTCGACCTCGCGGAAGGAGACGAGAGGGGACTTCGCAGGCTCGTTGCAGAAGTCGCAGAATTTGCGCCGGGTGCAGCCGCGGTACAGCTCCAGCTCGGCGATCGGCCGCCAGGGCATCTGCTCGACGAGCCCGGTGAACGAGTCGCGCTCGCGCTGCATCTGCCCGTAGGCGGCGGGGCGGTGGCTACCGAGCAGGAGGTCGCCGGACGTCACCGTGTGGGTGTGGATGGCGTCGAACAGCCCGGCGTACTCCGCAGGAGCGGCCAGGGCGTAGGTGGACAACGGCCCGAGCAGGTAACGACGGCCTCGTGCACAGGCGAGCGCGCGGGCGATCTCCTCGAACGACCCGTTCACAGCATGCAGATGGACGGATGGAACGGCGTCTCCGGCAATGACGACCACGATCTCGGCATCCCGCAGAAGCTGAATAGCGGAGTCCCGGTTGACCGTGGTCGAGTACGTGAACGGATCGCTCTGGGGCGGTTCGACGGTGGGCCTTCCGCCAGCGAGACACCAGCGGACGTCGTCGATGGTCACATACCGAACGTCCGCCTCCGGCCTTGCCCGACGCAGTGCCGACCAGGCGTTTCGGACGTAGGTCGACAGGTACGGCGGTACGCCGAGACCGCTCGGCTCGACGGTGAAGCAGTCCAAGACGACTACTGGCTGCATGGTGTTCTCCCTCCGGTGCTGAGGGCATCGGCGACGTTCCAGCAGCGTCCTCGCTGGGAGGGACGGTCGGCCCGCAGCCCTCCCAGTCTCAGTGTTGCCACCGATTCCGAGGAGGGGGTAGCGGGGTTGTTCGGTTGTACGGAGGTTGTTCTTTCATGCCCCTGTGTCGAAAGGCTGGGACAGAGCGTGATCGACAAGGCATCATCTACGCATGGGAAGTGCAAGGGGGACCGGCGGGACCAACTCCGCGCTCGCGGCTGTGATCTCGGAGTCCGGTCGTTCGCATGGCGCCCTTGCCCGCAAGGTCAACGACCTGGCCGCGCTGCAGGGCGTGGTCACCCGTTACGACAAGGCGTCCGTGACCCGGTGGCTGCAAGGCATGACGCCTCGTGATCGCGCCCCGGAATTCATCGCCGCTGCCCTGGCCGAATTCTTAAAACGTCCCATCGCGCCTGTCGACCTTGGGTTCCCGGAGCAGAGCCAGCGGCCCGTTGTTGCACGGGCCTTGACGTACCGTGAAGACGTGGGTGAAACACTGCACACGCTCGCGGAGCTCGGCTCCACCGATATCTCGCGGCGCAGCCTGCTCGGGGCCGTGCCGTTCGTCGCGTCGGCCCTCATGGACCCCCAGCGGCAGTGGCTGCTCTGGCTCCTTGAGGACGATCAGGCTCCACGCCTTGCCGCTGTCGCTGACGGAGGCCCCGTCGAGCAGGTCCAGTCGATGATCGAAATGTTCGATGAGATGGACAACCGCTTTGGTGGCGGTGGAGTCCGAGCGAGCATCGTGCACTACCTGAGCACCCAGCTCGCACCCATGCTGCAACAGCGCAACATGCCCAGCCACCAGCGCCGACTCCTATACACGTCGGCCGCGAAGATGGCGGCGACCGCTGGCTGGTGCTCGTACGACACCGCCGACTACGGACTCGCCGAGCGTTACATGATCCAGGCACTCAGGCTGTGCGCCGAAGGCGGCGACCGGGTGCTCGGCGGACAGATCCTGGCGGGCATGTCCCACCTCGCCACCAGCCTCGGCAACCCCGCTGAAGGGGTCTCGCTCGCCCGAGCGGGCATCGCGACCGCCAAGTCGTCGGGCAGCCCGTTGGGTCTCATGCGGCTGCACGCCATGGCCGCCCGCGGTTACGCCGCTCTCGGCGACACCCGACAGGCCACGGCTTCCCTTCACGCGGCTGGCAGAGGACTGGACACCAGCCGGGGGCCGGCCGAGGAATCGCCGTGGGTCCGCTTTCTGGACCACCACTATCTGGAAGCCGAGGCTGCCCTGGTCCACCGTGACCTCGGCGAGGCAGCTCAGGCCGAGCGCCTCGCGAGCGCGTCGGTGGAGGCAAACAGCGACCGGCGCCGCCGCCAGGCGATCAGTCGCTCGGTCCTCGCCACGGCGTTCCTCCAGCAGGACAGGCTGGACGAGGCAGTCGGCACCGCCAGCAACGCCCTGGATCTACTCAGCGGCGTCCACAGCGAGCGATCAGTCCAGGCACTGCGCGACTTCCGCACGCGACTTGCCCCTCACCGAGGCGAGCCGATCGTGCGCGAATTCGAACTCCGGGCTAGGCCCATACTCGGCACTGCGGCCTGACCCGCTCAGTCAGTACCCCTCCGGTGTCGGCGCGTTCTGCCCCTTGTCGACAGGGAGATTGACTCCTGTCACGGCCCGGGATTCGTCCGAAAGCAGGAACGCGATCACGTCCGCCACCTCCTCCGGACGCACCAGGTCGCCCCCGGGAAACTCGGCGCGGAAGCGGTCGAAGGCCGATGGGTTCTCTTGGCGCATCCGATCCCACCGCTTGCCCGGGATGAGCATCGACCCGGGCGAGACCGCGTTCACGCGGATGCCGTCTGTGGCCAGCTCCCTCGCCAACGACGACACCATGTGGATCTGGGCCGCCTTCGCCGCGCCGTACTGAGCCTGTGGGCCCGGCTTCCAACCGGAGACCGAGGCCACCACGACGATCGGCCCGCCACCAGCAGTCCGCAGGTGCGGTGCACCCGTGGCGACCAGCCGCGCGACATGGCCGACGTTCATCTCCCACGTTGCCGACCAGTCTTGAGGCGTTGCCTCGGCGATACCCCGACCACGCGCGCCACCCGCGCAAGCGACGACACCGTCCAGGCCCCCCAGCGCTGACGCGGCATCGTCCACAAACCGTTCCAGCAGTTCCGGCGCAGCGACGTCCAGAGGCCGTGCGAACAGCGCGGCGGGCGAATCGAGCGAACTGCGAAGCGCCTCCAGTGACTCGGGCTTCCGCGCACACGTCGCCACTCGTGCTCCTTCCGACAACAGCAGGCGCACGACGTGCTCGCCCAGCCCCCTGGAACCCCCCGTCACCAAAATCCGCCGGCCCTCGAAACGTCCCGTCGCCGCTTGCTTCCCCTGGTCACGTTCTGTGCTCGTCATCCGTACAACCCTTCACCAACCGTGCCGACCCGTGTGGCCGGAGACATCCTCCGTGCACCCTTCTTACCGGGGCGCCGGAGCGGTTCTCTTATGGACGTACCCGGCCCGGGGACAACCGTGCAGTCGGCGATCAGTCGGCATCGGTCCCGCGGATCCGGAGACGGCGCGAGCCCGGGATGCCGTCTGTCGCTACTCAAACGCCGAGTCCGGGTTCGGCGGCCCCATCACGAAACGAGCGAGAGCCAGCGAACGCACCCCGCGCTCCTCTCCCAACTCGGGAGGCACACCGTGTCCCAGGCACCACACTCGCGCAATAGCCTCATGTTGGCCGATATCCCCAACGCTGTTGGCCTGGCGCGGTTGCACACCGCAGATGTTCTGTCCCGCTGGGGCGTGCACGCCGGCATCGTCGAGACCGTGCAGCTTCTGGTGTCGGAGCTGGCCACAAACGCCGTCCGGCACCCCAAGGAGGGCGAGGAGGACACCTCCCCGTTCTCGGTCCGGAACACGGTGCAGACCTTCGAACTCACGCTGGAGATCATCGGCGGCGCGGTGAGGGTATCGGTGTGGGATCGCGACACGAGGCCGCCGGTGCTGAAACAGGTCGGCGTGGAGGCGACGGGGGGCCGTGGCATCTTCATCGTCGCAGTGATGAGCAGGCGCTGGGGTCACTATCCGGCGCGCGGTATGCCCGGCAAGGTGGTGTGGGCCGAGATCGGTCTCAACCCCGCCGACCGAGTTGGTGAAGACGAGAGGTCGGCGCGCTCTCCGGACCGGCCTCCAATAGCCGGCCCTGGGAAGCAGAGGGCGCCACGAGTCGATCCGAACCTGATTGGCCGCGTGCTCGTAGGGGTCGGGCGCATCTGAGCCGTGGACGAGACACAAGAAGTCAGCCCGGCGCCCAAGCTCGGCAGGAAGCTCTCCTCCTGGGAACAACGTCTCTTCGACGGAGTGCGCATGGTGAGCGCCGACGAGCAGGCGGAGATAGCCGCGACGCCCCGCCACCGCCCGGACGGTTCCATTCGAGCCGCCTCGCCTCATGAGCCCCACTGGTACGGCCAGCGGCTGAGCGGAGGGGCCAGCGCTCGGCGCGACGAGGAGTAGTCGTCCGCCAAGACCCCAAAGATCGCTGACAGCTCTTCCTGGTGAGCCCTCTCCGGTTCGCCGCGGTACTGGAGACGGCAGTCGCCGAACACCTGATCTGATCACGAGAAATGGAGGCACCCCCATGCCGCCGCACGACCAAATCCCCTCCGTGTCAGACGCGTTGGCATACGCGGCTCACCGCGAGGCGGTGCTGGAGATGCCGGCGTCCAGCCGCTGGATGGACGTCGACAACGCAGAAATCCGGAGGTGGCACCACGGCGCTCCGTCGGTGCGCCCGTCCCGCAGTGGGCACCTCTGTCGGCTCCGTCAGCAGTTTCGTCGGGAGGCGAAGGAGCGGAACGCGCGTCGAACCGGTGATCGCCAACTTCGCGTACTGGCATACAGCTTGGTTCTGGGCAGGGGGGCCAGCCCCGACGAGGACTGGCACACCCTCCAGGTCGAGGCCGAACAGCACGATTACGCGATAGGAGCCAGGCTGCACGACTTGGCCGTCCCCGCAGCCCCGTCGCCCTATTTCCCCGGCGCGCGCGCCAGCCGTGGGGTCTACCTGCCTCCCTGGAAGCGACCCGGTTGGGGAGAAGTCGAGCGACTGATTCGGGGCGGATTCGCGAACGGTGTGATCGTCCTCGATCGGCACAACATCAGCTCTGACGATGACGAATACCACGCCGTGATCAAGCACCTGGGCGAGCGATACGAGGCGTTCGTACACCTCGTGATCCCCGAGGAACGGGCCGTACCGACTTGAAGGCGTCCGCTGCGCTGGATGGATGCGAAGGGCTGGGGCTGGAGACAG
Source organism: Streptomyces sp. NPDC050161 (assembly GCF_044460025.1). Lineage (NCBI taxonomy): Bacteria > Bacillati > Actinomycetota > Actinomycetes > Kitasatosporales > Streptomycetaceae > Streptomyces > Streptomyces sp. NPDC050161. The sequence continues at coordinate 223,445 of NZ_JBITJM010000012.1, read as the reverse complement.
ATCAGCGCTCAGGTCCTCCTGATCCTCGCCATGTTTGCCGCGTTCGCCATCGCCTACCACTCCACCTGATCAGGGGACACCATGACGTTCGAGGGGCATATCGACCGGGCACCGCGTCCCCTGCCGCACCGCGAGCAGGGTGAGGCCCTGGGCGCCATCCAGGAGGCCAGTCCGGAACTGCCCAGCGAGGCCGGCATCGATCTCTTCGCCGTGCCCGCTGGCGAGGTTCGGGGGAGCGGCTTCAACCTCTCCCGCTTCCACCGCCTCTCTCGCCTGCCCGCTGCCAGGAATCCGGCGCCTCCGGTTTCGCCTGACGACCCGCAGGACGCGGCATGACGACGGTCACGGACACTCCCACCCGCGAGCAAGTGAGGTAGCAGATGAACCGTTCCGTTCTCGCTCTGGCCGCCACCGTTGCCGTCGCGTCCGCGGTGCACACCGCCCAGCGGCGCCTGCAGCACCGGCAACACCTGGAGCTGGAGATGCACAAGGCGCACGGCCGCATGCTCGAAGTCGCCACGACCCATCCGGACTTGGACCCGATCTGGGTGCGGAACCACCCCGATCACGTCAAGGAGGACGAGTCCGGTCCGCTGCTGATGTGCCAGTGGTGGCTCGAGTTCTGGCGCACCGGACTCAACCTCGGGGTCTACACGTCGGCCGTGCTGCGGGAGAACGCCAAGAACTTCATGAACGACCCCGTGGCGCTCAAGGCGTGGGCCCTGACCCGCCACGGACGCGCCCTGCAGTCCAGGAACCGCCGCGACCGCATGCACGTGGCGCTGCTCAATGCGGCGTTCGAGGAGGCCGGCGGGCCCAGCCAGTACCCCGAGTGCGAACTCGACCCGGTCTCGGCCCTTTGAGTCTCGCCGCTCCGCTGCCACTAGCCCCCCTGATGAGGAGGACGATCATGACCGTTCCCGCCCCGATAGCTCTACCGGCTCCGGCCGCATCCGAAAACAAAGTCGGCGAGCGTCGGCACGCCGACCGTGCGCAGCGTGCCCTTCTCCTCGACCTCGACGGCGTCCTGCTCGACACCCGCCCGGTGATGCAGAAGGCATGGCGGAAGGTCCAGGAGGACCACGGCATAGCCCTTCCGTTCGCCGACTACGAGCGTCACCTCGGACGTGAGTTCAGCGACATCATGCAGCGGCTTGGCATCGCCGACATCGACGCGGTCCGCCGGACGTACGAAACGGAATCGGTCGCCGCCGCACACCTCGCGCACGAATTCACCGGCATCGTCGAAGTGCTCCACGCCTTCGTGGCCGCCGACTGGCGTCTGGGCGTCGTGACGTCGAAGCACGTCGATCGCGCCGCGCCGCTCCTCACGCGCCTCGGCTGCCCCTTCGCCACCGTCCGTACCCCCGCTGGAGCGGGCCGGGCGAAGCCCGCCCCCGATCCGCTCCTCCTGGCCCTGGTCGACCTCGGAGTCGACCCTGCCGCAGCCGTGTACGTGGGGGACATGGCGGTCGACCAGGAAGCGGCGGCCCGCGCGGGTGTCGCCTACGTCCATGCGGGGTGGGGATACGGGCAGCCCACCTCTCCCGCACCCGAGGTCGTCGTCGCGCCCGAGGGACTGCTGCAACTCCTGCGCTCCGACAAGTCGTTCGTTGCGGGGAGTCTGGTGTGAGCACCCGCGCGACCGGCGGCTTGAGCTTGGTCCGGTCCGACTTCGCCGGTCAGCCCCGGTGGGCTCTCGTCGGCAGCGGCGCCCTGGGCCACGTCACGACCGCCCACATCCGGACCGGGGAGCTGGAGGCCATCCCCGTCGACCAGCAGGAGCTGCGCGCCCTCGTCGAGAACGTCATGGACGCCTTGGAACGCTACGGCGCCTCTCTCGCCTCCACACCGGGCGGCGCTGGCTGGCTCCACATCCAGCACGTTCCCGTGCGGCGCTTCGTGACCGAGGCCCTGCGCAAGCTGCTGGCCCTGGACGCCTGGGAGCCGTTCGCGTCGACTCCGGCACCTTTGGATCTCGCCCCGTATGAGGGGCGCGTCGGCCTGCGTTCGAGCAGCTCGCGGGAGTACCTCGCGTACACCGTCACCTGGTCCGGCATCGCCTACCTGCTCGGAGCAGCGGCTCCGCACAATCCCACCCGCTCCGCCCAGTTACGCAACCGGACTCGTGCCAGCACGGCGAACACGGACCCGAGCCCGCTCCCCACGGACCTGAAGCAGCGAGACGTCCTGGCGCTGTCCTGGACCTCCCGCCACGCCGACACCCTGATGCCGGTGCTCACCGAGCTGGAGCGCGACGGACGGTCGAGCCTCCTGCTCGACCTCGCCACCGACCCGGCGGAGCGGTGCCCCGCGCCGACGGGCACGGGCATCGACCTGCGCTCGGCGCCGAGCGACCTCTTCACCCTCTCCGGCACCACGGAGGGCCTGCCCCCGCGCGACGACAACCACATCGTCCGGGTCAAGGGCCACGACGTCCAACTCGCCCGGCTCGTAATGCTCTTGTCCGTACTCCTCGAAACCAGCGGCGGGTGCACCCAGCCCTCCTGGCGGACCATCCTGCGAGCCGAGAGCTGGCTCGACGGCGTCCTGGCCGCGACCCGGCCGCACACCGTCCTGTTGAGCAACGACACCAGCCCGCTGGGCGCACTGGCCGCGCACGCGGCCGAGCGGCACGGCGCGAACACGGTCCACGTCCAGCACGGAGCGTGGACGGCGGAATCAGTCGCCTGGCCGGCCCTGCACAGCCGCGACATCGTCGTCATGGGGGAACGGGATGTTCCCCTGGCCCGCGCGTGGATGCGCCACCCTGACGCCGCAGTGCACGTGCTGGGACAGCCCCGCTTCGATGCGCTGGCCAGCCTCGGCCGTAACGCACAGCGCCGGTACCTGGAGAAGGTGCTCGCTCCGGGCGACCGCCGAGCCCCGGCCCGGATCGCGGTGTGGGCCTGCCAGCCGTTCAGTCCCGCTCACCTCAAGGCCCAGGCGGACCTCCTCCTGGACGGCCTGAGCGAGGCGGACGGCGAATGGGGCCTCGTCATCGCACCGCACCCGGCCCAGGGCGCCGATGCCTTCTCCGCGCTGCTGAAGCGCGACGGCGGCCTGCTCGTGGCCGTGGCCGACCCGCGGGTCGGCGCCCGGGGCTGTCTCGCCGGGGCCGACGTGCTGGCGAGCGCGTACTCGACGTGCGGGATCGAAGCCGCGCTGCTCGACGTCCCGGTCCTCGAAATCGGCATGCCGGGCGAACGCACGCTGGGCCTGGCCGGACACGGCCTGGCGACCCGCTGCCACAACGCCGGTGACGTCGCCGAAGCACTCTCCGCCCTGCGTGTACCGGGCACGCCCGTCGCGAAAACGGCCCTGGACGCGGTGTGCCGGTCGCGCGGCGACAGCGCGGCCCAGGTCGCTCGCCTCATCACCCAGCGCGCCGAAACCAGCGCCAGATCATCCGACCCCGTCCACCACGATGCCCCGAGCGCGGCCTGTGCGTCGCCGCAGGGCGAAGGAGTTCCTGCCCGATGACACACCTCACTGCCGACAGCATGGCCGAGCTGTTCTCCGGCGCCATCACGCTGGCCAAGTCCGGCGAGAAGGTCAGCCCCCGGGGCATGGCCACCCGCGAAGTCCGCGACGTCCACCTGCTGCTCACCCAGCCGCGCGCCCGCCTGCTCTACGCGCCCCCGGCCCGGATCGTGAACCCGGCCTTCGCGGTCGCCGAGACCGTCTGGCACCTCTCCGGCTCCGATGACCCGTGGATCTTCGACTACAACGCGCGGCTGCGGCAGTACGCCGACGATGGCGTCCTGCTCGGGGCGTACGGGCCCAGGATGCGGAACTGGGGCGGCAAGGTCGACCAGCTCGGTCGCGTCGTGGAGATCCTCAAGGAGGACCCCGACTCCCGGCGAGCCCTGATCCAGCTCTATGACCCGGCCCAGGACGCCGCCGGGCACAAGGACGTGCCCTGCACCCTCGGCTTCCGCTTCCACCTGCGCGCCGGCCGCCTGCACATGGCGACCATGATGCGCGGCCAGGACGTGTGGATCGGCATGCCGTACGACGTGTTCTTCTACACCGTGCTGCACGAGCTGGTCGCCGGATGGCTCGACGCGGAGCTGGGCGAGTTCCACCTGCACGTCGGCTCGCTGCACGTCTACGAGGAGCACGTCGAGCGGGCCGAGGAGCTGACGTCGCTCACCGCGAGCCCGGTCATGCCCGACCTGCGGACGCCGTGGAAGGGCTTCGACGGCCTGCTCGACCAGGTCGAGGCCCGCGACGTGACCGGCCACCCCGGCTGGGACACGATGGCCGAGACGCTGCGCAGCTACCGGCTGTGGAAGGACGGGCAGCGCCAGCAGGCGTGGCGGGCGGCCGACGGTATCGACGGTCCCCTCGGCCAGGCCCTCACCGCCTGGTACGGCGAGCTGGAGCGCCGCTCCGCCAAGCCCGCCGCGACCGCCGGGGCGAGGTGACGGCCGCCGTGAAGCGCACCCCTTCGGTCGTCCTCGGCCTGTGCTCGTACACCCACGACTCGTCGGCTGCCCTGCTGGTGGACGGCGAACTGATCGGCTTCGTCGAGGAGGAACGCCTCTCCGAGGAGAAGCACACCAAGCTCTACCCGGCCCGCGCCATCGAGTGGCTGCTCGGCCAGGCCAAGCTCACCGCCGCCGACGTGGACGCCGTCGCCTACAACTTCCAGCCCGCCCGCTACCTCGCCGAATCGCCCGCCGCCCTGCGCCTGGCGCTCTCCCCAGCGACCCGCGACCGGGCCCTGGCCCGAGCGCACGGGTTCGCCAAGGTCGCCCTGCGTACCCAGCTCCGCCTGCGCGTGATCGGCCGGCAGTTCCCCGCCGCCCGTGTCGTACCGGTCCTGCACCACCGCGCCCACCAGCTCACCGCCTTCGCCGCCTCGGGCTGGAACGAGGCCGCCGTGCTCATCGTCGACAGCCTCGGCGAGCGGCAGACCACCACCATCGCCCACGGGCACACCTTGATCCGCCCGGTCACGCAGACCCTGGAAGCGATCAACGACCCGGCCTCGCTCGGCTACGTGTACGGCGCCGTCACCGAGCACCTGGGCTGGCGGCGGGGCGACGAGGAAGGCACCGTGATGGCGCTGGCCGCCCTCGGCGACCCCGCCCGCTTCCGCCACCTGTTCGCCCAGGCCGTCCGCACGACCGCGACCGGCTTCCATATCAACCCCGCCTACTTCCCTACACGCACCCTCACCTCGGGATACGACCGGACGTCCCGCCGTTTCATCGCCGAGACCTGCCCCGAGCGGCACCCCAGCGAGCCCCCGGCCGAGGTCCACCAGGACCTGGCGGCGGCCCTCCAGGAGCGGACCGAACAGGTCATGGTCCACCTGGCCCGTCGCGCCCACGCGGTCACCGGCTCCCCGCGCCTGTGCGTGGGGGGAGGTGTCGCCACGAACTGCGTGAGCATCGGGAAGATCATCGAGGCCGGCATCTACGACGAGGTGTTCGTGCCGCCCGCGCCCGGTGACGCCGGTACCGCGATCGGCGCCGCCCTCGCCGTGCACGTCGACGGCCGCAGCCCGCGCCCGCTCGCCGGCATCGCCCGCACCTGCTACCTCGGCCCGTCCTACGAGGACCAGCCCCTCGACCTCGCCCCCTGGCCCGGCCTCCACCAGAAGACCCTCGGCATCGAAACCGCGGAGTTCCTCGCCGACCAGCTCGCCCACGGCACCATCGTCGGCCTGTTCCAGGGGGCCGTCGAAGCCGGGCCGCGCGCCCTGGGCAACCGCTCGATCCTCGCCTCCCCGCTGGAGCCCGGCGTCGTCGAGCGCCTCAACGCCACAGTGAAGTTCCGCGAACCGTTCCGGCCCTTCGCCCCCATGGTCCTGGCCGAGCGAGCCGACGAGTTCTTCACCCTCGGCCAGCAGGCCCCGTACATGTCCATGGCCTCCGGCGTGACGGACAAGACGCGCGAGCAGGTGCCCGCCATCGTGCACGCCAACGGCACCTCCCGCCTGCAGACCGTCACCAGGTCGCAGAACCCGTTCATGCACGCGGTCCTGACCGCCTTCGGCCGCCGCACCGGGGTGCCCGTGCTGATCAACACCTCCCTCAACGTCAAGGGCAAGCCGATCTGCGGGACACCGGAGATGGCCCTGGACTGCCTGGCCAACTCTGGGCTCGACGCCCTGCTCCTCGAAGGGCGGTGGATCACCAAGTGAAGATCGGATACAGCTTCTGGGGCTTCCTCGGCAACGGCGTCACCGACACCCCGGACGGGGGCCGCAGCCACCGCCGCCCCTTCATCGACGCCCTCCTCGCCCGCGGTCACGACATCGTCTTCCTGCAGGCCGACCGCGACCGCCTCGAAGCTGGCGAGGACCTCGGCAGCGCGTACACCTTCGACGACGGCCTCCCGGGCATCGACGTCCTGTTCCTGGAGTGGCGCTGGGCGATCACCGGCCGCAACACCACCATGTGCGGGAGCGAGGGGCACACCTGCGACCTGCACCGCCAGGCCCAGCTCATCAACCACTACACCGTGCGGCACCGGATGCCCACCGTGATCTGGGACAAGGACCGCACGCTGCGGGCCGAGAGCGTGTGGCGCCGCACGGCGCACACCCGCGTCTGCGAGGCCGCCCTCGCCCCGACCCACGGCGCGCGCTCCCTGCTCTTCCCCGTCGCCGAAGACCTCCTCGCCCAAGCGGACCCCGTGGCCCTCGCGGCACAACGGCGGGACCTGGCGCTCGGCTACGTGGGCAACCAATACGACCGCGACGAGTCCTTCGACCGCTTCTTCGCCCCGGCCGCCGCCCGTGTCGAGCACCTGGTCGCCGGGAAGTGGACGAAGACCGACCGCTGGCCGCACGTCCGCTTCGTGGGCCGGATCCCGTTCGAGGCCGCCGCCGGCATCTACGGCCGGTCGCTGTCCACGGTGCTCATGCTGCCGGAGCGGTACGCCGCCGTCGGGCAGATGACCCAGCGCATCTTCGAGGCCGTGCTCGCCGGATGCCTGCCGCTGGCCCCGGCGGACATCCGCTTCGCTGACCGGTTCGTCCCCAAGGAGCTGGTCGTGCGCTCCGGCAACGACGTGATCGAACGCCTCTCCTACCTCCACGAGATCGCCGGCACCCAACAGCACGCCGACCTGATCGCCGCGTGCGTGGACCGCCTGCGCCTGTTCGGCCTGAGCAAGCAGGTCGACACCCTGGAATCCGTCCTGCACGGACTCGTCCGGGCCACCGCGCCCGAGCAGGGAGTGGCCTGATGCAGACCACTCGACAGGCCATAGCGCCTGGATCATCCGCACGTGTCCGGGAGGATGGCCCCGCCGGACACCCGAACCTCTCTACGCTGGAGCACCATGAAGAAGGTCGCCATCGTCGGCTGCGGAGGCAGCGGCAAATCCCACGTGGCCCGCGAACTGGGCACGATCCTCGACGCCCCGGTCACGCACCTGGACGCCGCGTTCTACGACGACGAGTGGAACGCGCTGCCCATGGACAAGTTCACCGAGCTGCAGCGCGAGCTTGTCTCGCAGCCGCGATGGGTGATCGACGGCAACTACAACTCGACGCTGCAGGTGCGGCTCGAAGCCTGCGACACGGTGGTCCTGATGGACGTGTCGACCGTGGCGGCGCTGTACGGGATCTTCGCCCGGCAGATCCGGCACGGGGCCGGGCACAAGGGCAATGGGGTGCACAACCGCATCCACTGGGGCGTGATCAAGTACGTCGCCACGTACCGGCGCAAGATGCGGCCCCGCGTGATGGCAAAGATCGAGGAGTTCGGCACGAAGGCCGACGTGGTGCTGCTGGCCAACCGGCGCCAGACGCGTCGCTGGCTGCAGAAGGTGGCCGCCGAGCAGTCCTGAACGGCCCGCGTTCCCGGACAGGGGGCGCGGCATGAACGAGCCCAACCCGTTCCTGGACCCGGCCCGGCAGCACGAGCTTTACGGCCACGCCGCTCGGCTGGCCGGGCGGACCAGCGCTCTGATGCGCGCGAAGACCTCCGGCAACCCCGTGCCCGAGACGATCGTCAGCCTGGTGCAGACCCACCACGCGCAGCCGGACCGGCTCGGCTTGGTGCTCGACATCGGCTGCGGTCGCGGCACGAGCACCCTGGCCCTTGCCGAGCAGCTCCGGCCGCAGCGCGCCGTCGGCCTGGACGCCGCCTCCTCCCTGCTCGCCCAGGCCCGTGAGCGCGCCAAGGAGCTGCCCGACAGCACGGTGGACTTCGTCGAAAGCGACTTCCACGACCTCCCGCTGCCCGCCGGATCGTGCGACGTCGCCGTCGCCGCGTTCTGCCTCTACCACTCGCCGCAGCCCAAGGACGTCATCGCGCAGATCGCCAGAGTCCTCGCCCCGGGGGGCCTGGCCGTGCTCGTCACCAAGGGCCTCGACAGCTACCGGGAGATGGACCAGCTTGTCGCCTCCGCCGGCCTCGACGCGCAGGCCGACACGCACGAGAGCCTCTACACCGCAGCCCACAGCGGCAACCTCGCTGACCTGGCAGCCTCCTCTCTCGACGTGATCGCCGTCCTGGACGAGGAGCACGCCTTCACCTTCGGCGGCCACGACCACACCGCGCAGTACCTGGCCACCAACCCCAAGTACGACCTCGCGCCCGGCCTGTACGGCAACCCCGGGGCCCTGGCCGCGACCTTGCACGAATTCCTTCCGGACCAGCCGCTGACCACCAGGTCCCGCATCACCTTCGTCGTCGCCCAGCCGAACGAAGGGCGCTAGCCATGACGCTCCCGTCGTTCACCAAGCACTACGCGACACCGGAGCGCGCGGCGGGGGCTGTGCGCCACTACCGGTGGATCAACGAACACGCGAAGCCGCTGCGGCAGCCGGCACTCCACACCATCGGACCGGACAGCCTGACGTTCGAGCGGGTCGAGGGCCGCTCCGTTCACCCCGAGGACCTCCCGCGCATGGCGGAACTGCTGGGCCACGCCCACGGTGCTGCCTGGACCAGCGACCTGCAGTCCGCATCGCTGGGCATCCCGCACCGCTTCCAGGACGGCACGACGTTCGACGACTACCTCGGCCCCCGGGAGATCGCGCTCCGGCGTCGCCACGAGCAGGGCTATCTCCCGGACAAGGTGGCCTTGTACGCGATGCTCGGCCTGCTGGAAGAGACCGCCCAGGGGCCGTTCGCCTTCTACAAGGACAGCAACCCCCGCAACTTCATCATCACCAGCACCGGGGACATCGTCACCGTCGACACCGACGACCTGTCCCTCGCCCCTATGGGATACGACCTCGCCAAGCTCATCGCGACGCTCCACCTGACGTACGGGCCCGTCCCTGACCACGACGTCAACGCCGCCCTGCTCGCGTACAACGCGGCAGCCGGGAGCTACGGAACCCGGCTCGGCACCACGGGCCGCGAACGGCTCGACGACTTCCTGGCTCTGCACGCAGTGCTGACCGCCCCGTACGTCGGGCGCAACGGCTACCGCTACAGCTGGCCGCTCCGCTCCCACCTCCGAGGAACCCCATGATCACCACCGAACTCGTCTTCGTACGGCACGGCCAGGCCCAGTGCAACGCCGACGGCCTCGTCGGGGGCCCGAACACCTGCACCGGACTGACCAACCTCGGGTATGCCCAGGTCGAGGCGGCGGCACGCCGCTTGGCCACCGAGCACCAGGAGCAGCCCTTCGATCTCGTCTACACGGGCCCGCGGATCCGGTTGATCCAGACCGGCGAGATCATCGCCCAGGCACTGCGAATACCCATGTCCACCGACGAACGCCTTGACGGACCCGTTCACGGCGACGCCGACGGCCAGCCCTGGACCGCCGTGAAGACCGCAGCAGACGGCGGCCCCCACGCTCACCCGGACCAGCAGTGGGCCGCTGCCTCCGACACCTGGAACGGCTACCTGGAACGCGCCGGCAGTTCCTTGCGCGACATCATCGACCAGCACCGGGGGCAGCGCGTCCTCTTCGCGGCTCACGGCGAGATCGTGATCACCGCCCACACGCTGCTGCTGGACATCCCGATCGGTTCTCCCGCGGGTTTCACGGTCAACCACGCTTCCATCACCCGTTGGCAGGAGCACCACAACCGGCTCGGACAGACCCGCTGGATGCTCGACCGGCACAACGACACCACACACCTCGCGCCGGAGGCTTCCTCGTGACCACGGTGGCAGACGACCCGCGGATCCAGTTGGCGCACGACCTCCTCGGAGTGGTGGAGATCGTGCCGGACCCACTGCTTCCTCCCCGGGTGGTGCGGGTAGTCGACGCCGGTGGGCGGCACTTCGTCGCCAAGCAGCACGCCGAGCAGGACCGGTATGCGCGGGAGCTTCACGCCTACCGAACATGGGGAACCCACCTGAGCGGCCACGCCCCGACGCTGGTCGGCCGATACGACGCCAGCCGCACGCTCCTGCTGACGGCGCTCGCGGGCGATCGGGCGGACACCGTGGCACCGGGCTCACCCGAGGAGGAGCTGGCCCATCACGAGGCCGGCCACGTCCTCGGCGCGCTCCACCGGGCCACCTCCATGCCCCAGGGCGGCGCCGTCGGTGCCATGCTGGCACAGCGTCTCCAGGGCTGGATCGATCAGGCGGGTCGCGCCGACCTGATCAGCACGGTCGAGCGGAACCTGCTGAACCACCACGCGGCCATCCTGGACAACAGCCTCATGGACAGCGCGGTCTGCCACCTCGATTACCAGCCGCGCAACTGGCTGGTCGGCGACGCCTTCGGCATCTACGACTTCGAACACATGCGACGCGACGCGCGCATCCGCGACTTCGCCCGGCTCGAATTCCGGCGCTGGCAGGCCGCGCCCCACCTCCGGACCGCCTTCTTCGACGGCTACGGCCGCCCGCTGAACGGCTCCGAACGCCGCCTCCTGGAGTCCTTCGGCGCCATCGAGGCGGCCACCGCCCTGGTCAAGGGCCACAAGGAGAACGACCCCTCCCTGAGCGCGCACGGCCGGACCGTGCTGTCCCGGCTCACCTGACCTTCGCCCTCTTCGACCACACCTCTCTGGAGATTCCCGTGTCGCAGCACGAGCAGCCCTCGACCACCACCGCACCCCGTCGGGCCGTGGTGACCGGCTCCGCCGGATTCATCGGCTCCCACCTCGCACACGCCCTCATCCAGGCCGGCACCACCGTGATCGGCGTCGACCGCCGCGACCCGTCCACCGACCCCACGGCCGCCGCCAACCTCGCCGACCTGCGGGGACTCCCCGGATACCACCACGTCACCGCCGACCTCCTCCACTGCGCGATCGACCCCCTCCTGATCGACGCGGACGCGGTCTTCCACCTCGCCGGAATTCCCGGCGTACGACCTTCCTGGGGCCCGCAGTTCGGCGACTACCTCGCGTCCAACGTGCTGGCTACCCACCGCGTCCTGGAAGCCTGCACCCGCATCGGCGTCCCGCGACTGGTCGTCGCCTCCTCCTCCAGCGTCTACGGTCCGACCGACGGCGGCGCGAGCGTCGAGGCCGACCGTCCGAAGCCCGCCTCCCCGTACGCCGTGACCAAACTGGCCGAGGAACAGCTCTGCCTCGCCTATGCCGAGCGTCCCATCGGCCCCAGCGTCGTTGCCCTGCGGTACTTCACCGTCTACGGCCCCCGCCAGCGCGCCGACATGTTCACCCACCGCGCCCTGCAAGCCGCCCTGACCGGTCAGCCGCTCCGCCTGTACGGAGACGGCCATCAGCGACGCGACTTCACCTACATAGACGACGTGGTCGCCGCCACGATCGCCGCTGCCGTCGTACCGACCGCGAACGGTGCCATCAATGTGGGCGGCGGGTCGAACGCCTCGCTGCTGGAGGTGATCAACATCGCCACCAGCCTCACCGGCCGCGACATCCAGCTCCAGCAGGACCGCGCGCGCAACGGTGACGTTCTCCTCACCCGCGCCGACCCCAGCCGTGCCCGAGAGGTCCTCGGCTGGCAGCCGCGAGTCGACCTCCACAACGGGCTGCGCGCTCACATGCAGGCCTTGGCCGCACAGCTCCCCAACTACAGCCGAGCCGCGTAACCCCGCGACCCGGCGTCCGAGAGGAGAGGTAATGGAAAGTCCTGAGCGAGCGCGGCTGGACGCCTTCTTCCGGCAGATCACCGCGCAGTTCGCCGCGGGCGAGGCGATCACGACCCTGGTCATCACGCACCTGCTCCCGGAAAGGCCGGCATTCCTGCGGGCTATGGCCGCAGTGTCCACGGTCGGCGCCGTGCTGCCCAAGCCCCGGTCTATCCACCAGCCGACCCTCGACGCCGTCCGCCGCACCTTCCCGGTCCATGACCTCACTCGGGAACGGTTCGCCGACGAGACCCAGGCCCTGGACTACCTGGAGGACACGGCGGGCGGCCGGGACGTCGTCCTGGTGGACATCGGCGGCTACTTCGCGGCGAGCCTCGACACCCTCGCGAGCAAGTTCTCCGGCCGTATCCTCGGCGTCGTCGAGGACACCGAGAACGGGCACCAGCGGTATGCGGCGCTCGACTCCCTGCCGTGCGCGGTAGTGTCCGTGGCCCGCTCCCCGCTCAAGGACTGCGAAGACCACCTCGTCGGCCGGTCGATCGTGTTCTCCACCGACGCCCTCGTCCGTGCCCGCGGGGACATCCTCACGAGTCGTAACGCGTGCGTCATCGGCTTCGGCAAGATCGGCCGGGCCATCGCCCAGACCCTGCGTGCCCAGGACCTGCGCGTCACCGTGTACGACAGCGATCCGATCAAGCGGGTCCAGGCGCACTCCCTCGGCTTCCACACCAGCGCGTCCACCACCGAGGCCCTACGCGACGCGGAACTCGTCCTGTGCGCCACCGGCAATCTCGCCCTGCGACAGGGAGACTTCGCCGCCCTGCGCAACGGCGCGTACCTCGGATCGGTGACCTCCTCCGAGGATGAACTCGAACTCGGTAGCCTCCATGACCTCTACCAACGAAGCGCCATCGGGCCTCAGTTGACGCGATACGAGGTCACCGGCCACTACTTCTACGTTCTCGCCGACGGCGGTGCCGTCAACTTCGTGCACGGAGCCGCCGTCGGCGCGTACATCCACCTCGTGCAGGCCGAGATACTCGCCGCCACCGCCGCGCTCAGCCACACCCGCTTCCAGCCCGGACTGCACGAGATGCCGGCGGCCGACCGCAACGGCATCGCCAGAACCTGGCTCCACCACTTCGAAAGGTGACCCGCAGTGGCCCCCGCTGTCCACCACATCCGTTCCATCACCGAGGCGTACCTCGCCCGCCACCCGGAGGAACGCGACTCCCTCGCGCCGCTGTTCGCAGCGCTCGCGGCCTCTGACTACCCCACGAGCCGCAAGACGTACCCCGCCCACGTGACCTGCAGCGCCATCCTCATCGACGGCGACCGGCGCGTGCTGCACATCGTGCACAAGGCATCCGGGAAGCTTCTGGCGCCCGGCGGGCACAACGAACCCGATGACCGGCACCTGCGCGACGCCGCCGTGCGCGAACTGCACGAGGAGGCCGGCATCCCGCCTAGTGCCGTCGTCCCCCTCTCCGGCTACGAGGACGTTCCCCTCGACATCGACGTGCACGCCATCGACGCGAACCCCTCGAAAGACGAACCGGCCCACCAACACGTGGACTTCCGCTGGGGCTTCCTCCTCGGCGCAGAACACGCGGTGACCCTCCAAGAAGAAGAGGTCGACGGTTACGAATGGCGACCGTTCACGAGCGCCGCTTCTCCCACCGTCCGCTCCAAGCTCGCCCTGCTCACCTGAAGGCCCGCCCCTACTCGACCATCAGGAGGACACCGTGGCCGCCACCACAGCCCAGCCGACCGGCACCACACCGCGCCGGCACATCGCCGTCATACCCTGCCGCTGGGGGGCCTCGCGCTTCCCCGGCAAACCACTGGCGCTCCTCGGGGGCAAGCCGCTGCTCTGGCACGTCCACCAGCGCTGCCTGGAAGCCAAACGTCTCGACGGAGCCGTCGTGGCGACCGACGACGAACGCATCGAAGCCGCCTGTCGCCAACTGGGCATCGAGTACATCCGGACCGGAGAGCACCTCACCGGCACCGATCGCGTCGCGGAGGTCGCCCAGCGCCTGCAAGCCGAGGCGTACATCAACGTCCAGGGCGACGAGCCGTTCATCTCGCCGACCGCCATCGACGCCGTCGCCGGGGCCCTGGAGCACCTGCCGCCGGGCACGCTCGCGGTGAACGCCTACACCGAGCTGGTCGACGTCGGGGCCGTCCTGGACCACAACGTCGTCAAGGTCGTCATCGCGGCCCGGGGCGAGGCCCTGATGTTCTCGCGCCAGCCCATCCCCTACCCGAAGGGCGACCGACCGAAGTACCTCCGCCAGTTGGGCCTCTACGGCTTCACCGGCCCCGCTCTCCAGCGCTTCCGGCAGCTCCAGCAGGGGCCCCTGGAGCGCGCCGAGGGAGTGGAGATGCTCCGTTTCGTCGAACACGGCCACTCCGTAAGGATGATTCCCGTCCTTGACGAAGGCGTGGCAGTGGACACCCCAGAGGATCTCGCGCGAGCCGAGAGCCTCCTCGCCCAGTAGTCCGGCAGGGCCCCTCACGCCGAGCGGACCACGGCGGCTCCTGACCCAACATCAGGGAGAGCCCCGACGCCGCCACTCGGGGCCCTTTCCGTGAAGTGGCTTTTCGGGTCCGGGATTTAAGAGGGAAGGCAGTTCGCTAAGCCACTCTTCTTTCCGCGTCGTTGGAGGCCCCCGCAGCGATCGAAATGGACCTGACAAGACGGCGGTCGAAATGGACCTGACAAGACAGAGTGGTCCGGTCTCACCGCAGAGGCATTCAAAGATCAATTAGGGGGCGTCCTCCAATTTCGATCTTGGTGCCCAGTTTGTGGCCTATCGCACTTAGGTGACCTTCGCTACACAGTCCCCCCATGTGGATCACGGTTTCCTGCTTGTAGGGTTAGGCGCAGACGGGTGCGCTGGCCGACCACCACGCACCCAAAGCGCAAGCTCCTGGCTACCAGCGCCTCGCGTACGAGTATCGGGATTGAGCTGGCGGCGAATATCGGCGGAATCTCTAGGGAGCGACTATGCGTTGGCGTCGAGGCCCTTCACAGCGCGCCTTTGTGAAGGAATGCGAGAGACTGCTCGCGGGCCTCCCTATCCCCACCCCTTTCAGCGTTGAGGCTCTGGTGCGGAATATGGAAGTCCTGCTGGGTCGCCAGATTCGGCTCGTACCACTGGACGACCCCGACGGAGGTCTCGGCGCAGCGTGCGGCCTTCGGGTCAAAGCGCCGGATTTTACGATCATTCTCTATCGTCGCCGGTCGAGTCGAAACCAAACCGAGCACATCATTCTCCATGAGCTCGTGCATGAATGGTTGGACCACGGGACCTGCTTGACGGCTGCCGAGATCGAGCGATACGTGCCTGAACGAATTCGCCAGGAAGTCATTCGACGTTTCCCGTCGACTCTGGTCCAGGGGCGAGTCGATTTCGACAGCCCCGAGGAAAAGCAAGCCGAGCTGTCGGCCTCGTTGATAAAGCGATTGGCGCGCCGTCAGTCGGCCACAGGAGACGACATGGTAAGCCTTCTAGAAAATTCGCTTGCTCACCCTGTTGCTCCTCCGCGGCGTCGAGTGTAGCCGCGAGCGCTTGGCGAGCACCTAGACGCATTTCCGGCCTAGGGACTTCCGCCGCGCCCTGTAGTCCCCTTACTGGCAGTCAAGTCTGCACTCAACCGACCTTGCGGGTCGACAAAATGCAGCCCGCGCAGAGATCCACTGGTTCCGTGTTCGAATACTTTCAATACCTGACTGCGGCAGTCATGACCGTTATCGCCATCTGGCGATTTCCTGCGGTTCGGTATGGCGACTCTCACCGCAGGGCTCTCTGGGGCGGCTACGCGGGTTTTGCCGTCGCCCTGTGTCTCTACACGCCAGCGGCGATGGATGCGGTCGACCGTATTCCAGTGGTGGACCTGAGCGCCCTACTCAGGCACTTTGCCAGTACCGCAGCGATCATGGCAGCCCTGACATACGTCGCCACCAGCTACGGAAAGAGCACGGAGGCGATCGTGCCTCGGCACGTCGCGGTCTCACGCTGGATTGCCCGCGCATCATATAGGGCGGGGGCAATAGGCGTCATTCTGCTTACGATCCTGTTCTTCACCGTGGTGGATCGCGACAGACCAAGCCAAAATTTCCTCATCGACCATGCGGGAGAATGGGGAGTTGCGGTCTACATGACCGTCTTCTACTTCTTTCCGCTCATCACGACCGCAGTCTGCGGCTACCAGTGGACGAGGGCGGCGCGACAGGCCGAGAGCACAAGCATGCGCGTCGGGCTGGGTTTGATGGGTATTTCTATGTGGATGGGGCTGGCTCATACAGTCGCCCGTATCACCATCCTTTGGGTTGCGGTGGCCTTCCCCCTAAGCTCTTCCACGGTTCAGTTCCTTGTAGATGTCACATCGATATGGATGGACCTGCTCTTCCTGATCGTTGCCGCAGGGGCGAGTATTCCCACCACCCGTGCTGCAGTAGCCCGGTGGAAGACGTGGCAAACCCTCTACAGGACTTATCCGCTCTGGTTTGACCTGGTTCAGGCTTTCCCCGGGACGAGCCTGTACCCGCCGGGACGGCGCATTGCGGAACTCATGCATATACGCGTCCCCATCGACGTCCGCCTAGACCGATGGACTCAGGATATTGCTGACGCTTGCGAGAAGCTGCGCCACTATGCGCCACGAGGCTTGATGTTCGCCGCAGAGGACATTACTGCTTCGCACTCTGACCCTGAGCCGGCTGCGGAAGCTTATTGGATCAAGGCAGCACTTTTGGCTGCTGACACCACACCAGTCCTTCCGCATGTTGCTGCGCCGCTGCGAGATAAGCCGTTCGTTGACACCGACAGCGAAGCGGCCTGGCTGGTGCGAGTCAGCACCACTTACTCGCACATCACGACGGATCAAGCACAGGGGCTTCTCCGGCACTCCGCAAGAGCGGAATCCGAAGTGGATCAATAGCAGCAATAAACTGCCTGTCTGGGACTCGGGGCAGGCGGCATATTGATCTTGGAAGGCGGGCTTGTGAGTGAGATTCGGCACCTTCGACTGTACGAACTGGCCTGGTAACGTGGGTTGAGCGGACTGATAGGCCCTGCTCCGCCCACTAAGTGATGAATGGATTCTGGCCTGGTGACGCACAGTGCTGTCGTCACCATATACAGCCGAGTCCGCGACGCTGTCCGGTCTGGATGGGCGTCCGAAATCAGCAATGGAGTTCCCGCATGTCCAACCGCACTGGTCTCATCCTCGATTTCGGAGGCGTGCTCACCACCCCCCTGCTGCCTGCCGTGCTCGCCTTCGAGCAGCGCGAGGGTCTCCCGCAGGGCGCCTGCCTCACGGCCCTGTACAAGGACGACGAAGGCGTCCGGATCACCAGCGACCTTGAGCGCGGAGCGGTTTCTCAAACTGAGTGGAACGACTTCGCCGGGAAGATGCTGGGTGTGTCCCCCGACAACCTCATGGGTCGCATCTTCGGTGACCTTCGCCCTGAGCCGCTGCTGATCAATGCGGCTGCGGCGGCGAGGCGAGCCGGGATCAAGGTGGGCATCCTGTCGAACAGCGTGGGGCTGGCCCCGTGGGACCTGTACGACGGCTTCGAGCTTGAGCGGCTGTACGACGTCGTGGTGATTTCTGAGCAGCACCTGATGCGCAAGCCTGACCCGAGCCTCTTCGAGATCACGCTCAAGCTCATGGACCTGCCGGCCGAGCAGTGCATCTTCGTTGATGACACCGAAGCGTACGTTCAGGCAGCAGAGCAGCTCGGCCTTGCGGGGGTCCACAATCAGGATCCGAAGCAGACGGTGGCCGCTCTCTCCGAGCTGCTCGGCGTGGACCTCACCGCGTCCTAGCCCGGCGCCGAGCGCGGGACTGTCCGACCAGGCGCGAGCGACATCCGCCTTCGGCCTGAAGCTCCTAGCTCATGAAAAGCGAAGGGACCTTGGCGCTGCCCCATCATGGGGCAGCGCCAAGGTCCCTTCGCTGTTGTCTGCACTAGCCCGGCGGTGGAAGCGCTCGCTCCGGCTCGCTTGCCAACGGAGTCACTCCCCGTCCGGCACCTCTGGCAGCTTGTGCTTCAGTTCCCCGACGAGGTGGTTGATGGTGGCCATCATCTCGGCCGACAGACCCGCGCTGTTGCCGCGGGCAGCCAGACCGAGGATCTGTCCTCGGTGAATCGAGCCGAGGAAGCGGATCGCCTCCAGGAGTTCGCGGGCCGCAGGGTTGACCTCGGCATCGTCTTGGAAGAGGGCCGCGTCGACCTGGAGCGCCTCGGCGAGGCCGGCACGCACTACGTCGGAAGCCTCGGTGGTGACGCCCGTCCGAAGGGCGACGATGTCGTCAGTTGTGACGGCTGTCACGCCTGCGTGACGATTGACGACCCGCGCGATTTCCTCGTCAGAAGGTGCCTCCTGGCCCACGTACCCGTGCTGCAGGAGATAGTTGATCTTCTCGCCGATCGTGCGGGGTGCGGATGCCTGATCGTCACGCGAGGTTCTGGGGCGAAGGCCGAACGAGTAGTCCTGGGCGACCAGCAATTCCGCTTCGGTCACCCCGTACGCCTCTGCGAGGGGCTGCACGTAGGCATCGCTGAGCCTGCGCCGACCGGATTCGGCGTTGCTCACTGGCACGCGGCTCGTGCCGAGGATCGCAGCGGCTTGCGCCACGCTGAGGCCGGCGTCGCACCGCAGGAGCTGCAGGTCCGGCGGGCCGTCATGGGGAAAGAGAGCGTCGAGCGGCTGACTCAGCGCCGCTGCAATCGCTGGGAGCTTCTCACCCTTGGGGAAGTCCTGTCCGCTCTCCCATCGCGCGACGGTGGGGCCGCTGACGCCTACCTCGGCGGCCAACTCCTTCTGGCCAAGGTCTTTGCCCCGCCGGACAGCGCGCACGCGAGTGCCGTCGAACTGACGTGGGGGCACATGAACTCCTGCAGCGTGGCGGTGGGGCTGGTCGGGGCGGCGTCTGGGACAACTGTAATCCAGGCTTGATACATCCGCAAAACTAACGTACGTTCCTGTATCGCACCTGTTGATCGGGCCCCGATCCTCAAGTGTGCCAGCCCCTGGAGGACCTTCATGCATGTTGCGTTGCCGTGGCGACTAGCGCAACGCCCCATCGCATTCGGTACCCAGTTGTTGTCGGCCGATCGAGGGAGCACCTTCCCCGATACCGGCCGTCGCCAGCCCTATGCGACGGGTTAGGGCCAGGGATGGACTTGTCCGCGGGTGTCTACGTATGTTCGTCGTCCCCCGCTGGGCAGCGGCCCGGGGAGGGGCGGAACGAGCAGGTGGAAGGCAGGGAGGAGGGGGTGGTGCGAATGCGCGCGCACGGTCCGTGAAGTAGCGCAGCAAAGCAAACCGGCGCCCGGGAGCTACCAACTCCCAAGCGCCGGGCCGGCACCCCGAGGGGCGCCAATTCACATCACGCGGGCGGCGGGGCTTCTTGCACGAAAACCGCCGCACCGCACTCCTACGAACAACGGAGTATCGCATGCTCGCCATGCCGAGCGGAACCCCGGCCTGCCCGGACACCGACCGCCAGCACCGCCTCGCCGCCCAGCTCGCCGACATGATCCCGGGCGCGGCCACCGTCCGGGTCAGCCTCAACGACCCGAAGGAGGCGTGGCCCCACCCGCACGCCATCGTCAAGGGCGATGCCGGGGAGACCCTGGAGCTGGGGCGGACGACCACCAGGGTCGCAGCCCGCTGGATCCTGCGGGTCTGGCCGGAGGCGGACTGGACTCGGCCGCACACCTTCGACATCGCCGCCGCGACCCTCACCCGCAGCGACCTGGTCGCCGCCGGTCGGGGCCGCTGACATGGCGCGGATACGAACCATCAAGCCGGAGGCATTCGTCTCCGAGTCGCTCGCCGAAGTGAGCGTCGAGGCAGAGCGCACCTTCTTCGGCCTGCTCACCCAAGCCGACGACCACGGTCGCCACCGGGACAACGCCGCGATCATCGCCGGGCTGCTCTGGCCGCTGCGCGCCGAGCACACCTCGGTCCACGTCGAGGACGACCTCCACCAGCTCGCGACCGCCGGACTGATCTGCCGGTACACCGGCTGCGACGGCCGCCGCTACCTCCACATCGTGACCTGGTCCGCGCACCAGAAGATCGACAAGCCGAGCCAGTCCCGCCTGCCCCCCTGCCCGCAGCACCACGGTGCCGACCGGTGCGGCCCCTGCAGGGGGACCTGCACGAACCGGATCGAGGAGTCGCCCACCCCTACCCGAGGGCTCGCCGAGGTTTCGCCGAACGCTCCCCGAGCCCTCGATCTGCCCGCGCAGCCCGCCGGGACACCTCGCGGCCACACCGACCAGGCTCCCGCCGCTCAGCAGGACGCCTTCGAGGGCATGGTCGGCACCCCTAGCCTCCCTGACTCGAAAAGCGCAGGTCAGGCGGCATTCGCCGAGGGCTCTCCGAACCTTCCCCGAAACCTCGGAGAGGGCTCGGCGCCTGGATCTAGGATCTTGGATCCTGGATCTTCTATCCCTACGGGGCGCACAGCGCCCGCAGCCACCGTCTCGGCCAACCAACTCGTCGGCGAGTACGTCGCTGCCTGCGACGAGCGTCCGCCCAGCGACGTGATCGGACACCTCGGGCGGATCGCGAAGAAGCTCCTGGGCGAGGGCATCGCCCCGGAGCACATCCGGGCCGGGCTGCAGAACTTCGCGGCCAACCCCAAGCACCCGAGCGTGCTGACGAGCATGGTCAACGAGGCCATGAACGCACGATCCGGCGGTTTGGCGCGGCCGGGAATCCGGCCTAACGTGCCCGCTCACCAGGCGTGGACCAACCCGGCCAACGCTGCCGCCGCCTACGCCGAGGAGCTGTGATGCGCACCCGTACCCGCGAACCGCAGACCCTCGGCAGCGAGGGCACCCTGGACCGGATGGCCCGGATCCTGGCCGCCCGCAACATCGACCCGGCTGCCGTCGCCGCCGTGGTCGACGAGCCCGAGCCCTTCTCCGCGCTGGATGCCCTGCTGGCGGGGATGCCCCCGCGCTACCAGGCCGCTGTCGCCGACCACCCCCAAGTCCTGGCCTGGGCCCGTGACGTCGCCGAGGCAGCCGTCGCCCCCAGCGTGGGGGCGAGGCGGCAGGTCACCACCGGCCCCAGCCTGCTGATGGCCGGAGTCGTCGGCGCGGGCAAGACGCACCAGGCGTACGGGGCGGTCCGGCGACTGGTGCAGAGCGGAGTCGGCGTGCGCTGGCGCGCGACCACCGCCGCCGACCTTTACGCCGACCTGCGACCCCGGCCCGGGGTCGACAGCGAACGGGAGCTGGCGGCCGTCAGCCGCTGCCCGCTCCTGATCATCGACGACCTCGGCGCGGCCAAGGCCAGCGAGTGGGTCGAGGAAGTGACGTACCGGCTCATCAACCGCCGGTACAACTACGAACTCCCGACCTTGATCACCACCAACCTGGCGATCAAGGACCTCCGGGCCTACGTCGGTGACCGCATCGCCTCCCGCCTCGCGCAGATGACCACGCGCGTCGAGTTCGAACCGGTCGACCGCAGACGCCACCGCGCCGCAGCCTGACTCGCCGCAGGCCGCCACGCCGGGCCGCGCCCTCAGCGCGCCGCCCCATGCACCTCCCGACCCAGCGCACCTCTCCGCCGACGCCCCTGCGCGCGGAGAGCGATCGGAGCAACCCGCATGACCACGACGACGATCAGCCCTGCCCGCCACCGGTCGCTCGGCGACCAGACCTGGCAGGACCAGGCCGTCTGCCAGAGCACCGAGTACAACCCGGTGGACCCCGAAATCTTCTTCCCGGAGCCCGACGAGACCGACAAGATCACCGCCGCGAAGTCGCTGTGCGGCCAGTGCCCGGTCCGCCGCACCTGCCTGGATGCCGCCCTGGAAAGCGGCGACACCGACGGCATCCGGGGCGGACTGACCGAGGAGGAGCGCGGGCCGCTGCACGAGAAGCTCGCCAACCGCCTCGACTACAGCCGCGTCAACGCCACCGTCGCCGGGCGGGACGTCCACCTCACCAAGGCCGAGCGCCGTGCGGTCGTCCACGCCGCCTACCGCCACGGGGTGACCGAGCAGCGCCTGGCCTGGCTCCTGAAGATCACCGAGGAGCACGCCCAGAAGCTCTACCGCGAGACCCGCCGCGCCCTGCGCAACCGAGACCTGGAGCAGACCACGAAGACCACCCCGCCCCCCGAGTCCGACGGCGAGCGCCTGGGCCGCGACGACTTCGGGACGGCGGCATGAGCACCGCGAGCGCGCCGAGGACGGCGCACATCACCGGCTGGGACCGCGCGGTGGTCATCGCCCTGGGCGGCGCAGGGTGCGCCCTGTCGTACGACGCCCTCCAGCAGATGGCCGTCGCCATTCACGTCCGCGGTTTCCTGACCTACCTCTTCCCCCTGGTGATCGACGGCTTCATTGCCTACGGCATCCGGGCACTCCTGGTCCTCCGCGACGCGCCTCTGCGCGCCCGCCTCTACGTCTGGGCCCTCTTCGGCACGGCCACCGCCGCCAGCATCTGGGCCAACGCCCTCCACGCGGTCCGGCTCAACGACGAAGCGGTCGCCGGCACCGGCCTCCGACTCGGGGACACGGTGGTCGCCGTGCTGTCCACCATCGCCCCCCTCGCACTGGCTGGAGCAGTCCACCTCTACATCCTGATCGCCCGAGGCCCGGTCAAGGGCAGTGACCGGGAGGACCTCGGTCAGGCCAGTCACCTCGGTCAGCTTGACCGGCCCGAGGGCATCGCGGTCACCCGGACTGACCGGGTCGGTCAGCAACAGCCGCAGGCCGGTCAGGTCAGCGCCGGACAGCCGGTCAATGCCCTGACCGACCGGCCCCGACCGTCCCTGAACAAGCAGGCCCCGAGTCCTCGGTCACTGACCGGGGACACCGCCTCGGCGGACAGCAGCCCGGTCACCGGTGACCGCGAACAGCCGCACGAGGCCCCTGACCTGCCCGGACAGCCGGACACCGCGCCGCCGGTCACTGACCGCGCCATCGTCACCGAGCCGGTCACCGGCCACCAGGACAGCCACGCGCGGGACACCGACCGGCCGGTCACTCCGCCGCAGGTCACTGACCGGGACACCCGGACAGCCAGTGACCGGCGGAGTGACCCGGACACCGAGGAGCTGCTGAAGATCGCCCGGTCAGCGGTCAGGGCCGAGGACAAGCTGACCCGCAAGGTGGTCGCCCAGGCGATCCGAGGTCAGCAGATACCGCTGTCCAGCGACACCCTGACCGCCCTGATGGCCCAGCTCCGAGCCCAGCACGGACAGCCGGTCACCTCCGGCCGGAGGTGACAGGACAGCACGAGGCGGGTGACCGAGCCGGACACCCCGACCGGTCACCCGCCCCCGGACACGCGCCCCACATCCTTCCGAAGCGAAGCGGAGAGCAACGCATGCGCACCCACCCGGCCACACCCACCGAGGTCAACTCCTGGCTGACCGTCCTGCACCAGCGCGGCCACCTCCACCGCGCACAATCCGGCCCCGACAACACCTGGACCGTGCAACGAA
The DNA here is from genome assembly GCF_044460025.1 of Streptomyces sp. NPDC050161. Classification (NCBI taxonomy): domain Bacteria; kingdom Bacillati; phylum Actinomycetota; class Actinomycetes; order Kitasatosporales; family Streptomycetaceae; genus Streptomyces; species Streptomyces sp. NPDC050161. The sequence goes on along the minus strand of NZ_JBITJM010000012.1, from coordinate 199,986 downwards.
CCCGGGAGAGTCGCCCCTGGACCCTCCACCACCCGGTCCTGGCCATGGACTGGATCGAGGAACTCGTCCGCGAAATCCGGCAGGAAAACCCGGAGACGAGCCGGTGACCGCCAACGACCCGGTGGTTACCACCGTCGGACAGCAGCGTGACCCCACGACGGCTCCTGGCGGAGCAAGTTGTCGCGTACGACGGTCCTACGGCCCGTCGTACGCACTTGCCCCCGCCCAGGAGGGCGGGGGAAGTCCGGCTGGTCCCCGAGCGAGGGCGCACGGGGACCAGCCGGACACCCGGCACCAGGGGGTGCCGGGCGCGGGGGGAGAAGCAGACCGCCACAGCGACCGCGAGCAGCCGAGCCCGAGCGCGTCGCCTTTCCCCGACCGCAAGCCGCGCCGTCGCAGCCGCAACCCGACCGAGCGCACCCGTAAGACGACCACCCGCCTCTCCGACACAGAGAAAGCCGAAATCGTCGCCGCCGCAGCGCAGCGCAGCGTCACCGTCGCGCGATTCCTCGCCGCCGCCGGCCTCGCCGCCGCCCGCGGTTCCACCACCTTGCACACCAACGAACAACTCGACACCGCCATCGACGAGCTGGCCGCCCTGCGCACCGCCCTCTCCCGGGTCGGCAACAACATCAACCAGATCGCCTACGTCCACAACGCCGGAGGGCAGCCCCGACCCGGCGAACTCGAACACGCCCTCACAACCCTGACGCGAATCCTGTTCCGCATCGACGACGCGGCCGACACCCTGGTGAAGAAGCGACTCTGATGGTCCCCAAGATCCGGCGCGGCTCACGAACCCACGGCTTGCTCGTCTACCTGTACGGCCCTGGCAAACGCGACGAGCACACCGACGCGCACCTCGTCGGGAGCTGGGACGGCTTCGCCCCCGACCCCGGACGAGACACCAGCCCCGACCCCGACCCTAAGATCACCCTCGCCCGCCTGTCCGCAGCGCTGGACCTGCGGGTCAAGCAGGCCGGCACCACGGCACCGGCCCAGCACGTCTGGCACTGCTCGGTCCGCACCGACCCCGGCGACCGACACCTGACCGACGCCGAGTGGAACACCGTCGCCCGCCGCCTGGTCCACGCCGTCAACCTCGCCCCTGAAGGCGATCCTGACGGCTGCCGCTGGGTCGCCGTACGGCACGCCGACGACCACATCCACATCCTGGCCACCATGGTCCGAGGCGACCTGCGCCGTCCGAGGATGAACTACGACTTCAAGAAGGCCCAGGCCGAATGCCGCCGCATCGAGAAGGAGATGGGCCTGCGGCAGCTCAGGCCCGGCGACGGCACCGGAGCCAAGTCCCCCACCAGCGCAGAGCGCTTCAAGGCCGAGCGCACCGGTCGGCCCGAAGCCCCTCGCGAGACTCTCCGCGAAGCCGTCCGCCAAGCCCTCGCTGGAGCGGCCACCGAAGAGGAGTTCTTCACCAGGCTCCGCGAGGCGGGCCTCCGTGTGAAGATCCGAAATGCCCCGTCCGGCGACGCCATCGGCTACAACGTCGCACTTCCCGGCGACCGCAACCGCGAGGGCACACCGATCTGGTACCCCGGATCCAAGCTGGCCCCTGACCTCTCACTCCCCAAGATCCACCGCCGCCTGGCCGATGGCGCCGCTGCCCAGATGACGCACCCGGCGGCGACCGACGGCCGACCGGACTGGTCCCCGCCCGCCCGGGAACGACGCAACGCCACCGGCATCGTCGAACGTGCCGCCATCCTGCTCGACAGCGACGACGACGAAGCCGCAGCTCAACTGGTAGGGATCGGTGAACTCCTGGATGCGGTGACACAGACCTCCCCGGCCGCCACCCGCGCCGAGCTGGGTGCTGCCGCCCGCTCCTTCGAGCGTGCCACCCGCAGCCACGTCCGAGCGGAGCGTGCCGACACCCGGGCGATCCGCTCGGCGGCCCGGGGCATCATCCAGGCCGGCAGCGCCCTCGGCCGTGGCGAGGACGGCGGCACCACCGCCATGCTCCTCTCCACTCTCGTCCTGGTCACGCTGGCTGCCGCCCGCTGGCATTCCGCGCGTGGCCATGCCCAGCAGGCCCATGCCTCCCGACAGACCGCTGAGCATCTGCGAGCCGCCTACCGCCAGGCCGCTGCCACGCCCATGCAGGCACTGCGCGACCAAGGCCGCGCTCTGCCAGAAGCCGAACGCCGCACCCACCAGGCCACCATCCACGCAGCACTGCCCCAAGCGGCGATGCGAGCAGATAACACGTCCCCGACGACCGATGCCCTGACCGCCACGCTTGCCCAGGTCGAGCAAGCAGGCCACGACCCCAAGACTCTTCTCCAGCAGGCCATCGACATGCGCGAACTCGACACGGCCGACGATGTGAACGACGTGTTGGTCTGGCGACTGCGCCGTCTCGCCCAGCTTCCCGCCCACCCGGGTGAAGCGACGCGCCGCCCGCAGGCCGGCACCAGCCAGCCGAAAGCCTCGACCAATCGCACCAACAACCGGACGGCACCCACGGCAGCAGCCCGTCCCGCCGCCTCCGACCCGCGCAACCGCCCACCGCGCCGCTGACGAGGGTCCGGCGGGCCGGTTGACCGGGCCGCCGGCCTTCGAGAAACCCCTGGACAACCAGCTCCACCGGCTGTTACGGATGGAAACAGAAGCACCTCGACCGGGAGATGACGCTCGTGCTCAGAACCACCGACCGCCCCACAGAGCCGAAACCGATGCTGCCCGTCCTCCCCGCCGGCACCGATCCCCTGCTGCAACTCGAGTACGAGACGCAGCCGCCCAGCGGCCCCGGCGCGACCCGCTGCCTCAGCCACCCGCGTCAACTGGCCCTCCGCGGGATCCCGGTGATGTGCACGGCCTGCCGTGCCCGGCGCGACTGGCTGCTCATCAACCACGGCCGAAACGTCTGGGTCTGCTGCCGCTGCAGCAACCAGTGGCTCGAACCCGAGATCAGCCGCGCCGACTTCGACGCCTTGATCGCCATCCCGGACGGGACGACCTACCCCAGCGTCGAGCAGGGACTCGCCGCGCTCGGCTTCGACGGGGCCTTCGCCGGCACCTACCTGGATTAGTCGAGCGGAGTACAAACGCCGAGGAGCGCCACCGAAACGTCGGTGGCGCTCCTCGGCGTTGCGCGATGGTTAGCTGCGGTTCGCGTTCTTCGGCAGTCCGCCTCGGAAGTCGCAGCCGGGGCACTCGTCCTCGCCCTGGATGTGCCCCTCGTACCAGGCGTGGACGGCGGCGTGGAGGATCGCGTCCTCTACCGAGGCTTCGCCGTCGCGGACTGATGTGAGGGCGTTGCCGACGACCACCCGGAGCGCAGCGTTGTCAGGGGAAGGGAACGGTGGGGAGGGCATCGGCGAATCGGACGTCATGGCCGCAGCCTACGGGCGGGCAGGAGCGCCGGTCAGCCGGATGGCATGATCCCGTGCGAGGCGGGGCTGTGCAGGTCGCTGCGGAATCCCCGGCCGACCGGCTTCCAGCCCTGGAACGTGGCGGGTCTCCACCGTGGCCGGTCCGGCACGGTGGTGTCGTCAGGCGGGGGGAGGCTGCCCCGACTCCTGCGGTTACGGGCAGCCCCAACGCTGATGCCCAGGTGGGCGGCGACCTCGGGGTACCCCCAGAGCTGCTGGTCGTCGGCCATCGTGTCCTCCTCGTTCGTCGGTGATGAGCGTACGCAACATGCGGCTGGGCGTACGGCAAGGCCGCCCCTGCCTGATCGGCGCGGGGCGGCCTTCTGCGGTTCGGTCAGACGTGGGCGAGGCGGTTCGACAGGTCGAGGGCGGCGGTCGCGACCGCGAGGGCGGCGCAGAGGCCAAGCACCTCGTGGAGGGTCGGGCGGACCAGGCGCGGCCAGTCGTCCGGGGCAGCAGGCCACGAGGCCAGGTGCACCTCGGTGGTGGCCAGGCCCAGGTGGGCGGTGACGTCCCACCCTGCGAGGGAGGCGGGCTCCCAGTGAAGGCGAATGCGGCCAAGGGGGAGTCTCGGGGCTTCTACGGCGAGCCAGGTGACATCGAGCGGCCCGTCGGGCAGGGCGGAGACGCGCTGGACCAGCGCGCCGCGCGCGGCGCTCGGCATGGGGTGTATGGCCAGGCTGTGCAGGGGAAGGGCCTGCGAAAGGCGGGATCGCGACGGGATAGGAGCCTCCGGGGAGTTTGTCGGCGGGAGGGGTCAGGCCCAGGCGAGGGCATCGCTGACCGTCGCCGGGAGGTAGTCCTCCTGGCCGTCGTCGGCGATGAACGCCTTGCCGTCCCGGACGACGACCTCCGCCCCGAGGTAGTGGGTGAAGGGGAAGTCCGGGTTGATGGCAAGGCGGATCGGCAGGCTGGGGTCAAGGTCTTGGAGCTGGCGAAGCAGGTGGCCGACGGTCAGATAGCTGGGCACGAGGTCCTCCGAGAGCGGTGCGGAACGGCATGGCTGGTCTGGTGAGTGAGCGTCAGGACGCGTCGAGATGCAGCAAGTCGCGAAGGACCTTTGGCCCCTGGGTGTGGCTGGCGAGGTGCCGCTTGCGGCTCTCGTTGACGTAGCCCTTGCCGGACTGCTTCATGTCCCAGCCGCCGCACGTGCAGATGGCCTGGGTGTACGCGCGGCCGGGGCAGTCGGGGTGGAGCGGCTTGCCGGAACTCGTGTGCTTGTGGTCCGCCGGGCAGAGAGTGCCGTCGGCGTGGTGGTTCGTGAGCGGGGCGCGGTGTGCCACGGGGTTCCTCCGGGTCTGGGTCGATAGCGCGGTCAGCGGGTGGGGGTGGCGATGAGAGCGGCGAGGAATCCAGCAACGGCCTCGGAGGGGGTGTAGAGGCCGAACTCCTGCACCCACGAGTCGCCTTCAGTGGGCTGTACTCGGACCTGCCAGACGATGTCGCGCTTCCAGGCGGCGGAGTCCTCGGGGAGCCAGCCGACGTAGACACGGCCGTCCGGGCTCGTCGCGTGGACGTTGGCCTCCGGGGTGTCGACAATCGCCCAGCCGAGGGCATCGAGGAGGTCGAGCACCGGGCCCGCGCAGTGGTCGGAGGAGAGCCAGCGGCGGTCTTCCACGGCCGGGCGGACGACGGCGGGCAGGAGGGTGGGGGAGGTGTTCACGGTTGGACGATCCCTTCGTTGACCTGCGGTTTTTCCCAACACCCGTACGTTGACATGCGGTGTCCCGAAGTACGTAGTCCTTTCCCGGAAAGCGGCGTCTGCCGTGGGCGAACTGGCGGCCGTCGGTGGGGGACTCTGACGCCGGGAATGGAACGGCGAACGCGGTTGTCGTAACTGGGTTGCGGCAATGGGCCGCACAGGACCGAAGGGGGAGCAGGGATGGCGGAGCCGAGCAGACACTGGGACGGGGCCGGGCTGGAACGCAAGGTCCGCGCCGCCGGGCGGCCGTGGACGGTCGGTGACATCGCGATGGTCGCCGACGGCCAGTGGGCCGTCGGTGTGCAGTCCGACGGATGCCGAGACGAGGACGCCGTGGTGCAGGATCGGATCGCGGATGGGCGTCGCGTCGAGTTGACGTTGGAGGACCTGGCTCGCGCGGTGGGCTCCCGCATCGGGGATGCCCACCGCGACGGGGACCTCGGCTGACCGATCAGCGGTGCGGCCCCGGTGCGGCCACCGACGGGCCGGAAGCGGCCGAAGCCGCGGGCTGATCGGGCGACTGGCCCAGGGTGCGTGGAGCGTGCCCGGAGCGGGCGACAGCGGCCTGGGCCAGCCGGGCTGCTGGGGGCCGGTCCGCGGTGGCGGCGGCTTCACGTGCTTCGATCACGTGGCTGATGGCCTGAAGGGAAGTCCGGCTCTCGGCTTGAGCGACGCGAAGATCTGCCGCTGAGCCGGTGATCCGTTCCAGGTCGTAGAAGGCCGGCACACGGCCGGACCGGGTTAGGGCGTGCAGACGGTCTTGGTGCACAGCCACGGCGTTGTCGGTGACGACCAAGGACGAGCGGATGTGCATGGCCGAGCGCAGGAGTGGGTCGTCGCTAGGGCGGCGGACCGCGAGGGATTCCAGAGCTTCGATCGGGCGGCCCCAGGCTTTCTCGATCATGGCCGTGGCCTGATCGAGTGCGGTGGCGTCGGGCATGGTGGAACTCCCGGCATTCGGAGTGGCGCTTCGGGCGGAGGGGCTGTCCCAGAGAGGCTGAAGCCGATGATCAGCGGCTACGGCGTGGGGGCGTCGGGGCGGCCAGCGGCCTGCCCCCGAGAGCGGGCGAAGGATTGCTCGACCGGTTCTGCGCCGAGGCCCCTGTACGGCTGCGGGCGGCCATGACCCGCAGGTCGGCGGCTGTGCGAGGGAAACGTGCGGCGCGGTTGACAGCCTGCCTGACGGCGGTGCGGCGTACGTCAAGGGGGGTGGGAGCCCGAGGAACCTGGGGGGCGATCGGGCCGACTGGGGTGAGCGAGACCAGGTGCTCCACCTCGCGGTGGATCTGGTGCCGCTCACGTGCCGCCGGGGCTGGATCGGCCATGACCGCTGCCGTTGCGGCGATCAGATGGGAGGGAGTACCGGCGGAGAAGTACGCCTCCGCGCGAGTGCCCCACCCTGGTGGACCCGCCCAGAGCGTTACGGCTTCGTCGTCCGGACGGGAGCGACGGTTGTCGATGAGGATCCCTGCTTGTCCGTCCGGGGCGATGATCTCGACGGTGCCCAGCTCGGCTCCGCCGTCGCGGGTCCAGCCGGCATCGGTCAGGGGCCGGACGGCATCGGCCCAGCGGTACGACGGGCTCGCCAGGAAGCGCCCGTTGCCCTCGTAGGCATCGGCTTCGGCGTAGTCGTGAGCGAGAGCGGTGGTGAGACCGGCGACGATCTCGGCCGGGGTGACGTGGTTGAAGGTCGCTGTCCAGCGGGGTGCGGAGACGGCCTCTTCGGCTGCGGTGATCTTCCACAGCTCGAAGTCGTCACCGAACCAGCCGATACGGATCCTCTGATCCGGCGAGGTGACAAGCAGTTGGCAGGGGCCCTCGTCGAGGTAGTGATGGGGCCAGTGAGCGACGGGGGCGAAGCCAGCCTCTCCGGTCCCGTTGGAACCGGCCAGGTACATGGGGCTGACCAGTACCTCTTGGAAGGGGTCTTGGGTGTAGGGCTGCCGGGTGTTCATGGTCGAGGCTCCGGGGCTAAGGCGAACGCGCCCGCGTGCGCAGCGGAAAGTGCTGCTCGACTGCACGCGGGCGCCGTGGCATCGGGGAGGCGTGGTTGGCTCTCAGTGCCACACGGTTCACCGGCCCCGAGAGGGCGCCGACTGGGCGGTGACGGTTGCGGCCACCCGCGGTTGCGGCTGCGGAGCGTGGCTGAACAGGGAGCTCGGCGCGGCGGCGCTCCGGCGCAGGGCCGCTGCAGTTCGGACGTTGTCCGACCCCAGCGGGACGCCTGCGTGGGTCCGGGTGGCCGCCGCGACAGGGGTCTGCGGTGCCGAGCGATGCCGTGTGGAGACGGGGTCGCTCCAGTGCTCGACGGCTGCGTAGACGGGGCCCAGCGCCCGCCCGGCGTCGGTCAGAACGTACGGGTCGCCGTGGCGTGGCCCGGTACGGGCGACCAGGCCGTCGGCCTGAAGCCGGTTGAGTCGCTGCCGGGCCCAGCCGTTGTCCAGGCCGGCCTCCTCGGCGATGTGGACGAACCGCATGGGGCCGCCCGCGTCGAGGACCTGGATCACGGCGGTCGAGTCTCGCAGGTGCAGACGCCGCACAGCGTCCTCAACGCGTTCGGCACCGGCTACTCGGCCGCCGAGCGAGAGGTTGGCCTGGGACCAGTCGGAAAGGGCGCGGTGCACCTGAGAAAGCGATTCGCCGAAGGCGCTGAGCTGATACGGAGCCCCGTGGCGGTCGCCAACTCGGGTGACCAGTCCATCAGCGTGCATCTGGGCCAGCCGCTTGCCGACGAGCTGCTCGCTGACGAAGGGAAGCCTGGCGGCGACGTCACGCACACGCATGGGGCTGCCCTGCTGCGCCAGGGTCTGCGCCGACCAGGTGGTCCACTTCGGTGCTATCAGGGAAAACGTGTCCTCGACACGCTGGGCATCGGCCGACCCGATCGAGGCGGCGGAAGACTGAGAGGAGGCGGACATGGGATGAACTCCGTAAGAGCAAAGGGCGTTTGTGGATTTGCGGTGCGCCTGAGCGGTCAGCGGGAGGTGCTCTCGGCTCGAAGCCTCTGGAGCACCGCGCCGAGGCGGCGGTTGCTGACGTGGACGCCGCGGTCGCGCAGGCCCCGTCGCAGTGCCTCGCGGTTGAGGCGATGCAGGCCGGCGGCGACCTCGCGGGCGATGGCCAGCAGGTCCTCGTCAGAAGCAGGGATGGTTCGATGAGCCGACGGACGCTGAGTAGAAGCGCGGTCCAGGAGGAGGCGGACATCCAGCAGGTCCCAGACCGCTTCCGCCTCGCTCTGTTCCTGGCGTTCGAGGTCGACGACTTCGGCCGCGTACAGCAGAACGAGATCGTCGAGGGCGTGTTCGCCGGAGCGGTGCCGCTGCCAGGCCGCGTCGAGGTTGCGGCGGGCTGACCGGGCATCGGCACCGGTCTGGGCGAGTCCGTCGAGCCGCCGCAGCAAGATGGGCAGAACAGGGTCGTCGGAACGGCAGGAGGCGTTGCCGCGCTGCAGCTTCTCCAGCGGGCGGCCGTACCGGTGCTCGACCAGGCGGCGGGTGTAGATCGCGGTGGACATGCGGGCGTCCTTTCTAGGGAATCAGCGGGAACGGAACGACTTGGTGGCCGTGCTTGTCGCAGGTACGGCGGATGGGTCGACGCCGTGGCCGGAGATCGCTGCAGCGCCGCTGCGGCTGAGGGCGGCGGATACGCGCGGCGTGGCCGTACGGGCTTCGCGGAGGGCCACCTCGCCCTGCGGTGTAAGCGAGAGGGGCTGGCCAGGCCGGTACAGCCCCTCGCTGGTGTCCTGGTCGAGTAGCCCGTCGGCGACCAGCCGCTGGACCGTCTCAGGCCAGACCTCCGGGTTAGGCCGCTGGCCATGTCCGTCGGAGAGGTAGATGTAGCCGTAGACCGCGCTCTGGTGGAACCGCAGTCCGCCGGCCTCGACGGCTTCGAGGGCCCCGAGGCAGCGATCACCCGAGATGGCCCAGTCATCGTCCCGGCCGGTCGCGTCATCAGGGTTCATTCCGCCGCCTCCATCCGGGCGAGCAGGGAGCGGACCAGAGTGGGAAGGCTCTCGGGACCGTCGCCGATCCAGACGTGGTCGGTCGCCTCGCCGAGGACGTACGCGGCGTCTTCGAGCAGACCGCTGGAGATCTCCATGCAGGCGTCGGTGATCCGGGAGGCTGCAAGCAGGGACTCGGAGAGCACCTCGACGTAGTCGACCGGCGCGAGGCCGGCGGCCTCAGCCGCAGTACGGATCGCCGCCAGCTCCAGAGCGCTGAAGGCAAAGTCGAACTCGCTGTTCTGCTCCACGCTGGCCCGTGCGGCGAAGGCCGGGTTCGGCGGCTCCGTAGGGATGCCGACGCGCGTGCAGATCCGGTCGACCGAGGCGGTCAGCTCGGCGAGGGACTCGGTGAGCCACCCCAGCGCCGAAGCGTAGGAGGCCAAGGTGAAGAGACCTGCCGGTGTCGTGGGGAGCGGATCTTCGGCCACGAAGCCTTCGAGCCGGTCGTTCAGCTCGCAGACGACCCGGGGCCCGGCGGACAGTGCACCGAGCACGGGGTGCAAGTAGGAGCGGCTAGCGGCCGTCGGGTACTCGGCGGTGAGGATGCCGGAGACGCTGTGCGCAACCTCGGTGAGCAGGTCAGCCAGTTCGGTACGGGACAGGGGGGTGCGGTCGGCGGTCATCGCTGGGGAGCCTTTCGAGGAGCGGCAGCCGTGGGTTGGACTGCTGGGGGAGGAGTTGCCGGGACCGCAGTCGGCTGGTCGACCGCGCGGGGAGAGCGGGATCGAGCGGCCTGCACGCGCGCCTCGGAAGCAGAGGCTGTCTCGGTGTCCTGGTGGGGTCCGGTACGCAGGTGTGCCGATCGGTAGACCGCGTAGTCCTTCCTGCTACCGGCGGCGACGAGATAGATCTCGCGCTTGTGGTGCGAAGTCGGCGGAGCCGGGCGGAACTGGATGACCATCCGGTAGGAGACGGACGGATCGACGTAGACCTTGTGGAAGCCCGCGAGGCGACCCTTCAGCGGCAGGCAGTCGTCGCTGCCGTGGACCAGGTTCTGCAGCTCCAGCAGAGCCAAGTCACGCATCTCGTCGGGAAGCTCCCGTAGGTCCGCGATGGCGTCCGGATGTGCGGAGAAGGCGAAGCGGGCGCGGCTCACATCGACCGCCCCGGGTTCGGTCGCTGTGTCGTTCCTGTCGACGGTGCGCTGGGGGCGTCGAGGCCGGCCTTCGGTATCGCGGAAGCGCCGGCCGATCGCGTGAGGGCAGCGCGGGTCCGGAGGACAGCGGCGTCTCCGCGGTATTCCGGCGGCTGCGGCAGCGCGGTGCTGCGGTCGTCCAGCCACTGCCGGGCGGCGTCCTCGTCGGCGAAGGCACCCTCCCGCATCGTGTACGTGTGCGCGTCGAAGTCCCCCTCTTCGAGGAAGATGCGAATCGGCGCCTGAGCAGCGATGGAGTCGCGGGTCAACGTCCATGTCTCGCACGGGTCGAAGTCCGAGGTGTAGCTGTCGAGGACCTTGTACCGGTCCCCCGACGTGCGGAGCTTCTGCTCGACCCGCGCGGTGAGATCGTCAGCGGGCTTCATGAAATCGTTGCCGACCTGGGAAATCCGCTCGGGCGGGCAGCCGCGCTCGATCAGCCAGTTCTGAGCGAAGGACACGGTGGAGTGATAGGTCGACTCGAACGTGAAGGTGTTTTGGTTGAGGTCCCGCGCGACCTTGATCGCGCGAATCTGCGGCTCGCCAGGTACTCCCCAGGTGACCGAGCCGTCGTGGGCGAGGACGAAGTCGTGGGAGCCGTTGGGGGTGGTGTGGTGCTCGGCCAGGACGGTGAGATCACCGGCCCAGAAACGCTGCTCCGCGTACTCCGAATCCGCGTCAGCGGGGTCGAAGTCATCCAGGCGGAAGTCGAGTTCACTGCTCATGCCGCCAACTCCAACTGCGGCGCGGGGGTGGCCAGCACACGATGGTTGGGCCGGGTCGCGCTCGTCGTGCACGCGGCGAAGGGACCGTCGGGAGCACGGAGATGGGCCAGCGCCTGGTCCAGGTGGTCGCGGTGCCACGTGGACGGGCCGGACAGGCCGGCCTCGGCATCGGTGAGCTGCTGCCACGCGAGCCAGAGGGCGTGCAACCGTGCAACGGCTTCGGGGTGTTCGTGCCACCGCGAACACCAGGGGCGGGTCGTGCTGATCTCTCGGCCGTACACCGGGAGGAAGAGGTAGTTCACCCAGTCGCTGAGGGCGGCGATCTCGATGGCGTACGCCTCGCCGCCCAAGGCGAGGATGAACACCGAAGCGGGGCCATCCTCCTGCGCGGAGCTGGTCGCCTCGGCGGCCGGAACGTCGTCCGCCGACGGGATCGCGGCGGAGGCGGGAGCGGGCTCGGAGCCCAGGCGGTCGAGGATGACGCCGTGCTGCCTGACCTCGGCCATGGTCTTGGCGAGGGTGCTGGCGAGGTCGTCGAGGTCCCCGTCGGGGACGCGGAACGGCTCCGGGTCGGGGGCGGTCGTGCTGGTGTCGGACATGGGGGCGTGCTCCATCTGTGAGACGGCGACATGAGGAAGAGGATCCGGAGGAACCGCGATTTGGTCCGGCCGGAGAAACCCGGTAGTGGGGCGCTACGCCGTCGCGCAGCGAGGGCAGCGCGGGAAGGGCGGCGCCAGCAACTGCACTGCCCGACTGGCCTGTTGAGGTACGACGCCGTTGCCCAGTGCGGTGAGTTGAGCCGGTCGTCCGAGCCCGGGAGTGGCGGTGACCCAGCCGGGCTCCAGGCCCTGCATCCACTCCACGAAGTCGGCGCGAAGGCGTCCGGCCGCGTCAGTGGGCGGCGGCGCGGGGCGGGTGAGCATCTCCCATCGGGTGATGGCGGCTCCGTATGCCCCCCATCGCTGGTCGCCCCCTCGGTTTCCGGAGCCGATTCCGTCCAGAGCGGCAGAACCACTGCCGACAGGGGAGGGCGCCACCCCTTGCCCGGTCGGCGTCCCGGGGTGCCCGTGTCGCTGGCCCTCGGTGTGGGCAGCAGTGACGCCGCCGCACTCGGCAGGGTCATGTCCCCATTGCCGTGCCGCTGGTTGGGCGAGCCCTTGATCCCGTCCGATGCCTTCGGTGTAGGCAGGAGCCACTCCACCTCGTCGGCCAGGTTCGGGCCGTGTCCTCCGCTCTTCCTCTTGGAGGGGTGTTGCGAGCCGCCGTTCTTCGCGATGTTGCTGGTCGGCGTCTTGAACAGCGTGTTCGGCAGGCCAGGCGGCGAGGAAAGTGCGCTCGCGGCGGTGCGGGGCTCCGATATCGGAGGCGCGAAGCACGCGCCACTTCGCGTCGTACCGGAGGTCGGCCAGGGATCCGAGTACGGCACCGAGTGCTCGCAGAGGAGGCTGACCTGGGGCGTCTCCCAGACACCACGGGCAGAATTCCACGTCGCCAGGGGAACCGGCGGGTGAGGTGAGGAGGCCGCGCACATTCTCGATCACAACCAGGCAGGGTCGGAGGGCCTCGACCGCACGGGCCACGTGCAGCCACAGCCCAGAGCGGGTCTGGGAGTTGAGTCCGGCCCGGCGGCCGGCGACCGAGACGTCTTTGACAGGGGAAACCCGCCGTCAGGACGCAGACCCGAGGAACGGCGGACCAGTCGACGGTCGTGATATCGCCCAGGTTCGGGACGCCGGGCCAGTGGCGGGCCAGGATGCGCGAAGCATTCGGATCGACTTCCGCGTGCCAGGCCAGCGTGCCTCCGAGCGCGGACTGGACGCCGAGGTCCAGCCCGCCGTACCCCGAGCAGAGCGAGCCGATCAGCGGAGGGCACTCGATGGCGGTCTGCATGTCACCGACCCCGAGCGATCCGGTCCGCAGGAGCGGCTGCTCCCGGGACAGTAGGCGGAGGTGAAGCGAATGCAGGAGCCGCGGTCGTGGACCGGCTACGGGCTGCCTGCAGCCGTACGGACGGAGGAGAAACCGTCGCCGACGCGGCGTGAAGGGAATCGGCGGCTTCGCGTAGGGCCGTGTCCGCCGTGCCGAGCGCGTCATCCGTCACCCGCGCCGCAGCCTCCCGAGCGTCCCGGGCATCGGGTTGGTCGCGCAGGTGCTCGGTCTGGTTCAGGAACGAGAGCTGGTGGACCACGGCCCCGAGAGCGGATGCCGCCTCGCCGGCAGGTCCTACGGCGCCGGCGAAGCTGGTGATAACCCGTGCACTGTGGGCCTCCTGGTCGTGGTCGACGACACGGAAGAGGACTTCGTCACCCAAACTGCTTATCAGCGCGCCGAGTTCGGAGATCTGCCTGGCGACGGCGACGCTGTCGGGTGAGCGGTGGACGTCTCCGGGGACCGGGAGCTTGCCGCGCTGGGCATCGAAAGCCGAGGCCGTGGCACGCAGGGCCAAGGCGTCGGAGATGGGGGTGTTGTTCACGGTGATTCCCAAGGGATGAGGACGAGCGACGGAAAGGGGGAGGGGTCAGCCGTGTCCGCGAGAGGGCGGTCGCACGGCGGCCGGGCTGGGGGCAGAGCCAGGCCGGGCCGAGGATGGCGAGACTGGGCGCGGCGTGCTGCGGGCGAGCGCCGCGTGCACCTGCGCAGGGGGCGGCCCGGTTGGCGAAGGAGCTGGGGCCGGCGGCGTCGGTGCGGGGCGGCCGTTCGCCGTCTGCCAGCGGGCCCGCACCTCATCGAGTGGACCGAGCGCGTGCAAGGCGTGATTGATCAGCCGCCCGGGGGCCAGAGCCTCGTTCTCCGCCAAGGCCCGGATCTCACGCGCAGAGGTCGCCGCCGTGCGGGTGACCGACGAGCGCATCACCAGCTCGCCGAGCCATTCGGCGCTGCCTGGACCCACGCCGTCGCAGATGGCGGCGAGCTGATCGCTGGACAGCGTTCCGTCGGCCAGCAGGCCGCGCCGCTGGGCCTCCCAGAGCAGCGTGATCCGATCGATGGGCTCACCCCGGTGGTGCAGGGCGCCGAGGCAGCGGTAGAGCTGCCCGTGGGTGGCGTCGGCGAAGTCGCCAGGCCGCAGCCAGCCGACTACCTCGTCCATGGCCTTCGGCTGCTCAGCGAGGACGGCTAGAAGGAACCGCTCGTCCTCGGCGACCTGGTCGGCCCGAACCGGCGGTGGCGCGACCGGGACGGTGGCCACCGGAGCGGCGGGCGCGACCGGGCGCGGTTCGGTACCCCACCGCTGTGCGAGATCGCTGAGCACGCCGGTAAGGACGTCCGCGTGATGCAGGGCTCCCGCGACTTCGCCCTGCAGGGCGTCGGCGCGAGCCGCCTGGTGAAGGCGAATCGCGTGTTCCGTGATGCTGCGATGGATCGCGCCCTCCAGCACCATGCGGCCGTACACCGGAGCGTGCGAGGGACGCGGGCACGCCGAGATCAGGGTGTGGGCGTACACCGCGGTCAGCCCCCGTACGTGGAGGCCAGCCTCGTCGACCGCATCGGTCACCCACGACAGCGGTACGGACTCTTCGGCCAACGCAGGGTGGCCATCGTCCCGGAGCTTGCGCAACGCGGCGAACAGCGCCTGGTGGACCGGCCGGTAGAAGTGACCCGGCGCGAGCCAGTCAAGGTGCGAGAGCTGACCCGGGTCGAGCAGCACGGAACCGAGCACCGCCTGCTCCGCGCCCAGCAGCGGGTTCATCGCTGGCCGCCTGCATCAAAAGCGGGAGGTTCGCTCTCCCGGGCGCGGAGGTCGGCGACCGCCTGGTCGGCAGCGGCCATTGCCTGGGCGAGGCAGTCCAGCGTGCTGGTGAACGTGGGATCGGAAGCGAGTATCGAGCCGGCCCCGCTGACCAACCACCACTGTCCGTCGCGCAGAACGACCGGCGAGCGTACGAACCGCCCGGGACGCGGCGTGGGCGCGCTCATGCCGACAACCCGAAGTCGTCACGGCCGTGGGTCTTCGCGATGGCCCGATCGGTGATCGCCTTCGTCGCACGGGCCGAAGCCGGGCCGACCACCTTGGCGGACGGCTCCTTGTACCAAGGCCGGAGATCGAGCATGGCGACCCGGATGCCCGTGGCGAGGAGCAATGCCTTGCCCTTGGGCAGGGCGCGGATCGCATCGGGCGGCAGGATCCGCTCGGTCCGCATGCTCACCGAGGTGGACTTGCCGCCGTCGCTGGTCGACACCGAAGTGGTCTGCACGTCGTGGTCGCCGACCTGCCTGCTGAGCCGGTCGGCGAAGTCCGCGTCGTCGATGCCCGAACCGATGATCTTGACGGTGGCCGCAGACCAGAGCGCGTCCATGCCGGCCTCCCCCCAGCACCGCTGGCCCTGCCGGTAGGACTGCAGGATCGTCATCGGGATGACGCCTCGGCTGCCCAAGTGGCTGTACAAGTCCGGGAGATCGCTGATCTTGCACACATTCGCAGCCTCGTCGAGCACGCACAGCGCGGGGGGATCCAGCCGTCCACCGGAGCGCTCGGCGACGACCACGGCCGCGCGCATCACGGCGTCGGCCGCTGCGGCGATGATCGCGCTCGCGCTGCCGCCGCCGTCCTTGCTCAGTAGATACAGGGTGTCGCGGGACGTGGCGAAGGCGAAGGGCTTGAACTCGGGGAGATCCTTGGCGGGCGTGACCCAGGCTGCAACGTCCGGGTCGAGCAGGCAGCTCGCGTACTGCCGCGCAGTCTCATAGATGCCGTCGCGGGTCTCGGTCGCGCCGGAGACAGTGCCCTGGAGCTGGGCGGCGACCGCGTCGTGGCCGGCATCGGTGAGCAGGTCGACCGGGGTCCGGTCGGCGGGGGAGGCGAGCCAGGCCAGAACATCGGTGATCGGGCGCCGGTGACTGGCGGCAGCGAGGAACAGCGCGCCGAGCGTGTTGCTCGCGGCGGTCGACCAGAAGTCGGAGCCGTTCGACTCGTCCACGCTGGCGGCGACGAAGTGGCCAGCCAAACGTTTCGCCCCGGCCAGGTCGCGGGCGTCGGCCAGGATGTCCCACCACATCTCGCGCGGGTGGTGGGCGATCTGCTGGGGGTCGAGGGTCCAGATCGTGCCGACCTCGGCGCGAGCGTCCACCGTCGCGGTGAAGGCGTCGTTCGCGGCCTTGTTACTGGTGAGAAGGACTGGGCCGGGCGCGGCGAGAATCGCGGGGATCGCGAGGCCGGAGGTCTTACCGCTTCGCGGAGCCATGATCGCGACGATCACGTCCTCCCAGGACGCGCGGACATTGGCCCGTCCCGGGGAAAGGGTGCCGAGAAGGATGCCGCGGTCGGCAGGGGCGACCTCTTTTACACTCCCGGTCGCTGAGGGACGGCCGCAGGCTCCTGGCCTTGGCGGTGATCTCCTTGTCCAGCAGCGGGGCGAGGTCGGCCTTCCGGGCGAGGCCGTTCTTCGGGCCACCGCGCAGGCGCATCCACAGCACCAGGCCGAGGATGGTGAAGCAGACGGACAGCAGGCCGGGGATGATCCGCGCGCCGACCAGCAGGGCGGTGGGGCTCAGGTTCGGCCACAGCGCATCGGGGTGAAGCAGCGCATCCGTGGCCCTGAAAGGACCCCAAGGCCCGCTGCCAAAGAGCGAGTTGGTGAGATTGCCGCTCAGCCAGGCCAGCGAACCGAAGGCGAGCGCGATGCCGAGTATGCCGAAGAGGAGGTAGAGGAGCGCGTCCGACCCGGTGGTGGTCGAGGGCGCGCTGTTACGCGGTGCGGGCATGGTGGGTCCTGGAAGTGAGCGCAGGCGATTGA
The DNA here is from genome assembly GCF_044460025.1 of Streptomyces sp. NPDC050161. Lineage (NCBI taxonomy): Bacteria > Bacillati > Actinomycetota > Actinomycetes > Kitasatosporales > Streptomycetaceae > Streptomyces > Streptomyces sp. NPDC050161. The sequence continues at coordinate 183,294 of NZ_JBITJM010000012.1, read as the reverse complement.
TGGAGGCGGGGCACGCGGCGCTCTTCTGCTGGTCATCTAGGAAGCTCCTGTCCAGGAAGGGGGTCGGCGGTCAGGGCTATCGGGTACGAGGAGCTCGGGGCGGCGGAGTGCTCGGCACCGCGTCGGAGCCCGCCGGGGAGGCCGGGCGCTGGGCGGCAGCCTTCGGCGAGGAGGTACGGGCAGCGCGCTGCCGGTTCGCTTCCGCGTTGCCATCGGCGGCCGGCGGGGGCGAGGCGACCGGACCAGCACCGAGGACGTCGCTGAGCAGCTCCCTGGTCCGCAGGACGTTAACCATCTCGTGGTGCCTGGGATCGGTGAGTTCGGCAGGACACGCGGCGATCCCGTCCTCGGCGATCTCCAACTGCTCCTGGACGTCCAGGAGCATCCCGTGGGCAGCGGCCAGCCGTGTCCAGGTCTCGAAGGTGGGGTTGTGGTTCGGGTCGTCAAACGTCAGACGGACACGGGTCCAGTCGGCGGCAGCGGCGACGAGTTCGGTCAGCTGCGGGAGAGCCCCGACCAATGCGCCGTTGACCTCCTCGATGATTCCGGCGACCTCATTGGGCGTCGCGGTCTCGGCGAGCCGGGCGATCATCCCGGGGAGGGAGTACGGGTCGGAGGAAGGGTGGGGCAGGTGGCGGACCTGCAGAGGCTTGTCGAGACCCGGCGTTTCGTTGCCATGGGCGAGCCGGATGTTGTGCTTCATCGCGGCGCCGACGGCCTCGCCGATACTCGGGTAGAACTCGGGCACGGTTGCTCCTCGGTCGTGCGCTGGACTTCCGGGATGGGTGGGGGCACGAGGCTGACGTGCTCCCCACCCGGATGGACGGACTCAGGTCCGCATGCCGGTCTTGTGGCTGAGGAAGGCAGCGGAAGGTTCACAGGGTGATCGACAGAGTCAGAGCGTCGGCGAGGCACGAGAGAGAGTCCCGGGCCTCTTCGGCGCTGTCGGCGGTGACGATGACGAAGCCGACCCGGCTGGTGTCGAGGTTGCCCGACGGCGGCAGTACGACCCGCTCCCCGACGTCTCGGAGCCAGGTCACCTGGTGAAGCCACGGGTGCTCCGGACCAGGGTGGATCGCCAGGTCGCGCGCGGCGATGGTGCCTGTGGCCAGGGGATAAATGATCTTTATCGCGGCGGTGGTGTGCGCCGTGGGCGTCAGGTCGGGAATCTGTCCGCAGGCGATGTCGGCCGCGATCCGAGGTAGGTCGAGTCCGGTGGCAAGGCGGACGAGCTGCCCGATCAGGTCGCCGCCGATCCGGGAATTGACCTCGATGATCCGCGGACCGGACGCGGTGAGGCGCATCTCAACGTGCTGGACGCCAGCCGTGACACCCAGCGACCGCACGGCCTGGGCGGCAATGGAGGCGACTTCGGGCAAGAGCGGGTCGCCTGCAGTCACGGTGTGGCCGACCTCCTCGAAGTACGGAGGGAAGGCGACCTCCTTGCGGGTGACGGCCAGTGCGGTGGTGACGCCGCGCTGAGTGACGCACTCCACCGATATCTCCGGGCCGGACAGGTACTCCTCGACCAGGACACCGCTGCCTTCCGGGCCTTGCTCACCGGCTCCAGCGGCAGCGAACTCCCAGGCGGCAGGCAGTTCCTCGGGCGTATCGACGCGGATGACGCCGATGCTGGCAGCATGAGAGGACGGCTTGAGGACGACCGGGAAACCGGTGCGGAGCGCGGCGACTTTCGCGTCGGTCAGGTTGTCGACGCGGGTGGACGTGGCTGAAGGCACGTTGTGCTCGGCGAACAGGCGTCGGCTGGTCGCCTTGTCCCGGCAGGCAGTCATCGCCGCCGGACTGTTTCCGGGCACGTTGAGGCGTGCAGCGAGTTCAGCGGTCGGCACGAGCGTGTACTCGTCCCACGTGACGACTCCGGCGATGGGATGCCGAGCGGCCAGGGCCAGGCCGGCAGCGACCACGGACTCAGGGTCGTGGGTGTCGGCGACCTCGTGGTCGACCACCAGGTGCTGCTGCCTGGACGGCGGCTGGGTGTCGATCAGCGCGATCGGGTATGCGGCGGCGGCCTGTTCGACGCAGTAGCCGCGATAGACGGGATCGGTGCCGCCGACGACGATCAGCAGCGGGCGAGTAGATCGGGACATGGGGAGCCTCCGTGATGCGGTGGTGGGTATGAGGAGGAAGGGCAAGGTGCACTGGGCCGCTCAGCGACCGTTCACACGGCATCCGCTGCTGGGGCGGGCTCCTTGCGGAGCGGAGAGACCTGTGGGTGGGGCAGGTCGCAGGCGGCGCGGTGCCGTCGCAGACCGGCGAAGCATGCGCTCAGCGCCAGGCCCTGGAGAGCGGCGCACGCCAGCAGCAGGTGCGGAATGCCAGCAGGGGGTACGAGCGCGATCAGGACTCCGGCCAGCGGCAACGGCAGCAACACCAGGATGATCGTCACCGCCAGGGTGGAGCCGAACGCCTGCGCCGGGATGAGACGGGACCGCAGCGTGCGCAGGACGACGGTCATCGCGCCTTCGCCAGCCATGACCGCCGCCACCGCCACGGTGTACGTGGCGAAGCTCGGCGCTAGGGCGGTCGCCAGGCACGCCGTGGTTGAGACAGCAGCCGTCACCGCGCCGACCGGCCAGATGCCGAAGCGATCGATCGCACGACGACTGATCCACACGGCAATCAGGGAGGCAACGGCTGCCGCGCTCCAGACCGAGCCCACGGCGACGGTGGAGTAGTGGAAGTGGTGGATGACCGTGATCGGGGCGGCGGCCTGCAGGACGCCGGTGGCCAAGTTGGAGGCGGCCAGGCCGCCGACCAACCAGGCGAGTGCTGGGGTACGGCGAAGGGTTGCCCACCCGGTCAGAAGACTGCTGGGCTCCGGGCTGTGACCCGTGGCGCCGATATCGCCAGATGTGGTCACGGCAGCGGTCAGGGCCAACAACGCGACTGCGGTCAGGAGCAGGGTGGGGCTGGCCAGAAGCAGCAGGCCGCCCAGAAGCGGACCGACGAGCATCGCGCCTTGGTCGATCCCTGTCTGTGCGGCCTGCACCCGGTGGGCCGCATTGCCCAACCGGCGGCTGGTCTCAGCACCAAGAGTCTCCACCGCGACGAAGGAAACCTCCGCGAGCAGCCCGGAGACAGCACCGAAGGCCAGGACCACACAAGTTGTCGTGGTCCCTGCGCCGGGCAGGACGAGCAGCACCGCACCGGCCAGGGTGACCACGGCGGTACGGACCAGGTTGGACTGCCGGAAGACACGGCCGGCGCCCCACCGGTCGACCATCGATCCGGCGAAGGAGAAGGCCGCCAGGCGAGGTGCCCATTCGAGAAGGAATGCAAGGCCGGTCAGGGCGGTGGAGCCGGTGGTGACCAGGACCAGGAGTGGGATGGCGTAGGTGGCCGTCGCACTGGCCAGGGCGTCGGTGGCCCGCATGAGATAGGTGCGCGGCAGGCCGGCGATGGGAGCGGGTGAAGAGATCATCTGGGTCACCGCGCCCGAGGGCCATGGGCCTGCGACGGACGTACGGCCGCGCTGGCGTCCGATGCCCCAGCACCGGAGGTTGAGGAGACCTTGGCCTTAGCCGCTGCGGGCGATGTGGCGAGAGCTGCGCTTCGGGGGTCGGGGAGCCTCGGAGGGTGAGTCCGTGTCTGGTCCTGGGGCTGCGGAGCAGGGACGACACGAGACAACTCGGCTTCTGAGCCGCTGAGTTCCGACCGTGCTGCGCTGACGAACTCGGCCGCTACGTCGAACCGGTCGGCGAGCCGGTACGACTCGTCGTCGAGGTCTGTGATCTGCTCGCCCGCCGCCTCCAGCGCTTCGCGGACACGCTCCAGTGCGCCGTGTTCGGGATGAAGGAGGTGGTCGACCGCTCGTCGGAGGTCCTCACCGTTCTCGGCAGACCTGATCTGGTCGGTGAGTCGGAGGAGTTCCGCTCCGGCGGTGTAGGGCCCGAGCGGGTTTGCCGGGGTGGCCGTCCGGGCGGTGTCAAGGGAGGGGTCGAGGTCGACGCCGTAGCGGGCGGCGCGGAGCATCTCGGCCGCGTGGGTGGCGATGGCTGCGCGATCAGAGGCCGGGGTGGTGGTGGGAAGGCGATGGCGTCGGCCGTACCAGTCGTCGATCTGCTGGAAGCCGGCGTGCTTGAGGAGCGTGGCGGAAAGGTCGTCGCCGGCGCCCTTCGCCGAGACGCTGCCGCTGGGCTCGGCGGTGATGGTGATGGAGGGGGCAGGCACGTGGGTCTCCTGGGCGCGGGTTGGCGGGTGCGGAGCGATGGGCAGATGGCCCAGCTCGGTGGCGAGGCGGTGGCACTCGGTCTGGAGGCGGAAGGCGTCGCGGTAGGCGTTGTGGAGGCTGCCGTCCTCACGAGCGAGGGTGGCCACGACGTGTACCTGCCGAGGCTGGTTGCGCAGGGCGATCCACCGGCAGGCGTCCGGATCGCCTTCTGGGGCGATGCCGGTGACGGCCACGAGGCGGCGGGCGACCGTGGCCCACTGCGAGTCGGTGAGGTCCGGTCGGCGAGGGTTGGAGCGGACCGAGCAGATCCAAACCGGCCGTTCGGGTGCGCGGGCCCCGAGGCGTTCGACGGGGGCGTCGAGGGCACGGGCCAAGTACGGCAGCGAGCCAGACTCGGCGAGCAGGTCGATCGGGGCTCCGTGGCTGTCCCCCGCGATCAGCCGGGGGCTGGTGTGGTTACCGCGTTCGCCCGGCCCGTACAGGTACGAGAGCAGGCCGGCGGTGTTGCTGGCGCGCTGCAGGTGGGCGATCACGGCGTCTACCTCGAAGGGGAGTGGCGAACAAGAGCCCGGTCTTCGGGCTGTCAGGGAGAGAGGATCCGCAGAATCCGCGATTTGGCCCGGCCGGAGATCACTGGTAGACGCCGCTCACCCCGGGACGTCGAGGCCGTGGTCGTAGGTGAAGTTCGCGCAGGCGGCGCGAGCGAAGTAGGCGTCGTTGTGCAACCGGGCCCAGCGGCCGTCCTGGCGGATGACGGTCGCGACGATGTCGAGCCCGCTGGCCTGGTTGCGCATGGCCACCCATCGGCAGGCCGCCAGGTCGGCCTCCGGCTCAATACCTGTGGCGTCGAGAACCTCGCGCGTCAGCTCGAACCAGTCGTCGTCGTCGAGTTCCACGTCGGTGGTGTTGCGAATGGCGCAGTGCCAGGTGAGCCGCCGGGACGCGGTGTGACCGCTCCGCGGTTTCCGCAGCGCGACCGGTTCATCGAGCAGCGATGCCAGGTGCGGCAGGACGACGGTCTCCTGGGCGGTCAGCTCCGGGGACCAGGCGGTAAGCAGGTAGGGGGCGAAGCCTGGCTCGCTGCGGTGGAGGTGGCCGAGGAGGTCCGTGGTGCTCTCGGTGCGCCGCACATCGCAGCGCAGGGGGTACTCGGGCATGGGGTATCCAGGTCCTTGATAGGGGAGCCGGTGCCCCGCCGAAGCGGGGCACCGTGCGGTCAGAAGTGGGGGTTCTCGGTCGGCCGGTCGGCTTCGGTGGCTGCCTGGAGCAGTTCCGAGAGGTCGTCGGGCTCGGAGGAGCGCTGGTCGATCCACCACCCGGCGCGGGTGACGGTGCGAGCGGCCTCCTCGATCTCCTCCCACTCCGTCTCGCTGGTCTCGCCTTCGAGGACCAAGGCGGTGTAGGCAGCGGCCAGGATCTGGTGACGACAGCGCACACCCCAGACGACCGCTCGCTCGGTCCCCTCCAGAGGAGGCATCCGGTACTGCTGTGACCAGGCTTCGGATTCGGCCTGCTCCTCGGCCCGCTTGGCCTCCAGCCAGGCGGCCTTGTCCTGCTCGTCGCCGTCCTTGGCGGCCCGCCAGCAGTCGGTGCACGGCTGCTTGGTGAGCCATTCGGCGAAGCCCGCGCGACGGTCGGCTGCCCGGTTGGACAGGTCGCGCTCGGCCGAGTGGCCGCAGGAGTGGGTGATCTGCCAGATGGTCGCCACCCCCGGGGAATTCCGTTTGATGGGCGTTACGTTCGAGGTCGGGCTGCTGGTCTGGGGCTTCATATCGAGTGCCTTTCGTTGGCGGTTGGGGTGGTGGCCTGCGTCGCTGCGGAGGGTCGTGCATCAGTTGCACGATTCATGCGGCGGACGGAGGTGGTCTGGACTGCTTGGCGGTGGTCTCGGGGACGCTTCCGCCTTCTGCGTCGTCTCAACGTGTCCTGCGGATGGCGTTTGTGGCCGCCGTGGCGATGGCGGCGGGAGCGCTGGAGGGCTTGGGCAGGTGCAGCAAGGTGGTCCCCTGCAAGTGGCGGGACTCCGCGGTGAGGGTGAGCTGGAGTACGGCGCAGCCGGCGGTCGTGAGCTGCTTGACGCGGGTGACGGCTTGAGCGGTCTCGTCGGGGGTGTAGATGGCGTCGGTGACGATCACGAGGAGGCGGCCGGCGCCGGGGCGGCTGAGTTCGAGGCCGTGGTCGAGCGCGTCCAGGGCATTGGCGAGGTTGTGACTGCTGCCGTTGGCGCCGAACGTTGTCACGCGCTCCGGTGCCCGGTGGGTGGGTCGGGTCAATGCGGTCAGGTGCGTGTCGTAGGCGATGGTGGCGGTGCGGGAGTCGGGGTCGGTCAGGGCTGCTGCGCGTGCCACGATCCAGGCGGCGGACGCGACGGGCGCGCAGGCGGCACGCATGGAGCCGGAGACGTCGACGGCGATACCCACGCGCAGCGGTGGGGTGGGCGAGCTGCGCCGGCGGGTGTGGGTGAACGGTTCCGCGGTGGGGACCGACCCGGCCGCGCGCTGAGCGTCGCGGGCGAGGGCCGCGCGCATGTTGAGGCGGCCGGGCGGGGTGGGGCTGGTGGTCCGCTCCTCGGTCCGCTCGCGGTAGGCGGCGGCACGCAGGGCGCGGCTCAGGCGAGCTGCGGCGCTCTGCTCGGCGGCGGTGGGCCTGCGGGTGCCGGTGACCGGGTTGCCGTAGGGCGCGGGTGTGCCGTCGGGGTTGACGGTGGTGCCACGTGTGTTGAAGACCGACTTGGCGGTGGCGGCGGCTTGGCGTCGCTGGCCGGCCCGCTGGGCTCGGTCCTGTGCCTGCGACTTGGACTGCGCGGCCATGGCGTTGGTCGCTGCGGCCTGTGCCGCGAGGTCGGCGGCGTCGGTGGCGGCCGTGCTGTCCATGACGACCCTCACGGCGCCGGACAGCAGATCGGTGAGGTTCTCCGGCACGGGCAGGGCGGGGGCAGCGGCGTCCAGAGCGTCGCACCATTCTTGAGCGTGCCCGAGCATGGTCGTGGCGTCGTGGTCGGCGCACTGGTGGGCTGCGGTCCAGAGGCGGGTGAGGGTGGCCAGCAGGTCTTTGCCCAGCACCTTTTCGCACAGATCGGCGACGGCCCGGGTCTCGCCGGCGTCCAGGATGCCGACGTCACGGCGGCCGAGGATCAGGGCCGCCACGCCGGCGGCGTGCTCGATGCCCTGGAGGGTGGGGTGGGCGATGTCGGGCATGACCAAGGTGCGGGCACTGGTACGCAGGTACGTGCGGTCCGTGGGCCGCGTGATCAGGTGTGCGCCTTCGACGCGGCTCTCCTCCAGCAGGAGCGCGGCCTCGACGACACGGGGGTTGGCTCCGGTAGGCGCCGTCCAGACGGAGTGGGCCGCGTGCGCGGCCTCGTGGACGAACACTCCCCAGGCGGCGGGATACCGCTCCTCGTCGCCCACGATCCGCGGATTGACCTCATTGGGCCTGAGCGGGGCGAACAGCCGGGCGTCGAACTCGACCTCGCCCAGCGTGGGGAAGAACGCGGCCGGTGCGCCGCTGCGCGTGCCGGGACGGCAGGTGACGAGGAGGTCCTGGCGGCCGGAGAGCTCAACCAGCCGGTCGCCGAGTTCGGCTCCCACGCGCAGCCACGCGTCCGGGGAGGAACGGGGTTGCGCGGACGGGGCGCCGTCGTCGTCCCAGCGTGCGAGGTCGGCGTCGTCGTCCGGCGTGGTGGCGGGGGACTGGACGTGGTGGTGGGCGCTCATCGCGAGCGGCCCCGCTGTGCGGAGCCGGTGCTGCCCGGGGGCTGCCGGACGGCCGAGGCGGGAAGCTGCTTGCCGAGAGTGAGGGGAGCGATCTTCTTGACGCCGGCAGCCTTGATGATGGCGTCGGCGACGGCGTCGCGATCCTCCACAGGTGCGATGCCGACCAGGTTCGCGAGCGCGGCCTGGGTGCCCAGGACGGCCTCGGTCTTCTGGTAGCTGAGCAGTTCCCGCAGTTGGGGGGCCCAGCCCAGCTCGCCGAGTTCGACTTGGCGGGCGAGGTGCCGGGCGACCCGGACAACCCGTGCATCGATCCTCAAGGCCAGGGCGAGGTCATAGTCCGTGCCGATCTGGATCTGCACGCTGAACCGGGACGACAGCGCCTCCGTCAACACCGCGCCGTGGACGCCGGGATTGTGGCCCGCCACCACGTAGAAGCCCGGCTCGGCCTTGATGGTCTCGCCCTTGTGGGCCTTGACCTGGATCTGCCTGCGCCCGTCCATCGCGGGATACAGCGCCGCCAACACCTTCGGTGAGATCAAGGTGGCATCGTCGATCAGCAGGGCACGGCCCTCGGTCATCGCAGTGACCAGCGGACCGTACTGGAAGACGTAACCTCCGCTGTCGGCCTGCGTGTACTCGCCGATCAAGTCGCCGACCGTGGTGTCGCCGTCACCAGCGACGGTGAGCAGGTCCGGAAACGCCGCCTCCACCAGCGACGTCTTGCCGGTGCCCGGAGGGCCGTAGAGCAGCACCGGCACGTCGGCGTCGCGCAGACGGTTCAACGCCTCGACATCGGGCAGATCGGCCAGCTCCCGGGGGTGGTAGAGCTGACCCCCCGCGCGGCGGATCGGGCCGGTCTGCCTAGGCGTGGCTGCGGCGGGAATGGTCGTGCGGGCCATGGCCGCCTGAGCGCGGGGAGAGTGGGTGCCCGGTGGGCTGATCACAGCGGTCTGCGCGGCTGCGGCAGTCTTCGCATTCGCACGGAACTCCGGCTGTCCGCTTCCGCCTTGGTCGGCCTCGCCGCGTCGCACCAGGGTGAGGGCGGCGTTACGGACGGCTCCGTGGGAGTGGCCCAGATGCCGGGCCATGCCCCCGATGGTGAGCGCATCTGCCGGCCGGTCGGCCAGCAGTCGGGCTACCTTGGCCCGTAGTTCGCCGCCCTTGGTGCGCGCTGAACTGGTAGGAGGTCCGGGTGTGGTCACAACGAGGGTCCTTCAACAGGTGTGGGTGCGGGCGGGGTTGGCCATGCGCGGGAGAGGCTGGCCGTTCTCGGAGGGATCACGGACTGTGCAGGCATCGGCGACCGGGCCAACCGGGGCGTACCGTCGTCGCTCACCGGCCGACCGAGGGCTCGGTCCAGGTGCACGGGATTGCCGGCGACGAGCAGCTCGCTGGCTGCCGAGCAGGCCCGTGCGTCCGCTCCGTACCGGGTTCCGTCGCTCGGCAGGCGCAGCCTGGCGTCTCTTCGAAGCCGTCCTGGAGCAGGATCCGCCGGGCGGCGGCGTTGTAGCTGGTGGTGGTGATCTCGCCGGTGATGGCGTGCCGGATCGTCATAAACGGCTCTGCTGGTGCTTCGGGCAAGGCGGATCTCCTATCGGAGGAGGCGGGAAGTGGTGGGGTGTTGGGCGAGGGCGAGGAGGGCCTTGGGTCAGCGATTGCGGGAGAACGCGATGCGCGGGTCGACCGGCCGGGCCGCAGGAGCAGACGCGGCGGGAGCGGGAACCGGAGCCCTGCCCGGGACGCCGGCGCGGGCCGGGCTGGCGGCGAGCGCGGCAGCGCTGACGGGGAACTTGTGGGTGGCCAGGCTCTGATCGTGCTCGTGACGTGCGGCTGGCGCGAGTGCCGGAGGGCGCCGGGCTGCAACGTCCTGGGCGAGACGGGGCTGCACCGCGACCTGAAGGTCGGATCGGTGCATCGACACCGTGGCGCTGGCGACCTTCTCCAGGGCCTCACTGCGGTCGACGGTGGTGGGCAGCGTGTAGATGTCCAGGTCCGGGTTCAGCCGCCAGCCGTGTTCCTCCAGGACGAGTCGACCGCCGAGCGAGGAGGAGTGGTCGCTGGTGGCGGCCACGATGCCGAGTTGCGGGTGCTCGGCGATGGCGACATCAGGTTCACCATTCGGGCCCCGGCTGCGGACGGGTGCTGCATCGTGTGCCAGAGAGGGGTCGAGCGCGGCGTCCACGTCGACCCGGTAGCCAGCCTTGCGTAGCAGCTCGACTGCTCGGGTCGTACGACCTTCCCCATCACGGTTCTGATTGGCCAGCGCGTACAGCGTCGGCTGGTCTGGGACGGGGTGGAAGTCGAAACCTTTCAGCATCCACGTGCTGGCAGCGAGGCTCTTCGGGTTCGCGGCGACGATGCCGTAGACGGGGTGGCGGCCGAAGGCCAGATCGGGCAGCACGTCGTAGTGGCTGGGCATGGAAGATCCATCCGGTGGAAGCTCGGGGGCCGGGGCGGTCGAGGGTCGGGATGGTTCTGGTGGGGCGGGTCATGGTGGACTCCAAGACGGGAAGCGGTCAGCGACCGGGGGCGGGCGAGGGGCGAAGGGGCGGCAACGCCGGGCGCATGGCCGACGCGGCTGGCTGTGGTGCCGGCATCGCGCGCTGGGCGGTCGGCGAGAGCGCGCGAGCGGCACTCGCCCGTGGTGAGGCAGTGCACGCCCGGGGAGTCACGCCGAGCTGATCAAGGCGCGAGTCGATCGCGGCGAGCAGACTCGGGACGCTGCCGCCGTGTTGCGCGTGGGGGCCATCCGGCTCCGAGTCGTAGATCACTTCGTGGACTGCGGAGTCGTCGGGGTGCCCACGGGTCACCAACCAGCTCTCCGGATGCCCAGGTGGGTGCTCGGTGGACGGCTCCTGGGGTGGCGAGATGATCAGCGCACTGCCGTCGGGCAGCCCGACGTGGACGATGTAGTCGCTGAGGCCGTATTCGACGGTGCACTCCAGGCCGCGCTGTCGTAGGGGAGCGGTGACGTGTCCGTACCCGTGCTCCCGTTCCACGGATGCCGCTGCGAAGCGCAGAGGAGGAGCGCTGACGTGCGCGGTGACGCGAGTGTCCTCGGTATCGAGGGCGACCAATGGCTGGTCGAATTGCATGGACCTCTCCTTGGCCGGGCGCCCCCAACGGTCGACGGCGCGAGCCGAAGGCCGAGGGACGGTGGAGGTATTGGCGTTCCACGAGGATCCGGAGACTGGGCGGTTTGGTGGCGCCGGAACTCTGTGTTACGGGCGTCAGCGAGAGCGACGCGGGGGTGACTGATTGGAAGCGGGCGGTGCAGGAGGCGAAGCAGCGGGAGTGCTGCGGTTGCCTGGCGCGGACCGCGCGAGGGCTACCTGGGCGCGTTCGGTCTGCGGAGGCTGATCCGTCTCCGCCCGGTGGGCCAAGTAGTCGCCAGCCCGCGCGAGCGCTGGTCCTTGATAGGACAACTCGTCCGCGTAGTGCCAGCCGTCGGCGTTGCGGATCTCCTCCGCCCGGCTCGCGTAAAGCTCTCGCGAACCGGGTTGTGAGCCTTCCATGAGCGCCAAGACCTGATCCCACTCGTGCCGGATCTGGCCTGCTCGCACCAGGCTGGTGTCGATCCCGCGCAGCCGCCGGAGGTCCTCGCTGATCGGCCCCTCGACGTAGTCGGCACCGCTGGCAGCGGCGCGGACACCGGCCAGTACCTCGGGGCCGTGAGCGAGGAAGACCTCGACGTGTTTCCACGCTTCGGCGTCACGTTTCACCTTGCCGTCGTCGTAGCTGTCATCGATGGGCCAGCCGTCGCGGTCGCAGAGGGAATCCGAGACCGCGTCCCAGGCGTCGGATGCCTCGCGGATGCCGGCGGCGGCAGCAGCCAGGGTCGGGACGTGCTGCCGCCATGCCAGGTGATCGGAGGTTGTCTGGCCTTCGTGGGGTGCGGATATTTCGGGCACGGTTGATCCTTCTTCTTGCGCCTATGCTCACCGCTAGCGGGGCAGTGAGCGGGCTGCGGAGGGCGAGATGGGGTCGGGGGCCGGAGCTTGCCGATCGACGGGAAGCCCGTTGACTGCCACGGCCGGGGAGACGCGGGCCGCCGCTCCCGCTCGGTGTCAGCGGGAGCGGATCTCGTGGTCGAGGCTCTCCCCCACCGTGAGCGCCTCGTGGAATAGCGAGGCGAACTCCTCAAGGCGGGCGGCGGCAAGACGGTCGACCCAGTCGCTAGCCGGTGCTGCGGTGTACGGACCCAGGCCCGAGGCAGCACCTCCCCCGTGGACTCGGTGGTCTGGTCGCGGTACGGTTGAGGTCATAGCTCAACTCCCTTATATGGAAAGCTAGTTGAGCTAAGCGGACATACGGGCGTCGGTGTCGAACAGCTCTCGCTCGGCCGGGTGCAGGATGTGCTGGGTGATGAAGCTCCGGCCCGCGACCTTCCACAGGCCCCGGCCCTTGGTCAGGGCGGACACGGCCTGGGTCTCGACGCCGGTCAGGCCGAGCAGTGAAGCGGCAGCAGCGAGCTGGTCAGGTTCCTGCCGGTAGATGATGCGTGTGGAGCAGTCGGCCAGCAGGCCCTCGGCCAGCACCCGCCCGCGAGAGCCAGCATCGCCTGCGCTGAGCAGGTCGCTGAGGCGGTGGATGACCATGAGGTTCGCGATGCCGAGACCACGCGAGAGCTTCCACTGCGACTGCATGCGCTCCAGCAGGCCGACGTGCCGCATTACGCGCCACGCCTCGTCGTAGATCACCCAGCGCCTGCCGCCGTCCGGGTCGGCGAGCGCGGACTCCATCCACGCCGAGGCGCAGGTCATCGCCAGCACCAAGGCGGTGTCGTCACCGGACCCGCCGAGGCGGGAGAGGTCGATGGACAGCATCGGGGTGGTGGGGTCGAAGGCCACCGTCGAGGGGGCGTCGAACATGCCGCTCAGGTCGCCGTGCACCAGGCGGCGCAGTGCGTGCGCGAGGTCCTGTGCGGCCGGCCCCATGTGCCCGGCCTGGTCGCCGAGGGCTCGGTCGAGGCGCTCGGGCGAGCCGAGGGCGTGCGCGATCTCGCCGAGCAGCGGCACCGTGCCCCTGGCATCGGCCTCGGCGACGACCAGGTCGAGAGCGAGGTCGAGGGCGGTGTGCTCCATCGGCAAGAGATCGCGCTTCAGCACCGTACGCGCCAGACCCGCCAGGAGAAGAAGGCGGCGCTTTCGGACCTCGGTCGACCAGTCGCCCTCGCTCACCGAAGCAGGCCGGGCCGGAGCATCCAGCGGGTTCAGCCGACCCGGAAGGCCCGGCCCGAGCGCGATGCTGTAGCCGCCCAGGGCCTGTGCGACTGCCGTCCACTCTCCCTTGGGATCACAGGGAACGTAGACCCGGTAGCCATGAGCAATCGCTCGGGTGGCTATCGACTTGGCCAGCGCGGACTTGCCCATGCCGATGATCCCGGCCAAGACGGCGTTCGGATTCGTGAAGCCCTCGATCCGCCCGCTGCTGTACAGCGAGAACGGGTCGTAGCAGAACGCCGCCTCCGCGTGTACGTCACGTCCGATGAAGATCCCCTCGGCGCCCAGGCCGCCCTCGGCGAGAAACGGATAGGCGCCGCTGACAGTTGCGGTGGTCATGCGGTGGGAGGGGAGGCTGAGCTTGCCGCCCCGAGCCGAGGAGGGACCGGGGCGTCCGGAGGGCGGGTAGATCGGCCGCAGTTCCGGGTCGAGGTGCTCCTCGGCGCGGTGCTTCGGCGGGGCTCCGGCGCGGCGGGCCTGGCGGCGGGCCTCGGCGAAGCCTTCGCGGGCGGCACGCTGCTCGGCGCGTGATGCCTTGCGGGGGACGAACAGGTGGGAGGCGCTGGCGCGGGTGCGGGGCATGAACGTTTCTCCAGACGGAAGGCGTGTCAGCGGCGGACGAGGCCCGTGAAGGGCGAGTGCAGGTCGGCCGGGGTAGTGCGGCGGCGTACCAGGTGCGCAGTGCGTTGGTGGCGCTGGCAGATGGTCAGCTCTGGTGCCCCCTCGGGCAGGCCCGCCTGGCACGCCTCGCGTTCGGGCACCTCGCCGGAGTCCGGCCGTGGTGCGGCGTGGTACGCGGCGTGGATGTGATCGGCGGCCTGCCAGATCCGGGTGCGGGTGGCGCGGAGCTGGTCCCCTTCGACCGGCACGAGCTGGCCGGTGCGGGCGGCATGCGCATCGAGCAGGCCGTGCAGCGAGACAAGATGGGCGTGCAGGGCGTCCAGCTCCGCGCGCGTGGTGACGAGGGGACCACCCGGAATGTTGAGCGCTCGGTGGAAGTCGAGCGCGGCGGTGGCGAAGGGCACGAAGTCCTGCGCGGTCGGGCTAGCGGTGCGGGACATGGGGGTGCTCTTTCGGGGGGAAGGAGGGCCGGCATCAGGCGGCGAGGCCGAGCGGCATGGCGGCGACGGTGAACGCTTCGGCCTGCTGCCAGGTGAGTGGCCGGAGGTCGAGCTGGGCACCGACGGCGGCGGTCTCTACGACGGCGCAGGCGGAGCGGAGTTCCTCCTCCGAGTCCGCCGAAACGGTCAGCAGGCCGGTCAGGGCGACATCCGCGTGGCCCGCGATGAGCTGACGCTCTCGGGACTTGATGTCCTGGTACTCGATCGAGTCCGCCTCGGAATCGACCTGGCCCCGCCGGGCTCGCTCGGCGGCGTCGGCGATCACGCTGGACTTCTTGCGCTGCACGTCGCGCAGGGCGGCGTCCAGTCCCTTCGGCTCGTACGACAGCGACAGCGTGCGCCGGACCCCGGCGGTGAACAGGAGCTGGTGCAGGAAGCCCGCGCTGGTTTCGGTGCGGGGCCAGTTCTCCACCCAGTACGTGGCGTGGACGGCCGAGTCAGTCATGATGTGATCCGACTTCTCGACGACCACGACCGGACCGGCAGCGGCGGGCTCAGCCTCGGGGCGTCCTGCGGTAGACCAACGGTCGAGCGGTGCAAGGGCCTTGGGGTCATACGCGGTTCGCACGACGGCCGCGATCTCGCGGGCGGTGAGCCAGCCAGTGGGGTTGAGCCCGGCGGTTCGCGCGGCCTGATCGAAGGTCGAGGTCAGTTGCGCCAGGACGCTGAAGGACCCGGTGAGGCCGCCACCGGCCTGATTGATCAGCCGCCGTGCGGCCTTGGCGTCCAGGGACACCGCGACGTACGCCTCGTGCGGTGCCGCCGCCGGGCCGGCGCTCTGGATCAGCTCGCTGTAGATCGCACCTGCTACGGGGGCATGGGGCTGGCCGTGCTCCTCCCAGTACCGGCGCAGCGCGTCACCAGAGTCCGGGACGGTGCGCTCGATCACCTGGATCCGGGCGACCTGGCCAGTGCGGGCGAGCGCGGCCAGCGCACGTCCCCATCCGTTCACGTTGGCGTTCTGGGTGCCCGGGTCGAGCAGCGCGTAGGCGCGGGAGGAGACCTTGACGACGGCGGTCAGGGTGCCGGTGTGGGGGTTGTGTACCGCGCCGTATCGGCGGTCGGGCGCGGTGACCACACGCAGGCTCGCCGCTGTGCCGGGCAGGTGGAGCAGACCTTCGCGGACCGGGCGCCGGGAAGGCCGGGTGAGCCAGATCAACTGGCCCCGCATTCGGCGCAGGACGTACCGGGTGACGATCGGAGCCCAGTCGGCCAGGGCGCGGCCTCGGTAGCGGACGAAGACGAGGAGGGCGATTGCGGCCCAGACCGGAATGAGTTCGAGGGCGCCGACCACGCCGCGGGTCAGGATCACGGCGAGCAGAAGAAGGCCGGTGAGGCTGACGACGATCAGTTGCGAGGCGGTCAGGCCGAGCAGGATGCCGCGCCGCGAGCGGTGCGGAAATTTGACGCTGGCCGTGGTGGCTTCGGCCTGGGGCTTGTCGGACATGGTGATTCCAGACGGTGGGAGCGGGCGGGGGCGGGGCGCGCGGTGCTCTTCTGGAGGTCATGGCAGGACTCCGTTTCTGGTGATCGATGGTGCGGGGCGTGGGGGCGGGCTGCGGGTGCAGCCCGCCCCCGGATGTGATGGGTCAGGAACCCGACGGCGGCTGGCTGGGATAGATCCAGTTCGTCGGCGTCGGAGAGCCGGTTGCCGACGGCCCTGTGGAGGACGGCGGCGGTGCTGCAGACCCTGCTGGCGGCGCGGTACCAGCGCGGGTCATGCTGCTGCCCGCAGCCGAAGCGGCAGCGAACTGGCCGCCCGCGGAGTCTCCTTCGGAACCTCCCGATTCGCCCTCGCCGGATCGGGTGATGAGCGGCGGGATACCGGGACGCTGGATCAGGGCTCGACCCTTGTCACCGGAAGCGTTCGGGTCTTCGCCGTACCGGAAGCTGGTCTGCGGCTTGGACGGTCCGCCGTCGATGCCCTCCTTGCTGAGGTTGCCTCCGGAGGGGCTGATGCCGGAGGCGACACCGTCGCTGCCCGCGCCGGGGACCTGGCTCGGTCCCTGCGGTGCAGGCGTGCCGGTGCCGGCCTGCATCGCCAGACTGCCCGCGGTCTTCGCAGCCCCTGCGGCGACCGCCATGCCGGCGACGCCGGTGCGGTGCAGGTCGTCGTGGCCTCCGCCGTCGCTGGCCCAGTGGACGAACTTGTATGTGGCGTAAGGGCACAGCAGCACCAGCACCATCACGACGATGCCTGCCATCGCGTCGGATAGCGCGGCCATGCCGTCGTGCGCATCGGACTTGCCCATCGCCGAGACGCCGATGAGGAAGACGACGGTCATCAGGAGTTTCGAGACGACCAGTGTGGCGGTGGCTTCGATCCAGCCGCGCCGCCACCTTTTGGCGACTTCCCAGCCTCCACCGGCTCCGGCGAAGACGGCGAGGGCGACCAAGACGAGGACGCCGACCTTTCGAGCGACCATGACGCCCCAGTACATGAACGCGCCGATCGCGCATCCTAGGGCGACCAGGGCTGGGACTCCCCAGCCGAGGCCGTACATCGCCCCCAGTTCGTTGACCTTCACCACACGGCGGATCGCATCGTCGACTGAGCTGTTGGCTGCCTTGAACAGCCCGTCGGACAGGGCGTCGACCACGGTGATGGCGACGGTCGTGAAGGCGATGGCGCAGAAGCTGAAGAGGATGCCCGTCATGGTGCCGATGGCTGCTTGAGCCAGGGCGCGTTCGTCTCGCCGCCAAGCCGCGAACATCAGCTGGATGCAGAACGTGCCGACGGTCAGCGCGAGCCCGATGGGTAGCAGGAGTTCGTAGTTGTCCCTGAACCATCCGGCGTTGAGATCGATGGCGGTGGTCTGGTTGACGGCCTTCGCGGCGAGATCCGCAGCGCTGGCAGCCAGTTCGCCCGCCGACTTCGCGATCCATGCTCCGATGCCGTCGGTGACGGCCCCGGCGGGGTTGGTGGCGAAGTCGACAGCACCGCACACCTTGTCCATCAGCGGAAAGTCACAGACTCCCATGGCGATACCTCCTTTCTGGGTTGCTGATCAGGGCGCGACGGACGGCATGACGCCGGCCAGGGCGCACGGGTGGGAAGGGCGGCACTGGACCGCGAGGGTGGTGACGCGGTTCTCCGCACCACCGGCAGGCGAGCCCTTCCAGGCGATCGACTGCTTGCCGGAGACGGTCACGGCGTAGACGTACGCCTGCGTGATCGTTCCGGGATTTGCCTGGAGGGCCTGGGTGAACGAGTCCGGGAAGTGACCCTCGTTGACCTTGGCGGTGGCGAACTGGCCGTTGGCGGCCATTTCCTTCCACAGCACGGGCGAAGGAACGATCGCGTCGACCGAGGCAGGGTCGGCGTACTTGGTCTCGGTGGTCAGCCAGCGGTGCAGGGCGGTCAGCAGCTCTGCCTGGGAGTACGCGCGGGTGTCGTAGGACCACAACGCTTCGGCGGCTGCCTTACCGAACGCGATCGGATCGTGGGTGTCCGGTGGAGCCGGGAGGGAGCGAGGGTGTGACCTCGGCGAGGGCGACCCGGATGGCGAGGCGGCCGACGAGGAAGAAGAGGGCGAACTCGCGCGTGCGACTTCAGGTTTGGAGGAGCCCCTGCCATCGCGGGTGAGGTAGGCAGCCAGGCCGGCGAGGGCGACGAGCACCACCAGAACGGCAGTGCCGAGCAGCGCCCGGCGGCGCACGCTAGATGCGCCGCCGGGGTTCGAGGAGTGGGAAGGCATTAGTGGACCTGCGTCCCCAGCGTGCTGAAGAACGCGACCACACCGTTTGCGGCACCCAGCAGAAGGGCCGCGCCAGCGCTGACCAACACACCCTTCTTGCCGTTGGCCTCGGCCTGGTGGCCGCCGGAGTGGTGGCCCCATGCCCACACGCCCGCGCTGACGGCGAGCGCGCCGACCACGGCGATGATGCCGAAGAGGTTGACGGAGCCCATCACCTGCTTGAGGACGGCGAGGCCCGGCAGCCCGCCCTCGTTCGGCTTGATCCCGGGGTCGTAGGCGAGCTGGATGACCTTGTCGGCGAGATACATTACGAACTCCAGTTCGATTTAGTGCACGCTGAAGCCCGAGAGGGCGGAGCGGGCGGGGCGAGAAGAAGGGGGAGGGAGAAGCGCCGGTCAGACGACTCGGCGGGCCGCGAGAATCTGCGATTTCCAGGACGCGAGAGTCGCGATGCGGACCACGTCACCGGTATGCGGGGCGTTGATGATCAGTCCCTGCCCGATGAACATGCCGACGTGCTCAGGGACGTCCGCCGTTCCTTCGGTGAAGACCAGGTCGCCGGGCTGGAGAGCATCGGCCGAAGCCGCCTTACCCTCCTTGACCTGCGTGTACGTCGTCCGCGTCAAGGTGACCCCGGCGGCCTTGTACGCCTGCTGCATCAGGGAGGAGCAGTCGCACCGGCCCATGGGGTCCGGCCCGTGAGAGTCGGTGCAACTCCCGCCCCACTGGTACGCCGTGTTGAGCTGGCCGAGCGCCCAGCGGATCGCTGTCTGGACCTTCACCGGAGCATCGGCCGGGATCTTGTATCCGGCCGGCACCGCGCCTGCCGGGATGGTCCCGAAGTCGGTTCCGTCCCCGCCGGTCGTACAACCGCCCGCGGTAGTGGATGCAGGGGTGCCGGCGGAGCCAGACGGAGAAGGGCTCGGCGACGCGCCGCCAGTCTTCGACAGCAGGGGTGCGATGGCCTTCTGCAGGGCGGTGGCCAGGGGCTCCCACTTGGCGTATGCCTCCGGGAAGCCTGACCGCTGTACCGCCTGAGCGGCCTGGGTGACGGACAGGGACTGCCAGCCGGAGACCTTCTGCAGCCCCTCGTAGAACTTGGTCGAGGAGTGGACCGGATCGAGGATCTCGTTCGCCGTGCCCCATCCCTGCGACGGACGCTGCTGGAACAACCCGAGGCTGTCGCGGTCGCCGTAGGTCAAGTTCCGAAGGCCGCTCTCCTGGAGGGCGGTTGCCAGGGCCACGACCTGCCCCCGGGCCGGAATGTTCATCGCGACGCCTGTGGCCTGGATGGTCTTGGCGTTGGGTACCTGGTCGGCTGGATCATCCAGACCCGGCACGGAGACTGCACCCTTGTCGCCACCGTCCAGGATGGCCTTCACCTGTGAGGCAACGGCTGCAGTATCCACAGACTGTGCATCGCCGGTCGAGCAGGAGGCCGAAGCCGTACCGGCACCGATGGCGAGGATGGGCACAGCCAGCAGCAGCGGGCCGGAGGCGAAGAGACCGACGACGGCTCCGGTGGTCTTCTTCATGGCCGCTGCCGTTCACCGGTACGGCGGTGCCAGTCGGGCAGCGGTGTTGGGTCGGGGCGCGGGGGTGTCAGGGCATGCTGCATCGCAGCGGCTCCTCGTGGTTCGTAGGAAGCGCGGTGCCGACTTCTCGTGCAAAGCCGTCGGCACCGCGCCGATGTGAATCCGCCTCTCAGGGCGGGCCCGGGTCAGGGGAGTTGGTAGCTCCCGGACGCCGGTCTCGGGTCAAGCGCGGCAGCCAGCCGCCCTCGTAATCTCAGGCGGAACATCGGTTCTCCTCACGGCTGCTCGGACGAAGGGCTAACAGGCCTGCCGTGCAGCCCATTCGGACGAGACAACACGGATAAGCACAGGTCAGCGAGGGTGGAGCGCTGCTCTGCCCCGGTGACATGGCGAGACAGTAGACCCGGATTCCGGCCGCGCCAAACGGCTCTCGGGCTCGGCCCCGGACAGAGACACGGCTCGTTAGGCGCGGCCGGAATTCGCGACTAACCTCCGGCGCAACCCCGCTCGAAACGACCGCTGTTGAGCGACGCCCGGAGCGGGTTCAGTCCCGCCGTGCCCTGAAAGAGGCCCCGCACATGAGCTACACGCTGCACCGAGGCGATGCCCTCACCGTGCTGAAGACCCTCCCGGACGAGAGCGTCAACGCCGTCATCACCGACCCGCCGTACAACTCCGGCGGGCGTACCAGTTCGGACCGCACCGGTCGCACTGCGCGAGCCAAGTACGTCACCAGCAACAGTGCGCACGACCTGCAGAACTTCCCCGGAGAGAACCGCGACCAGCGTTCCTACCGATCCTGGCTGACAGAACTGCTCACCGAGGCGTACCGGGCCTCGACCGAGCACGCGGTCGCCATGGTCTTCACCGACTGGCGCCAGGAACCGACCACCTCGGACGCCCTGCAGATGGCCGGGTGGATCTGGAGTGGCACCATCCCGTGGATCAAGCCCTCCAGCCGGCCCCGCAAGGGCGGGCCGAAGCAGGACTCGGAGTTCATCGTCTGGGGCGTCAAGGGATCCCTCGACAACACCCGCGACCTCTACCTGCCGGGTCATTACATCGCCTCCCAGCCCCGCAAGGGCCGAGTCCACATCACCCAGAAGCCCGTCGAGGTCATGCAGCAGCTCGTCCAGGTCTGCCCCGAGGGCGGCACCGTGCTCGATCCGTTCACCGGCAGCGGCTCCACGGGGGTCGCGGCCCTGCGCGAGGGACGCCGCTTCGTGGGCGTCGAGCTGTCCGCGCACTACGCCGATGTCGCCGAGGAGCGGCTGCGCGCCGAACTGACAAAGGACGACTTCGAGCTGGCCGGGCCGGAGGCATGAGCATGAGAGCGGAGAGCCCGGGGTCCGCGGACCGCAGACGCCAAAGGGCGGCTGGAGCATCGAGTAACCGATGCTCCAGCCGCCCTTCTGTTTGTGTCAAGCCGCCTCGAATGCCCGCCGGATCAACGGCACCGCCTTCTCCAGGTCGGCTGCCGAAGCGAGGCGTACCTCCAGGTCCCCGGTCCCGAGGTGCCCGATGCCGCGCATGTCCCGGGTGAAGCCATCCTCCAGCTCGACCGTGTCCGGGTCGAGTCTGAGATAGACCAGGATCGCCTCGTGCTTTGGGCGGAAGATCACGGATGCCACGTTCACGAGCCGCCGGTAGGCGATGTAGTGCCGCAGCGGTGCCACCTCGACCTCGCCCCATGCCGTGAGCGCGTCGTCCACCTCCGCGTACAGGTCCCGTAGGCACTCCGGTACGAGGCTGGCATCCGCCGGCGAAGGACCCACGAGGGCCGCCGCCGCGACGTCGACCGCCGTCTCCCGCTCCCGATTTCGCCGGGACGAAGCGGCGGTAGGGAAGCCGGGCGAGGAGTCGACGAGCAGCAAGCTCAGCAGGCCGCCCTCGAAGATCCGGTAGCGCACCAGGTCGATCCGCTCGGGCAGCCGCTGCACGGCGACACGGTCGTGGTGGGAGAAGCTAGCCGCGATACAGACCATCCGAGGTCGACGCCAGTCGATCGACCCGGCAGCCTCCGCGCCCAGCACCTTCCGCACGAGCGCCTCGAACTCGTGGTGCGCCGACTCCAGCCAGGACAGGTACGAGACGGCCTGCGACAGCACCCCGCTGTCGGAGCCCTTTTTGTACTCGATCACTACAGGGCTGCCGTTCTCGTCCAGCCCGAGGGTGTCGATCCGGCCCCGGTGCCACGGACCGGTCGGGTACTCCGACGCCAGGAACCGGATGCCGAGCATCGCCTCCAGGCCGGCCTCGACCCGCCGCTGCAGTTCGACCTCCAGCGCCACCGTCGAACCGGGCAGCTCGACGTCCCGCCCGCCCGCGTCTCGCCGGAACAACATCAGCTCGGCCATCACCGTCCCCCTCCCGTGATCGGTACAAGAGAAGCAATCGAAACGGCCAGAGAGGTATTCCAGGCAGACGGCACCGCCTGCCCCCAGGGCAGCGCCACCGCACTGGTGAGGCATCACGGACGGTGACTAGAGTCTGGCGTGGCTCCATCGGCTGCCCGGCCATTCCAGACCGAGTTCGGGGGTGCCGGTGTTCAGGCGTTGTGCCTCTGGGCGAGGCTGGAGGACGAACCCCTGACCCGAGCCGGGGGCTGGCAGAAGCCGACGGTGGTGCTGAGTAGTCGGAGGGCGCGAACCCGCAGGTCGGTGGCCACTCTCCAGGGAGGCGTCCTGCGCCGACTACGGTGGGGACGCTCGTGGGGCGATTTCGCAGGGAGCGGGTCAGCCGCAGGAGGCACTGTGGAAGACCTACAACCCGTATGGCGCCCCTTGCTGTCGTCGTCGGTGGCCCCGCCGGTGGCCAGCCGGTGGCCGGACGCCTTTGGACGACGTAATATGAGGGAGCACAGACCAACCAGCCGCACGTGCTCTGATCAGGCGAAACGTCACTCGGTGGCACGACCAGGCACCACGCAGCACGAACGCTCACGGTCTCGTAATGCGTAGGTCAGGGGTTCGACTCCCCTAGGCGGCTCCGGAAAAGCCCCAGGACTCACTCGCCGTGACCTGGGGTTTTTTCATGTTCGGCTGAGGGTTTCGGGCATGGGCTTGGTGAGCCGTCGGGTGCGGGAACGGGCGCAGCGGCAACGTGAGTTGTGACGTGCTCGGTGTGGGGTGCCCTATGGGCTGCCGCTTCTCGGGTGCTTCCCGGGGTCGGGTCAGCCGACCACTCGTACGCCGTTGTCGTCGGTGACGATTGCCTGGCCGTCCCGTAGTGCCACGAAGGGCTCGTGGTGGTCGATGTGGTGCTGGACGGTGTGCTCGATCTCTTCTGTTTCGGGGTGGTCGGAGCGGTAGTGGGGTGCGACCGCGAAGGGGAGCAGGCCGAGTCCGTCCCAGAGTGGATCGCCTGCGGGGTAGCCGGCGGGGATGTGGTCGGGGTCGTCGATGTGGCCGCCGATGCCGCGCAGGGTGGTGCCGGCGACGGCCGCGGCGGCGCTGTAGCCGCCGAAGGCCAGGGTGTCGGCGGCCAGCAGTTCCTTGAGCAGTGTGTCCGCGCCGCTGTGCCGCAGGGCGCGGCGCAGGATGAAGGAGTTTCCGCCCCGTACGTAGACCAGGTCGACGTTTTCCAGGGTTTTCCGGAGTGAACGGTCGGCGCTGAAGTAGTCGCGGAGGTCGAGTTCTTCGGGGGACAGGCCGATGGATCGCAGTTCCGCGATCTCCCGCTGGGTGGAGGCGGCCCTTGAGTCCGTGTCCTGGAAATCGTAGGCATTCATCACGAGTGCCGTACGTGTGCGGCCACCGAGCAGGCGCGGTAATTCCTCGGGGCAGTTGCCTATGCGGAAGGAAGAAAGGTAGAGGCGCATGGCGTGCAGTGTATGAGTGGTCTCTCGGCGGTGGCCGATGGTGTGGGGCAGTGCACGGCCCAGGTCAGCGAGTTGCTTGCCGACCTGGGCCTGGTGCGGGGAGCGTCAGGCTTCTGCGAGGGCCGTCAGGAGTTCCTCGTTGTAGAAGTCGTCCATGGTGCAGACGCCGGACAGGGTGGCGAAGTAGCGGTCCACCAGGGTCTGGTTGGTCGAGATGGCCTTGAGGAAGGTCACCCGGTCCTCGGGGACCTTGAGTTCGGCGACGTTCAGGGTGCTGCGGTAGAAGTCCATGAAGGTCTCCTGCAGGTCCCGTGCGTAGCGCTCGCAGGCCGTGGCGAGTGCCGCGGGGTCGTGCAGGTCCTTGCCGACGCAGTCGGTCAGCAGCTGCGCCTGGAGGAAGGCGTCGGTGATGCCGCGGGCGGCGATGGAGTCCTTGTGGTGGGCGGCGTCGCCGACCAGGGCCCAGCCGGGGCCCGACGGCTGCCGCATGAAGTTGAGCTGTTCCCCCGTGCCGTAGAGCCGTTCGGCCTGGGTGGCCGACGACAGCCGCTCGTGCAGGCTCGGGGCGGTGGTGCGGATCGCCTCCAGGTAGGCGGCCTGGGCGTCGGTGCGTACCTGCTGGAATTCCGACTGGGGGAAGTACGTCATCACGAGCGTGCGGTCGTCGTTGGTCGGGACGACGCCGACCCATCGGCCGGGGCGTTCGTACAGCTCGAAGTGGGCGGGCAGGCCCTCCCAGTAGCTGTAGTACGTGCAGGTCATCGGCGGGTTCTCGGCGATCATCGGGGCCTCGACGTGCCGTGCGACGACCGAGCGCATGCCGTCGGCGCCGACGACCAGGTGGGCGTGTTCGGAGATCTCGTCCCCGTCGGATGTTTTGTACGTGACGCCGGTGACCTTGTCGCCCTCGCGGAGCAGGCCGGTGACCGTGCATCCTTCGCGGAACTCGGCGCCGGCCGCGCTCGCGGCGTCCGCGAGGATCGGGTCGAGTACGAAGCGGCGGGGCGCGTACGTCGTGCTGTGGCCGTCGGCCGGCAGCAGGGAGCCGGTCAGCCGGATGTCCGCGTTTTCGTAGCTGACGCGCTCGATGGGGGTGATGTTGGTGGCGCGTATTTTGTCCAGCAGGCCCCAGCGGCCGAGCATCTCGACACCTGGCTGGTGAAGGTAGTGGGAGGAGAGCTTGTCCTGCGGGAAACGTGCCTTCTCCAAGAGCAGGACCCGGTATCCGGCGCGGGCCATCAGCATTGCCGTCGGCGCCCCCGCACAGCGCGCTCCCACCACGATCACGTCGTACACGACGTCTCCCTTTTCCTTGTTCCGAAAGTGAACACCCGCACCGGGGAATTCTTTTGTGTGCTGCTCGGCGTCAGGACCGAGCGTTTTCCGTACTGTCGCCGGCCTCGGTGTTCTCGGCATCGGCGGTTTTTCCGGTGTTGTCCAGCTCCCACCCTCGGAAGGTGAAGAACACGATCAGGATGCCGCCGCAGACGATCGCCCAGTCGGCGAGGTTCATCACGCTGAAACCCCGTACGGAGATGAAGTCGACGACCGCGCCCCGGAAGTGCCCCGGGCTGCGGAAGAGCCGGTCCGTCAGGTTTCCGAGCGCGCCGCCCAGCAGCAGCCCGAGGGCAATGGCCCAGGGGATGCTGTAGAGCTTGCGCGCCATGCGGATGATGGCCACGGTGACGGCCACGGCGATGACGGTGAACAGGATGGTCGTCGCTTCGCCGATGCTGAATGCGGCGCCGGGATTGCGCATCACCCGCAACTCCAGCACGGTGCCGATCAGTTCAACAGGAGCGTGGTGCTCCAGCTTCGCGACCACGAGCACCTTGCTGAACAGGTCGATCGCATAGGCGAGACCCGCCACTGCCAGGAGGAACGGGATACGCCGCTTTCCCCTGCCGGTTTCTCCCCGGCTTTCCCCGCCTACCTCTGGGGATCGGCCCGCATTCGTCATATTCCGTCACCTCGAAGTCTGTTGTCCGGTCGTGTCCCGGTCGCGGGCCGCTCGGCGGCGGCTGTGGAGTCGCTTCCACAGCCGCCGCCGAGTGTCCCCGGAGACGAGGGCCGGAGCGCGTCCGCAGAGCGGTCAGCTGTCTCCCATGGCCTGCACCAGGGAGCGAGGACGCATGTCGTCCCAGTGTCCGTCCACGTAATCCACACATGCCTGGCGGCTGTCCTTGCCGTGGCGCACGGTCCAGCCATCCGGAATGCCGATGGCCGCCGGCCACAGCGAGAACTGGCCTTCGTCGTTCACCAACACGAAGAACTCCGCGCTGTCGTCATCGAACGGGTTGTCCATAGCAGTATCTCCTTCTCATCACGCTTCGCGTGAATCCATCAGCTTCCGCGCGACGACCGGGCCGATCTCGTCGACCGGGCCGCCCTTCATCATGTCGTCGTGCGCACAATCGATGTCGTAAACGTCGAGCGCACCGTCCACGTGGTGCGCCCACCGGTCCTCCCGTGCCAGTGGTTCGGAATCCCCGCCGGTGGCGACAAAGAGGGTCAGATCCCCTGTGTACGAACCCAGGGACACTTCGCTCGACAAGCGCGCGAAGTTGTTCATCACCGCGGCCACCCGGGCCATTTCGAAGCCTTCCAGCATGCGCAGAACGCCGTCGTATCCGTCCGCCGCTCCGGGCTCGGGGGCGGCGGTCGTTTCCTGCGCGGATTCGGGCCGGTCATAACCGTAGTAATCGGTGAGCATACGGACGATTTGGGATTCATCCACCGCCATGTCCTCTTCGCCCGCGCCGACGGGGTCGGGCGAGGCGTCGAGCACCGCGAGGAAGGCGACTTCCTCTCCCTGCGCCTGGAGTTCGGTGGCCATCATGTGCGCGAGGACGCCACCGAACGACCAGCCCAGGAGGTGGTACGGGCCGCTCGGCCGGACCGTGCGGATCTGCTCGACGTAATCGCGGGCGATTTCGGTCAGGCTCCCCGGGAGTTCCCGTTCCGGTCCTGCCAGCGCCCGTGCCTGGAGGGCATAGAGCGGACGGTCCGATTCCACGTGCCGGAGCAGCCCGGAGTAGACCCAGCCCACGCCCGATCCCGGGTGGACGCAGAACAGCGGCGGCGCATCGCCGGTCGCGCGCAGCGGGAGCAGGACGTCGAGCGACTCGCCGCCGACCTCGCCGCCCAGACTGTCCGCGAGCGCGGCGACGGTCGGCGCGGCGAACAGGTCCCGGATCCCCAGCTGCACGCCGAGCGCCGCACGTACCCGGCTGACCAGGCGCGTTGCCAGGAGTGAGTGGCCGCCCAGGGTGAAGAAGTCGTCGTCGATGCCGACGGAGGGCAGGCCCAGGACCTCCGCGAACAGTCCGGCGATGAGTTCTTCGCGGATGGTGCGCGGGGTGCGTGCCGTCGCACCGCCGCCGGGGTATTCCGGGGCGGGGAGGGCGCGGCGGTCGAGTTTTCCGTTGGGGGTGACCGGGAGGGTGTCCAGCACCATTACCGCGGACGGGACCATGTAGTCGGGGAGGAACTGGCCTGCGTGCGAGCGGAGTTCGGCCGGGAGTTGGGTGGTGTCTTGGTTGTCGGTGGGGGTGATGTAGGCGACGAGGTGGGTGCCGCCGGGGCCGTCTTCGCGGGGGATGACCGCTACCTGGGCGGTGGCGGGGTGCTGTGCGAGGACCGCTTCGATCTCGCCGGGTTCGATGCGGAAGCCGCGGATTTTGACCTGGTCGTCGACGCGTCCGAGGTAGACGAGGTCGCCGTCGGTGTTCCAGCGGACGAGGTCTCCGGTGCGGTACATGCGGGCGCCTGCCGGACCGAACGGGTCGGCGACGAAGCGGGAAGCCGTCAGAGCGGGCTGCCCGAGGTAGCCGCGGGCCAACTGCTCGCCCGCTATGTACAGTTCGCCGGTCACGCCCGGAGGTACTACGCGCAGCGCGCCGTCCAGGACGTACGCCCGCGTGTTCCACACCGGGCGGCCGATCGGCACCGGGCCGGTGGTCTCGGCCGGCAGGGCCTCGGACGCGGTGACGTCAACGGTGGCCTCGGTCGGGCCGTAGAGGTTGTGCAGGCGGGCATCGAGTGTGCCGCCCACGCGCGTCACGAGGTCGGGTGACAGGGCCTCGCCGCTGGTGATCACCAGCCGGATGCTCTCGCACCGTGCGGCGTCCGGCTCGTCCAGGAACACCCCGAGCATCGACGGGACGAAGTGCAGAACGGTGACGGACGTGGCGGTGATCAGCTCGGCGAGGTACTTCGGATCCCGGTGCCCGTCCGGCCGGGCGACCACGAGGGTGGCGCCGGTGATCACGGGCAGGAAGAACTCCCAGACGGAGACGTCGAAGGTCGCCGGTGTCTTCTGGAGGACGCGGTCGTGCTCGGACAGCGCGTACGCGTCCTGCATCCACAGCAGGCGGTTCACCAAGGAGGCGTGCTCGATGGTGGCGCCCTTGGGGGTTCCGGTGGAGCCGGATGTGTAGATGGTGTAGGCGGGGTGTTCGGGGTGCAGGGGGCGGACGCGGTCGGCGTCGGTGACGCCGGTGGCGGGGAATCGGGCCAGGTCATCGGCGGTCGGCAGGAACGCCGGGGTGGCCGTTTCGGGCAGGGTGGCCAGCGTTCCGGCGTCGGTGAGCAGGCCGGCGGGGCGTGCGTCGCTCAGCATGTGGGCGATGCGGGCCTCGGGGTGGGACATGTCGATCGGGAGGTAGGCGGCGCCTGCCTTCAGGACGGCGAGCAGGGCGATGACGAGGTGCTCGGAGCGGGGGAGTGCGACGGCGACGCGGTCCTCGGGGCCGACGCCCTGGCCGATGAGGTAGTGCGCCAGGCGGTTGGAGCGGGTGTCGAGGTCCGCGTAGGACAGTTCCCTGCCGTCGAAGACGACGGCGGTGTTCTGGGGGGTGCGGGCCGCCTGCTCGGTGAGGAGTGCGGGGAGTGTTGTGGCGGGCAACTGCCGGTCGGTGGCGTTGCGTTCGGTGAGTACGTCGGTGCGTTCGGCGGGGGTGATGACCTCGATGCCGGTGACCGGTGCGTCCGGGGTGGCGGTCACCGCGGTGAGTACCTGGACGAGGCCCTGGACCATGCGCTGTGCGGTCGTGGCGTCGAACAGGTCCACGGCGTAGGACAGGTCGGCCGACATCCCGCTGTGGCCGTCGGTGCCTGCCGGGTCATCGGAGAAGGAGAAGTGCAGGTCGAACTTGGCCACCTCCACGTCCGTCGGGACCGCGCTGATGTCGAGATCCGCCATCCGGAGGTCGGCATCGGCGGTGTTCTGGAGGTCCACCATGACCTGGAACAGCGGGTGGTGGTTGGTGGAACGGGCCGGGTTGATCGCCTCGACGACGGCTTCGAAGGGGACGTCCTGGTTCTCGTACGCCGCGAGGTCCGCTTCCCTGACGCGTTCCAGCACGTCACGGAAGGTGGGCGTCCCGGAGAGGTCGGTGCGCAGGACGAGGGTGTTGACGAAGAAGCCGACGAGGTCGTTGAGCTTGTCGTCGGTGCGGCCGGCGATGGGGGTGCCCAGGGGAATGTCGTCCCCCGCGCCGAAGCCCTGCAAGGTCACCGCCAGAGCCGCTTG
The DNA here is from genome assembly GCF_044460025.1 of Streptomyces sp. NPDC050161. Classification (NCBI taxonomy): domain Bacteria; kingdom Bacillati; phylum Actinomycetota; class Actinomycetes; order Kitasatosporales; family Streptomycetaceae; genus Streptomyces; species Streptomyces sp. NPDC050161. The sequence continues at coordinate 154,457 of NZ_JBITJM010000012.1, read as the reverse complement.
CAGCACCATGAACACCGTCACGCCGTGCCGGGCGGCCAGGTCGGTGAGGGCGTGGTGCAGGTCTTCGTCGATGTGGAAGGGGATCGTGGCGCCGCGGTGGGACGCCTCCGCCGGGCGGGGGCGGTCCCAGGGCAGTGCCAGTTCGGTGGGTGCGCCGGTGAGGGCCTTGCGCCAGAAGTCGGTCTGGTGGGTGAGGACGCTGTCGGGGTCGTCGGCGGAGCCGAGGAAGTCGCGCTGCCAGAGGGTGTAGTCGATGTACTGGACCGGGAGTTCGTCCCACTGGGGGGCGTTTCCGGCGCAGCGGTCTTCGTACGCCTGCGAGAGGTCGCGGGCCAAGGGGGCCACGGACCAGCCGTCGCCGGCGATGTGGTGGACGGCGATGACGAGGATCGACTCGGTGTCCGAGACGGTGCCGAGTGCCACCCGGACGGGCAGGTCGGTGGTGACGTCGAAGCCGTGCGCCGCGATGTCGCGCGCCCAGGCGTCGGCGTCGCCGGTGATGCGCTCCTGTGTCAGCGCAGCCGCCGCTGCCCGGTCGACGGGCAGGACGACCTGGGCCGGTTCGCCGTCCTGCTCGGTGAAGACCGTCCGCAGCGATTCGTGGCGGGCCAGGACGTCGCCCCAGGCGGCGCGCAGCGCTTCGGTGTCGAGCGGGCCCGTCAGGCGCAGGGTGATGGGCAGGTTGTAGGTGGCGGAGCGGCCTTCCCACTGGTTGAGGAACCAGAGGCGTCGCTGGGCGTACGACACCGGGACCGTCTCGGGGCGTATCTGCCGGGACAGGGCCGGGCGGACGACCCCCGAGGTCTCGTCGAGGCGGGTGGCGAGGGCGGCGACGGTCGGGGCGGCGAACAGGTCCCTGATGGCCGGCTCTGCGCCGAGGACGGTGCGGATGCGGCTGATCAGGCGGGTGGCCAGGAGCGAGTGGCCGCCCATGGCGAAGAAGTCGTCGTCGATACCGATCGACGGCAGCTTCAGCACCTCGGCGAAGAGCCCGGCCAGGATCTCTTCGCGGACGGTGCGCGGGGTGCGTGCCGTCGTGGTGTCGAGGTAATCGGGGGCGGGGAGGGCGCGGCGGTCGAGTTTTCCGTTGGGGGTGACCGGGAGGGTGTCCAGCACCATTACCGCGGACGGGACCATGTAGTCGGGGAGGAACTTGCCTGCGTGCGACCGGAGTTCAGCGGCGAGGTGGGCGGTTTCCTGATCGTCGGCCGGGGTGACGTACGCGACGAGGTGGGCGCCGCCGGGGCCGTCCTCGCGGGGGATGACCGCTACCTGGGCGGTGGCGGGGTGCTGTGTCAGGACGGCTTCGATTTCGCCGGGTTCGATGCGGAAGCCGCGGATTTTGACCTGGTCGTCGACGCGTCCGAGGTAGACGAGGTCGCCGTCGGTGTTCCAGCGGACGAGGTCTCCGGTGCGGTACATGCGGGCGCCGGGTGTGCCGAAGGGGTCGGCGACGAAGCGCGAGGCCGTCAGGCCGGGCTGCCCGAGATACCCGCGGGCCAACTGGGCTCCGGCCACGTACAGTTCGCCGGTTACGCCCGGGGGGACCACGCGCAGTGCGCCGTCCAGGACGTACGCCCGGGTGTTGGCCACCGGGCGGCCGATCGGCGGGTCCGTCGGCCAGGCGGACTCGGAGTGCGGCAGCGAGTGGGCGGTGACGACGTGCGTCTCGGCCGGGCCGTAGTGGTTGTGCAGGCGTCGCGGCGTCTCGCGGAAGAAGTCGCGGACCGGTTCGTTGAGCTGGAGGCGCTCGCCGGCCTGCATGACGTCCGTCAGTGCGGGCAGGGTGCGGCCGTACTCGGCTGCCGCCGAACTCACCGCCTCCACCATCAGGTTCGGCGCCAGCAGCTCATTGACCTCGGTCTTCTCCAGCCACTCGACGAACTCCCCGGCGTCCTTGCGGATGTCGTCGTCGGGGATGCAGAGCGCCTTGCCCGAAAGGAGGGCGCTCAGGATCTCCTGCACGGACACGTCGAAGCTGATGCCGGTGAACTGTGCGGTGCGACCGCCGTCGGTGTGGTGCAGCTCCGCGTGGTGCCACTGGAGGAGGTTCACCAGCGCCGCGGACGGCATCGTGATGCCCTTGGGGGTTCCGGTGGAGCCGGAGGTGTAGATGACGTAGGCGGGGTGTGCGGGGTGCAGCGGGCGGACGCGGTCGGCGTCGGTGACGGGGGTTGCCGGGAACGCTTCGAGAGCATCAACCGACGGTGTGAGAACGGGAGTTGAGGTCTCGGGGAGTGTGGTGTGGGTGGTGGTGAGGAGGGTGGCGGGGCGTGCGTCGCTCAGCATGTGGGCGATGCGGGCCTGGGGGTAGGCGAGGTCGATGGGGAGGTAGGCGGCGCCCGTCTTCAGGACGGCGAGCAGGGCGACGATGAGCTGTTCGGAACGGGGGAGTGCGACGGCGACGCGGTCCTCGGGGCCGACGCCCTGGCCGATGAGGTAGTGCGCGAGGCGGTTGGAGCGGGCGTCGAGTTCGGCGTAGGTCAGCTCCCGTTCCTCGAAGACGACGGCGACGTTCTGCGGGGTGCGGGCCGCCTGCTCGGCGAAGAGTCCGGGCAGTGAACCGCCAGGGAGCTGCCGCTCGGTCACGTTGCGGTCGGCCAGCAGGCCGGTGCGTTCGGCGGGGGTGATCACGTCGATGTGCGTGACCGGGGCTTCCGGGGTGGTGGTGACGGCGGTGAGTACCTGGACCAGGCCCTGGACCAGGCGCTGCGCGGTCGTCGCGTCGAAGAGGTCCACCGCGTAGTAGAGGTCACCGGCCAGCCAGCCGCCCTGCTCGCCCTCGCGCTCCGTCAGCGAGAACTGAAGGTCGAACTTGGCGGCGTCGAGCCGGAGGGCTTCCTCCGTGATCTCCAGATCCGCCATCCGGAGGTCGGCATCGGCGTTGTTCTGGAGGTCCACCATGACCTGGAACAGCGGGTGGTGGTTGGTCGAGCGTGCCGGGTTGATCGCCTCGACGACCACCTCGAAGGGGACGTCCTGGTTCTCGTACGCGGCGAGGTCCGCTTCCCGGACGCGCCTGAGTACCTCATGGAAGGTGGGGCTGCCGGTGAGGTCGGTACGCATGACGAGGGTGTTGACGAAGAAGCCGACGAGGTCGTTCAGCTTGTCGTCGGTGCGGCCCGCGACGGGGGTGCCGACGGGGATGTCGTCGCCGGCGCCGAAGCCCTGAAGGGTGACGGCCACGGCCGCTTGGAGCACCATGAAGACGGTGACGCCGCAGGCCGACGCGAGGTCGGTGAGGGCGTGGTGCAGGTCTTCGCCGATGCGGAAGGGGACCACGTCGCCCTGGTGGGAGCCATCGGCGGGGCGGGGGCGGTCCCAGGGCAGTGCCAGTTCGGTGGGTGCGCCGGCGAGGGCCTTGCGCCAGAAGTCGGTCTGGTGGGTGAGGACGCTGTCGGGGTCGTCGGCGGTGCCGAGGAAGTCGCGTTGCCAGAGGGTGTAGTCGATGTACTGGACCGGGAGTTCGTCCCACTGGGGGGCTCGTCCGGCGCAGCGGTCTTCGTACGCCTGCGAGAGGTCGCGGGCCAAGGGGGCCACGGACCAGCCGTCGCCTGCGATGTGGTGGACGGCGATGACGAGGATCGACTCGGTCTCCGAGACGATGCCGCGCACCACCCGGACGGGCAGATCCTCCGACACGTCGAAGCCGCGCTTGACGACCCCGTTGATCCAGTCGCTCGTTTCGCCCCGCACCGCTTCTTCCGTCAGTACGGCCGACGCGGCCTGCGCGACGGGGATGACGACCTGGGCGGGTTCGCCGTCCTGCTCGGTGAAGACCGTCCGCAGCGATTCGTGGCGGGCGAGGACGTCGCCCCAGGCGGCGCGCAGCGCCTCGCCGTCGAGCGGGCCCGACAGGCGGAGCGCCAGCGGCATGTTGTACGTCGACGAGCGGCCCTCCCACTGGTTGAGGAACCAGAGGCGCCGCTGGGCGTAGGAGACCGGGACGGTCTCGGGGCGTTCCTGCCGGGACAGGGCGGGACGTACCACGCCCGAGGTCTCGTCGAGGCGGGTGGCGAGGGCGGCGACGGTGGGTGCGGCGAACAGGTCCCTGATGGCCGGTTCCGCGCCGAGGACGGTGCGGATGCGGCTGATCAGGCGGGTGGCCAGGAGTGAGTGGCCGCCCAGGGTGAAGAAGTCGTCGTCGATGCCGACGGCGGGCAGGCCCAGGACCTCCGCGAACAGCCCGGCGAGCAGTTCCTCGCGGACGGTGCGCGGGGTGCGTGCCGCCGTGCTGCCGGGGTATTCCGGGGCGGGCAGCGCCTTGCGGTCGAGCTTGCCGTTGGGGGTCATCGGCAGGGTGTCCAGCACCACCACCGCCGACGGGACCATGTAGTCCGGCAGGTGCTGGGCCGCGTGGGTGCGGAGTTCGGCCGGGAGACGGGCGGTGTCCTGGTTTTCTGCCGGGGTGATGTAGGCGACGAGGTGGGTGCCGCCGGGGCCGTCTTCGCGGGGGATGACGGCTGCCTGGGCGGTGGCGGGGTGCTGGGTGAGGACGGCTTCGATCTCGCCGGGTTCGATGCGGAAGCCGCGGATTTTGACCTGGTCGTCTACGCGTCCGAGGTAGACCAGGTCGCCGTCCGTGTTCCAGCGGACGAGGTCTCCGGTGCGGTACATGCGGGCGCCTGCCGGACCGAACGGGTCGGCGACGAAGCGGGAGGCGGTCAGGGCGGGCTGTCCGAGGTAGCCGCGGGCCAACTGGTCGCCTGCTATGTACAGTTCGCCGGTCACGCCCGGGGGGACCACGCGCAGTGCGCCGTCCAGGACGTACGCCCGGGTGTTGGCCACCGGGCGGCCGATCGGCGGGGTCCTGTCGCCGGCCGGGGGGAGGCAGTTCATCAGGGTGACGGCGACGGCGGCCTCGGTGGGGCCGTAGCCGTTCCAGAATTCCCGTTCGGCCGTCGCCCACTCGTCGACCAGGCGCCCGGCCGGTGCCTCGCCGCCGACGGACACCAGGCGCAGCGCCGGGAGTTGAGCAGGGTCCAGCAGCGGCATGACGGCGGGCGGCAGTTCGGCGACGGTCACCTTTTCGTCGCGCAGCAGCTGCTGGAGCCGGAGTGCGTCGGTGCGCTGTTCGTCGGCGGCGAGTACCAGCGTGGCGCCCGAGGTGAGCGCGGTGAAGATCTCGAAAACCGACACGTCGAAGGTGACCGCGGCGAAGCCGAGCAGCCGGGTGCCGTCGGCGATGCCGTAGGCCGGGCTGATGGCCGCGATGAAGTTGCCTGCCGCCCGGTGCTCGACGGTGGTGCCCTTGGGGGTGCCGGTGGAGCCCGAGGTGTAGATGACGTACGCCGGGTGCTCGGGACGCAGCGGGCGGACACGGTCGGCGTCGGTGAGGGGGCCGGCCGGGAGCGCCCCGAGAGCGTCAACTGCCGGGGTGATGGCGGGAGTTGCGGTCTCGGGCAGGGTGGCCAGGGTTTCCTGGTCGGTGAGGAGGGCGGCGGGGTGCGCGTCGCTCAGCATGTGGGCGATGCGGGTGTGCGGGTAGGCGGGGTCGATGGGGAGGTAGGCCGCGCCGGTCTTCAGGACGGCGAGCAGGGCGGTGATGAGGTGCTCGGAGCGGGGGAGTGCGACGGCGACGCGGTCCTCGGGGCCGATGCCCTGGCCGATGAGGTGGCGGGCCAGGCGGTTGGAGCGGGTGTCGAGTTCCGCGTAGGACAGCTCCCTGCCGTCGAAGACGACGGCGGTGTTCTGGGGGGTGCGGGCCGCCTGTTCGGTGAGGAGTGCGGGGAGTGTGGTGGTGGGCAACTGCCGTTGGGTGGCGTTGCGTTCGGTGAGTACGTTGGTGCGTTCGGTGGGGGTGATGACCTCGATGCCGGTGACCGGTGCGTCCGGGGTGGCGGTCACCGCGGTGAGTACCTGGACGAGGCCCTGGACCATGCGCTGTGCGGTCGTGGCGTCGAAGAGGTCCACGGCGTAGGACAGGTCGGCCGACAGGCCGCTCCCGCCGTCGCCGTCCTCGGGGCCGCCGGCGAACACCGTCGCCTCGGAGAAGGAGAACTCCAGGTCGAACTTGGCCATGTCCCAGCCGGTCGGGACGGCGTTGATCTCCAGGCCGGGGAGGTACAGCTGGTGTCCGGCGTTGTTCTGGAGGTCCACCATGACCTGGAACAGCGGGTGGTGGCGGGTCGAGCGGGCCGGGTTGACGGCTTCCACGACGGCTTCGAAGGGGATGTCCTGGTTCTCGTACGCGGCGAGGTCCGCTTCCCTGACGCGTTCCAGCACGTCGCGGAAGGACGGGGCGCCGGAGAGGTCGGTGCGCAGGACGAGGGTGTTGACGAAGAAGCCGACGAGGTCGTTGAGCTTGTCGTCGGTGCGGCCCGCGACGGGTGTGCCGAGCGGGATGTCGTCGCCGGCGCCGAAGCCCTGAAGGGTGACGGCCACCGCTGCCTGGAGCACCATGAAGGCGGTGACGCCGGAGGTGGACGCCAGGTCCTTCACGGCCTGGTGCAGGTCTTCGCCGATGTGGAAGGAGACCACGGCGCCGCGGTGCGACGCCTCAGCCGGGCGCGGGCGGTCCCACGGCAGCGCCAGTTCGGCCGGGGCGCCGGCGAGTGCCTTGCGCCAGAAGTCCGTCTGGCGGCCGATGACGCTGTGGGAGTCGTCGGCGGAGCCGAGGAAGCCGCGCTGCCAGAGGGTGTAGTCGACGTACTGGACCGGCAGTTCGTCCCACTGCGGGATCCGTCCGACGCAGCGCTCCCCGTACGCCTGCGAGAGGTCGCGGGCCAGCGGAGCCACGGACCAGCCGTCGCCCGCGATGTGGTGCACCACGAGCACCAGGACCGACTCGGTGTCCGACACGGTGCCGATGACCACCCGGACGGGCAGGTCGGCGGAGAGGTCGAAGCCGCGCATGGCCACCTCGCGGACCCACGCGTCGACGTCGCCTTCGATCCGCTCCTGCGTCAGCGCGGCCGACGTTGCCCGGTCGACGGGCAGCACGACCTGGACGGGTTCGCCGTCCTGCTCGGTGAAGACCGTCCGCAGCGATTCGTGGCGGGCCAGGACGTCGTCCCAGGCGGCGCGCAGTGCCTCGCCGTCGAGTGCGCCCGTCAGGCGGAGGGCGAGGGGCATGTTGTAGGTCGCCGAGCGGCCTTCCCACTGGTTGAGGAACCAGAGGCGTCGCTGGGCGTAGGAGACCGGGACGGTCTCGGGGCGGTCCTGCCGGGACAGGGCCGGACGCGCCACGCCTGACGTCTCGTCCAGCCGGGCGGCCAGCGCCGACACCGTCGGCGCGGCGAACATGTCCCGGATGCCCAGCTGTACGCCCAGGACCGAGCGGACCCGGCTGACCAGGCGCGTGGCCAGGAGTGAGTGGCCGCCCAGGGTGAAGAAGTCGTCGTCGATGCCGACCGCGGGCAGGCCGAGGACCTCAGCGAACAGTCCGGCGATGAGTTCCTCGCGGACCGTCCGGGGGCCGCGGGACAGGGCGCCGCCGCGGGTTTCGGGCACCGGCAGGGCGCGGCGGTCGAGCTTGCCGTTGACGGTCATCGGCAGGGTGTCGAGCACCACCACGGCCGACGGCACCATGTAGTCGGGCAGGCGGGACCGGAGCGCACGGCGCAGGCGCTCGGGCAGCGCGTCGGCGGCGTCGGGGCCGTCCGTCTCGCCGCCCGGCACCACGTAGGCGGCCAGCCGGACGTCGCCGGGGCGGTCCTCGCGCACCATGACCACGGCGTGGTCCACGCCGGGCTGGTCGAGCAGCGCCGTCTCGACCTCGCCGGCCTCGATGCGGAAGCCGCGCAGCTTCAACTGCCCGTCCACGCGGCCCTCGTAGACCAACTGGCCGTCCGCGTTCCAGCGCGCCAGGTCTCCGGTGCGGTACATCCGCTCGCCCGGGGCGCCGAACGGGCAGGCCACGAACCGCTGGGAGGTCAGGCCCGGCATGCCGTGGTAGCCGCGGGCCAGGCCGGGCCCGGCGAGGTACAGCTCGCCCACGACGCCTTCCGGCACGGGGCGGAGACCGGCGTCGAGTACGTAGGTGCGGGCGCCCGCCACCGGGGTGCCGATCGGGGGAATGCCGGAGCCGGACAGCTCGCCGCTGGTGGTGGCGCAGATGGTGGCCTCGGTCGGCCCGTACGCGTTCAGCATGCGGCGGTCCACGGCCCACCGGGCCGCGCGTTCGGCGGGGCACGCCTCGCCGCCGACGAGGAGGGTGCGCAGGCCGCTGAGCGCCTCGGGCTTGACGCCGGCGAGGAGCGTCGGCGGGATGAGGGCGAGCGACACCCGCTGCTCGGCGACGAAGGACGCGAGCGTGTCACCGGCGAGGACGGTGTCGTCCGGCGGCACGACGAGCGCCGCGCCGTTCGGGAGCGCCATGAGGAGTTCCATGACGGACGCGTCGAAGCTGGGCGAGGCGAACTGGAGCACCCGTGCCCCGGCGTCGATGGCGAACCGCTCGGCCATGGTGGCGACCAGCCCCGCGATGCCGGTGTGCGGGACCACGACGCCCTTGGGGGTGCCGGTGGAGCCCGAGGTGTAGATGACGTACGCCGGGTGCTCGGGACGCAGCGGGCGGACGCGGTCGGCGTCGGTGGGGTTGTGGTCGCTCCCCGTGTCCGCCCGGTCCCACTCGGGGGCCGCGGTGTCCAGGAGGAAGAGCTGGTCGGGGGTGACCGGCAGGTCGGCGGCGAGCGCGGCGTGCGTGATCAGCAGCGCCGGGCCCGCGTCGCCGAGCATGTACGCGATGCGCTCGGCGGGGTACGCCGGGTCGACGGAGAGGAAGGCCGCTCCCGCCTTGGCCACGGCCAGCACGGTGACGATCCGGTCGGCGGAGCGGGGCAGCGCGATCGCCACCGTGTGCTCCGGGCCGATGCCGCGGGCGATGAGCGTGTGGGCGAGGCGGTTGGCGCGGGCGTTCAGTTCCCGGTAGCCGATGTCCGCCGCCCCGGCGACCAGCGCCACGGCTTCGGGCGAGCGGGCCGCACGGTCCTCGACGAGCGCCGGCAGGGTGACCGCGCCGCGGTCGTCGCCTGCGGTGGCCGCGTCGCCCGGCAGCTCCGTACGGTCGTCGGCGGAGTGCAGCTGTGCCTGCCCGATCGGCCGGGCGGGCTCCGCGACGAACTGCTCCAGGAGCAGCGTCCACCGTGCCATCAGCGTCTCGACGGTGGCACGGTCGAACAGGTCGGTGGCGAACTCGGCGACACCCGCGATGGCGGCCGGTGTGCCGTCGTCCTCGTACTGCTCCAGCAGGCTCAGGGCGAGGTCGAAGCGGGACACCCCGATGTACATGGGGCGGCCGTTGGCCTCCACGCCGGGCAGCGCGATGCGCGGGTACTCGTTGTTCTGGAGGGCCAACGAGACCTGGAACAGCGGGTGGTGGCCGGTCGACCGCTGCGGCCTGAGGGCCTCCACGATGCGCTCGAACGGCATGTCCTGGTGGGCGTAGGCGGCCAGGCTGTCGCGGCGGACCTGGGTGAGCAGGTCCTCGAAGGTGGGGGCGCCGGACGTGTCGACGCGCAGGACGAGCAGGTTGACGAAGCAGCCCACCAGGTCGTTGAGCGCCTCGTCGGTGCGGGCGGCGATGGGGGAGCCGATGGGGATGTCGTGGCCCGCGCCCACCCGGGTCAGCAGCGCCGCGAGGCTCGCCTGGAGCACCATGAACACCGTCGCGTCGTGGGCGCCGGCCAACTGCCGGATCCGGGCGACCAGTTCGGCGTCGAGGGTGAAGTCCAGGGTGTCGCCCCGGTGCGAGGCGATGTCGGGGCGCGGCCGGTCGGTGGGCGGGGTCACCACGTCCGGCAGGCCGCCGAGCCGCCGGGTCCAGTAGTCGAGCTGCTGGTGGCCGAGGCTTTCCGGGTCCTTCTCGTCGCCGAGCAGCGCGCGCTGCCAGAGGGCGTAGTCGGCGTACTGCACCGGGAGCGGCGCCCACTGCGGCGGCTCGCCCGCGGCGCGGCTGGAGTACGCCGTCAGCAGGTCGCTCGCCAGCGGCGTGAAGGACCAGCCGTCGGCGGCGATGTGGTGCAGCAGGATCAGTACGGTGTGCTCGTTCTCGGCCGTCTCGTACAGGGTCACCCGCAGCGGGAGCGCGGTGGCCAGGTCGAAGAGGTGGAAGGCGGCCGTTTCCAGGTGGCCGTCCAGCTCCGCTTCCGTGGTCCGCTGCACCGACCACGGCACCGGCGCCTGCTCGGGGGCGAGTACCCGCTGGTGGGGGTGGCCCGCCTCGTCCACGGCGAAGAGCGTCCGCAGGGACTCGTGCCGGTCGACGATGTCCTGGAAGGCCGCGCGCAGGGCCTCCCGGTCGAGGGCGCCCGACAGGCGCAGGATCAGCGGGATGTTGTACGTGGGCGACGGGCCCTCCATCCGGTGGAGGAACCACAGGCTGCTCTGCGCGTAGGACAGCGGCACCTGCTCGGGGCGCTCGTGGCGCCGCACCGGGATGCGCCGGGTGCCGGGGTGGTCGCTGTCCATCCAGGCGGCCAGCTCGGCGACGGTGGGCGCGTCGAACACCGCGCGCACCGGCACCTCAAGGCCGAGTGCGGAACGGATGCGGCTGGTGAGACGGGTGGCGCTGAGGGAGTGGCCGCCGAGGTCGAAGAACGAGTCGTCGATGCCGACCCGGTCGGTCTTGAGCACCTCGGCGAACAACTCGCACAGCAGCCGCTCGCGGGGGTCACGGGGCGCGCGTCCCGCGGGGGCCGCGGTCGCGGTGGGGGCGGGCAGCGCGCGCAGGTCGAGCTTGCCGTTCGGGGTCAGCGGCAGCGCGTCGGTGAGCACGACGTGGGCCGGGACCAGGTGTCCCGGCAGGCTGCGGGCCAGTTCGCCGCGGAGCCCCGCGCCGGTGGCCTCCGACCCGGCGTGCAGGATCGCGTAGCCCACCAGCTGGTTCTGCCCGTCGCCGTCCGCCCGTACGACGACGGCCGCCTGCGCGACGTCGGCGTGGGCGAGCAGGGCCGCCCGGACCTCGCCTGGCTCGATGCGCACCCCGCGGACCTTCACCTGGTCGTCGACGCGGCCCAGGTAGAGGAGTTCACCGCGGTCGTTCCACCGCACCTGGTCGCCGGTGCGGTACATCCGGCCGCCGGTGGGGTCGAAGGGGTTGGCGACGAACCGGGAGGCGGTCAGCCCGGCCCGGCCGCGGTAGCCCCGCGCCAGCTGCGCGCCGGCGAGGTACAGCTCACCCACCACACCCACAGGCACCGGGTTCAGCGCCGCGTCCAGGACGTACAGCTGGGTGTTCCACACCGGGCCGCCGATCGGCACAGGACCGGCCGGGTCCGTCGGGCGCAGCCGTCCCGACGCGCTGACGTCGATGGCGGCTTCGGTGGGTCCGTAGAGGTTGCGCAGGTCGACGTCGAGCTGTGCCAGCAGGCCGTCGCGCAGCGCCGGGGTCAGCTCCTCGCCGCTGCACAGCACCAGACGCAGACTGTCGCAGGACCGGGCGAGGCCCTCGCGGACGAACAGGTCGAGCATGGACGGCACGAAGTGCAGGACGGTGATCCGCTGCCCGGCGATGACGGACGCCAGGTAGGCGGGGTCGCGGTGGCCGCCGGGCTCCGCGAGGACCAGCGTCGCACCGGCGCACAGCGGCCAGAACAGCTCCCACACCGAGACGTCGAAGCTCGCGGGGGTCTTCTGGAGCACCCGGTCGGCCGCGTCGAGCCGGTAGGCGGACTGCGTCCACAGCAGGCGGTTGACCAGGGCGGCGTGCGTGACGACCACGCCCTTCGGCTGCCCGGTCGATCCGGATGTGTAGATCATGTACGCGGGGTTGCCGGGCGCGGCGGCCACGGTGGCGGGCGCCGGGGCGGCGGCCTCGGCGCCGGATATCAGCGTGCCCTGCTCGTCGAGCACGAGCAGCCGGGCGCCTTCGCCCAGGGCGGCTGCCACCGTCGGGCGGAGTTCTTCGGTGGTGAGGACCACCGGCGGCTGCGCGTCGTCGAGCATGTACCGCACCCGCTCGACCGGGTATTCGGGGTCGACCGGCACGTAGGCGCCGCCGGCCTTCGACACGGCGAGGGCCGCCACCACGAGCGCGGGCGACCTGGGCAGGAACAGCGCGGCGAACTGCTCGGGCGCGACGCCCTGTGCGCGCAGGGTCCGGGCCAGGGTGTCCGTCGCGGCGTCCAACTCGCGGTAGGTCAGCCGCTGTTCACCGGAGACGACGGCGGGCGCGTCCGGGGTGGCGGCGGCCTGCTCGGCGAAGAGGGCGGGCAGCGTCAGGGCGGGAACGTCGTGCCGGGTGTCGTTGAACTCCGTCACCACGCGGCGGTGTTCGTCGTCGGAGAGCAGCGAGAGGTCGCCCACCCGTCCCGTGGGGCCCGCCTCGCGCACCTGCCGCATCACCGTCACCAGGCGGTCGGCCAGAGTGTTGAGCCCGTCGTCGTCGTGGCGTTCGGCGTCGCCCTCGATCTCGACGACGAGGCCGCCGTGGCGGGGGTCCATCCGGAGGTTCAAGGTGACGTCGTGCACCGGGCCGGTCTTGACCATCCGGAACTCGGCCGCCACGTCGCCCAGTTGCAGCTCCGAGTTGAAGTTCATGATGTTGACGCCGACGCCGAACAGCGGGTCCTGCCTGCCGTGGACCCGGCGGCTGTCGTGGATCATCCACTCGTAGCGGTAGTGCTGGTGCCTCATCGACGCCCTGACGGTGGCCGAGACGTCGGCCGTCAGCGCCGCGAAGTCCTGGTCGGGCCGTCCGCTCAGCCGCAGCGGCAGGATGTTCGACATCATGCCGGGGGTCAGCTTCGACGCGGCGCCCACCCGCGCGGTCACCGGAAGCCCGACGGGCACGTCGTAGCGGCCCGTCGACTTCCACAGCAGCAGGGCGACATGGGCCAGCAGGACGGTCGTGGTGGACACCTTCAACTGTTCGGCGATGCGCACGATGCCGGCCGCGTCCTCGTCCGCCAGCTCCCGGCGGACGATGCGGGTGCGGGGCGCGAGGCGGGACGGCTGCCCGGAGAGCGTCACGGCCTCGGGGCGGTCGGCGAGGTGGGTGTGCCAGAAGGCGGCGTCCTGCTCCCAGGCGTCCGACGCGCGGTAGTCGACGTCGCCCGCCACGATGTCGGCGACCTGGCCGAACCAGGCGTCGGACACCGGCTTGTCCTGCGCCAGTTCGGTGTAGACCTGGCTGATCCGGCGCGCGACCAGCACGCCGCCGTAGCCGTCGATCACCAGGTGGCTGCCGTGCAGGAAGAACAGGGCGTGCTCGGGGGCGACGTGCAGCAGGGCGAAGCCCGTCGAGCAGTTCCGCCCCCGGTAGTCGTTCTCCCAGATGTGCTGGTGCATCCACTCCTCGGCCGCCGCCAGCGGGTCGGGCCCGGCCGAGAGGTCGACGATCTCCAGGTCCGCTTCCGGCTCGTCGGCGATGACCTGCTCGATCTCCTCGCCGTCGACCCGGACGGTGGTGCGGAACGCCTCGCTCTCGGCCACGGCGGTACGGATCGCCCGGCGCAGCAGGTCCACGTCCAGGGCGCCGCGGAGTTCGAGGCACTCGCCGATGTTGTAGACACCCGCGGACGCCTCCACCTGCTGGGCGAGCCAGATGCCCCGCTGGGCCTCGGTGACCGGCAGGCGGCGCTCGGTTCCGGTCGCGTCGGTGCTCTCGGCGTTCGCTTCGACTGCGTCCACGATCTGCTAACTCCTGTACATGGCGAGCATGAGGTCTGCAAGGGATGAGGGCCGGCAGGGGCGAGTGCCCCGGTGGGAGGCCGGCTTTCGGCAGGCTGCGTCGAGCCGTTGGCCGGTGCTGCGGCTGCCTGCGGGCAGCCGGTTCTGGTGGACGAGGCAGGCGAGGACCCGTGCGGCGGTCCTGCCTTCGTGGCGGTCCTGCCTTCGTGGGACGCGGTGTGCGGGCACGGTGCGGCACCCGGGAGTGCCGGCGGCGGTCCCGGTGCGGATCAGCGGTGCGGGAGAGGGGCTACATGGCCCGGCCCGGTGCTGCGTGCGGTGCGGTGGCCTCAGGAGGGGCGCAACTCGCCGATAAACATGGCGTGCTGACCATCAATTTCCCCCCCGGGTTGTCGCCACATAAGTCACAACAGTCACAGCGATCATCGGCTGTCACGCAAATACGTGTCAAGCGTGATCGGTAAGCGTTAAAAACGACACATCCGGCCCGCGCGAAAGGTGTCTGCGCTACCAAAAGCCGCAGACACCTTTCCGAAACCCGCCGTTCACGGCAGGACACGGCACCGTACGTAATGGCGCCTAGGCGTCGCGCCGCGAGAGCGTGACGTATCCGGCCCCGACCGTCACCACGGCCCACGCGGCGAGCACCGCGAGGCCGGTCCCGCCGTTGAGCACCGCGTCCGGCGGGAGGTCCCTGCGCAGGATCAGCGAGCCGGCCATGTCCGGGAGGAACTGCGCGAACGTCCGGGTCGCGGGGATGTTGTTCAGGATCGTCGACAGCATGAAGAACATCGGCACGAGCAGGCCGAGCGTGACCGTGCTGGACCGCAGCACCGTCGCAAGGCCCATGGAGAAGGCCACCAGCAGCGCCGTGTAGACGGCAGCCCCCGCCATCCGCCCGACGATCCCGGCGTCCGCCGCGACGCCGGATTCACCCAGCAGACCCTGGACGAAGAAGAAGCTCACCGCCGCGGTGGCGGCCGACAGCACGACCGTCACGAGCATCAGGGTGGCGAGCTTGCCCGCGTAGTACACGCCCCGCTGCGGCACGGCGAGCAGCGAACTCTTGATCGTGCCCGACGAGTATTCGTGGGTGACGGCCAGGACACCGAGGATGACCATCAGGATCATCCCGCTCTGGAGGCCGGAGAACCCCAGGGCGACCGGGTCGATGCCGGTGTTCTTCCGGCTGGTCCAGCCCATCAGGCCGCTGATCGCGAGGCAGATGACGACGTAGACCGGCAGCGACCAGATGTGCGTCCGCAGGCTCGTCAGCTTGATCCATTCCGCGCGCATGGCGTGGCTCATCGCGGTCCCTCCAGCGTCGCCCGGTACTCGGTCTGCTGCGAGGTCAGTTGCATGAATGCCTCTTCCAGCGACGCGCTCTGCGCGGCCATCTCGTAGACGGCGATCTGCCGCGCGTGCGCGATCTCGCCGACCTGTTCCACCCCGGCTTCCAGCACTTCGAGCCGCCCGTCGGGAAGGCGTTCGCTGCGGATGCCTTCGGCGGTCAGCGCCGCCCGCAGGGCCTCGGGGTCCGCGACGCGGGTCAGCACGCTGTGCCGGGAGTGCTGGACGATGAAGTCGCTCATCGCGGAGTCGACCAGCAGCCTGCCCTTGGCGATGATCACGAGATGGTCGGCGGTGACCGCCATCTCGTTCATCAGGTGCGAGGAGACCAGGACCGTGCAGCCATCGGACGCGAGCTGCTTCATCAACTCGCGTACCCACACGACGCCTTCGGGGTCGAGGCCGTTGACCGGCTCGTCGAGCACGACGATCTCCGGCTTGCCGAGCAGCGCGGCGGCGATGCCGAGCCGCTGCCCCATGCCCAGGGAGAAGCCCTTGGTCCGCTTGCGGGCCACGCTCGACAGGCCCGTCATGTCGAGCACCTCGTGCACCCGCGCGGCGGGGATGCCGTTGCAGGCGGCGAGAGCGAGCAGATGGTGGTAGGCGGTACGGGCACCGTTGACGCCCTTGGCGTCCAGCAGCGCGCCGACCTTCAGCAGCGGCCTGGAGTGCTGTGCGTAGGGTTTGCCGGCCACCAACGCCCGTCCCGCCGTGGGCCGGTCGAGCCCCAGGATCATGCGCATGGTGGTCGACTTTCCGGCACCGTTGGGCCCCAGGAAGCCGGTCACCTTGCCCGGGGCGACGGTGAACGACAGGTCGTCGACCGCGGTCCTGTCGCCGTAGCGCTTGCTCAGATTCTCGATCTCGATCATGAATACCCATTGACTCGGTTCGTTCGCAGGCGGGCCGTGCGGCACCTCGGGCCCGCCTGCTGTGGGGGGACTACAGCACGTGAAGGATCTCTTCGAGATCTTGGGCGGCGGCGCGGGCGCCCTTCGTGGCCGCGACCCCCATCACGTTGATGACCACTTCGTCGACTCCGGCGTCGGCGAACGCGCGCACCTGGTCGCGGATGTCCTGCGGGGTGCCGTACAGAAAGCCTCCGGCATCGAACAGCCGGTCCGCGTCCGCCCGTTCACCGGTCACCTCGATGCCCGCGTGCCGGAGGGTGTCCTGGTAGTGGTCGGCCTGAAGGTGCATGCCGAACGTCGCGAACGCCGTGTCCCGCATGTCGCGGCCGTCCCGCGCGACCGCGCACGGAACGATCGCCGTGACCGGCACCGGATCCCGGCCCGCCGCGGCGCTGCCCTTGCGCACCTCGGGTACGAGGACGTCACGCAGGTAGGACGGCGGGCACAGCCAGGTGATCGCACGGTCCGCGACCTGCCCGGCGAGCGCGGCCATCTTCGGCCGCAGCACCCCGACGCCGACGCGTACCTCCGGGGCGCGGACGGGCACCAGTTGGGCGTGGGTCGAGAAGTACTCCCCTTCCGCCTGCGCGAACTCGCCGCGCAGCAGCGTGCGCACCGTCGTGACGTACTCGCGGGTGGCGGTCAGCGGGCTCCGGTACGGGCTGCCCAGGAGGATGCGCTGGAAGTTCGGGCCCCCGGGGCCGTATCCGGCGATGACGTCGCAGCCGGTGGCCAGGGCGGTCGAACGTGCCTCGGTCGCCGCCTGGTACGGGGACCGCAGCGGGGTGAGGTTCACGCCGAAGCCCGCCGGGACGCGGATCCCGATCCCGGCGAGCCAGCTCATCAGGTGGTGGTTGTCGATGACCTGCGTCTGGCCCTGCCAGAGCCGCTCGGCCTGCGTCCAGCGGACCAGGTTGGCGAACGGAACGGCCTGCTCGGGCCGGGTCGCGACGATGGGCAGGGTGATCGAATAGCGCACGCGGGCCTCTCTTAACCGATCAGCGCGACGGGCGCCCGGTGGCCGGCGTCGGGCGCGGCCAGCATCAGGTCGGTGTCGGCGACACCGGACCAGCCGAGCATGTAGCCGATGAGCGACGTACGGCCCGCCGCCCCCGTGTAGAAGCCGTACCGGCGCGCACGGTCGATGACCTCGCCCTGGTAGGCGCGGGCCCGGTCGATGAGCGCGCGGTCCCCGGTGGCGCGGGAGGCCACGACGAGCGCCTGGACCACGCCGCTGGTGCCGTGGCAGACCGACAGCTCGACCGGCCCTTCGTCCAGCACCGTCATGGCGTCGGCCAGGGCGGCCAGCCGGCCGTCGGCGAGCCAGTCGGGACGCCCCGCTGACCGGCAGATCTCGACCGCAGCCACCAGCACACCGGCCGCGCCCTTGCACCAGCCGGTGACGGCCGGAGGGTGCGCGTCCAGGCGCGCGGACAGCCAGCCGAACGCCTCGTCGGTCAGCTTCTCGTCGCCGAGCACCCGGCCCGCGCGGGCCTTCGCCCAGTACAGGCCGAGCGCGCCGTGGGCCAACTCCATCTCGCCGCCCGCGGGCGCCGGACGTCCCTCGCCGAAGGCCATCTCGACCAGCGCGTCGACGTGCTCGGGCCGGTGCCGGTGGCCCTGCTCGATGCGGGCGAGCACGGCCATCAGCACCCCGGCCGGGCCGTTGGAGACATCCGCCTCCAGCGCCTCGCCGCGCTGCTGCATGAGGCCGATCAGCCTGCCCGTCCAGTCGTCGTCGACGCCGTGCGGACGGGACAGCAGCACCGATGCCAGGCCGGAGAACACCGAGTCCGGCATCTTCTCCAGCACCTCGTGGTACTCGGCCGACAGCGCGGCGAAACCGGCGTCCGCGGCCTGCGCCGACGCCGCGTGGCGCGGGTTGAGCGAGGCCGCGCGGCGCATCAGGGAGGTGATGCCGCCCATGTCGTGGAAGGCGACGTAGTTGCCCGGCGTGATCGTGGAGACGCCCCGGTCGGGGCCGATGCTGCCGAGCCAGCCGGCCTGCGCGCCGTCGGGCCCTTCGGCGGTGACCGCCAGATCGCGGAGCACCTCCGCGATGCCGAATCCCCAGGCGCCCGGGGCGGCCTGGGCCAGCGTGTCGCCGCCGAAGACGCCGTGCGCCGACAGGCCACGCGGGTCGGTGGCGACGCCGCCCAGGCACTCCTCGATGAGGAACTGGTGGTAGCGCTCGTGCTGCCCCGCGGCGGCGCGCACCCCGCGCCGCGCGTTGTCCAGGGCCGAGAGCTTGAAGAAGCCGGGCAGCCGGCTGCTGCCGCTGGCGAGCGCCGTCGACGAGCCGTGCGTGAAGAAGTACGGGATGTCGCCCGCGTTCAGCGAAGCCGTCTCGGTCCGGCGCAGGTAGGCGACCTGCTCGGGCGTCAGCTGGGTCTTGCGGCTCAGCAGCCCGTGCAGCCGGTCGGCCTCCGCCTGCGAGACGAGGTACTTGGGGTGCGTGGAGGCGTCCAGGTAGCGGCTGTAGACCTCCGTGGAGCGCAGCACGGACCGTACGGGGATGTCCGGGTAGGCCGCCAGCGTCTTGTCCGCCTCGCCGGTGCGCAGGAACGCCAGGGCGTCGCGGTACCCGGCCATCACGTGCGGGAAGTGGTCGGCGATGGACAGCTGTTCGTCGCCGAGCGTCGGCACGTTCATGGTGTGCGCGTAGGTGATCGGATCCCACTCCACCCGGATCGCGTCGCTCTGCTTGTCGGTGACGGTCGGCGCCCGCATCTCCGACTGCTGCTCCCCGATGAGGCCGGCGCCCGACATGATGACGTCGATGACGGAGTCCGGGTTCTCCACCGGCAGCAGCATCGTCGACGACGCCGAGTTCTTCATGTGGTTGATCAGGATGTGCGGCAGCGAGTCGTTCGCCACGCCGCCGTCACCCCGCAGCAGCGTCTCGGTGTCGATCACGCAGGGGTACTCGCCGTGCGCCAGCAGGTTCTCGTCGTGCAGATCGGTCGACCCGATGGCGCTCAGCAGGCAGGTCAGCGCGCCGAACCGGTAGAAGTAGCGCGGCACTTGACCGGCGTCGTCCATCGGCGAAGGCGCGGTGAAGCGCTGCCAGCCGTGCGCGCCGACGGTCACCGAATCCGGTACGCAGGTGTCGAGCGGGTGCGTCAGGTGGGCACCGGCCGCGCGGTAGAGATCGCGCAGGAAGTCGTCCCCGGTGAGCGCGCGGGGCTTGTACACCAGGCGGTGGCCGCCGCTGGTGGTCAGGAAGACCACCCGGCGGTTGCCGTTGTGCGGGTCCGAGCTGGACGGTTCGAGTTCGGTGATCGCCTCGCCCGCCGGGTCGAGCCCGAACGCCTCGCTCAGCGCCAGGGTGTCGTCGCGGTAGGCGTCGAGCACCTCACGGCAGGCCGCCAGGATGTTGCCGGTGACCGTCGTCAGCCGCTGCCTGAGCATCGGGTAGCGGTCCAGCAGCGCGTCCTGCTGCGCGGTGTCCCGCAGCGTCGCGGCGAACGCATCCAGCGCGGTGCTGCTGCCGGGGTCGGGCGCCAGACCCATGGCCTCGCGGTATTGGTGGAACTCGCCGATCAGCGTGCGGTAGCTGTGGCCCTCGACGGTGCACACCAGGACGTCCCACATCCGGTGCACCACGGTGTCGCGGCTCTCCGGCGCCACCACCTCGTCGAGGACGGGCGCGAGGGCGCGGGCGAAGTCGTCCCTGGGGGCGATGCGCAGGTAGAAGGGGAGGAAGGCGGGGACGGATACGGACGGTTCGGTCTGGCTCATGCTGTCTCGCCTAGGAAGGTGGGGGCGTCGGTTTCCGCGTAGAGGGCCGCGTAGGTCGCCTGGTTGTCCAGCAGTTGCTGGTGGGTGCCGTGCTCGGTCACGCGCCCGCCGTCGAGCACGTAGATGCGGTCCGCGTTCCTGATGGTGGCCAGCCGGTGCGCGATGATCACCTGGGTGGCGCCCGACTCCTCGATGATCTGGGTGACGCGGCGCTCGTTGATCGTGTCCAGGGACGCGGTGGCCTCGTCCATCACGATGATCTTCGGCTTCTGGAGCAGCGTCCTGACGATCGCCAGGCGCTGCCGCTGGCCGCCGGAGAAGTTCGCTCCCAGCTCGGACACCAGCGTCTTCAGGCCCATCGGGAGCGCTTCGACGAAGTCGAGGATGCCCACTTCGGAGCAGTACGCGCGGACCGTCTCGGGCGGGATGTCCTGGCCGAGCGTGAGGTTCTCCAGGATCGTGCGGTTGTGCAGGTGCACTTCCTGCGGGATGTACCCGATCTGGCGGCGGATGAAGTTCTTGTCGTAGTCCGCCATCGGCCGGCCGCCGAACTCGACGACACCGTCGGTCGGTTCGTGCAGACCGCAGACCAGACGGCCGAGCGTGGACTTGCCCGACCCCGACGCCCCCACCAGCGCCACCCGCGACCCGGCCGGGATGTGCAGGGACACCCCGTCGATCACCGGAGCGGCGTGCTGCGTGTACCGGAACTGCACGTCGTGCAGGGTGATCGAGGCGTCGTCCAGCTGCCGGGTCTCCCCGCCGGCGTCCTCGCTGTCGTGCGCGGTGATGTCGCTGAGCCTGGCCATGTAGCGGGACGCCTCGGTGAACTCGGTGAACATCTGGAACACCGAGGTCGTCATGGAGAAGAAGGTGACGGACACCGACTGGATGGCGATGGCCGAGCCCAGCGACACGACGCCGTGCGAGACGAAGTACAGGCCGGCCAGCAGCAGCACCATCGGGCCGAACATCTGCGTCGTGGTGGCGACACCGGCGATCCAGCCCTGCTGGAGCCGCATCCGCTTCTTCATGGCGTCCAGCGACGAGCCGTAGATCTTGGCCCACTCGTCGGCGAACTGCTGGGCGTAGCCGCCCATTTTGATGGTCGGGATCGACACGATGGCGTCGAGCTGCGTCGACTGGCTCCGGCCCAGCTGGCTGATCTCCGCGTCGGTGACTTCCTTGACGCGGTTGCGGGTGGCCCACAGGTACGCGCCGTTGACCGCGAACAGCGCCGTCGCGATCAGCCCGATCCGCCACTCGACGACGAACAGGTAGACGCTGATGCACACCAGGGTGCCGACGTCGAGCACACCCTGCGCGATCCGCGAGGACAGCAGGTCACGTACGACGTTGACGGTGTTCAGCCGGAACAGCAGCTCACCCGGCTGCCGGGTGTTGAAGAACTTGTACGGCAGCGACAGCAGTTTGCGGAAGGTGTGGGACATCAGGTGCCGCCCCATCACCGCGATCAGCGAGGAGAGGACCGTCACCCGCATCAGCCACAGCAGCAGGTAGCCGCCGGCCGCCGCCACCACCGCGCCGGTGACCACCGACAGATCGCTCAGATCCCGCCAGTCGGCCTGCCGGTCCACGGCCCATTTCGTCAGCGCCGGGATGCCGAGGACCGCGAGATAGCCGCTGAGCGACAGCACGGCGACCAGCGCGATGCGGGCGAAGGACCGCTCGGCGAACAGCGGGACCGTCCGCCAGTCCTTCGTCGCCTGCTGCCGCTGCCGGACGAAACCGGGTCCTGGCTCGGCGGCGATGACGATGTCGCTGAACCCGGCCTCCAGCTCGTCGCGGGTCAGCCGGCGCCGTCCGACGGCCGGGTCCATGACCGTCGCGACGCGGCCGTCGAACTTCTCCAGGACCAGGAAGTGGTAGTCCTCCCAGTACAGGATGACGGGCGAGGTGAACTGCGCCAGCGCCTCAACGGCCTTGACGCGGAACGCCTTTGTCTGCATGCCGCGCGAGCGCAGGAAGTCGGACAGCTGCTTGGCGCCCAGGCCGTCGCGACCGGCTTCCAGGTCCTGGCGGACGGTGAAGAAGTCCTCGCTGCGCCCCCAGTACCGCATGACCGCGATGCAGCAGCACAGGCCGCACTCGGTCTGCGTGACCTGCGTGACCGTCGGTACGCGCCGGCTCATCCCCGGGCTCCGCCGGTCAGCGACAGCGGCGAGAGCCGGGTGCCGGGTGCGATCCGGTTGAGCAGGTGCAGCAGGACGCCTGAGGTGCCGACCATGATGCTGTTGGTGTGCGCGTACCGGCTGCGGTTGTCCGCGAGCTTGCGCAGGAACACGTCGGGCCGCAGCCAGGTGTCCTCCAGGGCGGCCACCTGTCCGGCCAGTTCGGCGTCGCCGAGGCGCACGGCGGCGCCTGCCAGCACGTCGTGGTTGCCGAGGTCCCCGTGACACCACGTCAGATTGCGGCCGAAGCCCTGCTCCGCGGTGTTGGCGAGGGCCTGCCCCAGCAGGCCGCGGGCCCGCTCGTCACCGGTGTGCTCGACGCAGGCGAGCAGCGCCAGGGAGATACCGGCGGCGCCGTGGCACCAGCCGGTGGAGAACCGGTCCGGTGTGGCGATGTTGGAGAACCAGTTGTCCTCCGCGGCGTCGTGGAACGCTTCCAGCCGGTCGAGCAGCAGACCGACGGCCGCGTCGGAGCGCCGCCGCAGGTCCTGATCGACGGTGTGCGGACGCAGCACGCTGAGCGCGTGCAGCACTCCGGCGACGCCGTGGGCGAAACCTGACTGCTCGAACCACGCACCCCGGCCCTCCTCGGCCATCGTGCACAGCATCGCCGTCAGGCCGGGCAGCGCCTGCTGCGCGTGCGGCCCGCCGACGGCGGCGAGCATGGTCGCGGTGCCGGCGATGCCACCGATGACATCGGCACCGGCCCGCTCGCCGTCGATCCGTTCCACGGCCAGCGGGACGGCGTCCTGCGCCGCCCGGATCCACTCCGGCTCGTCCAGCAGCCGGCCCGCCGTGTCCAGGGCGAACAGCAGGCCGGTCAGGCCGGTGTAGGCGCCGGGCCCGGTCTGCTGCACGCTGCGTTCCTCGTAGCGCTGCCCGGCGAGTATGTCGGCGCTGGTGGCGAAGATCTGCCGGGCGGTGTCGCGGTACGTCGCGTCGTCCAGCACCCGCCCGGCGGCGGCCAGCGCCAGCGCAGGGCCGGTACGGCCGGTGTACAGGTCGTAGCCGAGCACCCCGCACGGCCAGACCCGCTCCGCCTGCGCGGAGGCCAGCGGACCGATCCAGGTACGCGGAAGGTGCGCGAACTTGTCCGGCAGGCAGCTCGTCACCAGACGGTCGGCGATGTGCCGCGCGACGTCGTGCAGGCTGCCGTCGCGGGAGACCGCGGGGGCGGCCCGTGAGATGTCGGTTCCGGTGAGGTGGTTGTCGGGGAACCGGGAGCAGAAGGCGGAGTACAGCAGTGTGAGCTGCTGCTCGATGACGGTTTCGTCCAGCTCGGCGGCCTTCGCCAGGGCCCGCGCGAGCGGGGTTTCGGGCAGCCGCGCTCCGGTGTCGTTGCCGTCGGCGTCGTACAGCACGGTGTCCGTGGCGTCGGCCGCGAAGTAGGGCACGTCACGTTCGGCCATCTGCTTCAGCTCGGCGACGATGATGCCGCGGTGCGAGGTCTTGGACGTGATCGCGATCCGCTTGAGCAGGCCGAGGCTGGTGGCGGGGGCGGCCATGGCGGCGGCGGACGCGGCCATCCGCAGGCTCTGCGCGTACAGCGCCGTCGGGTTGTGCACGTACCGCACCCGCATGCCGCCGGCCAGCCGGGTCAGGTGCGCGGCCCAGGCGTCGAGGCCGCGGGTCAACGCCCGTGCGGTGGCGGCGAATCCGTCGGCCATCTGCTCGGCGAGGTGGTGGATGTCCGCTTCGCCGGCCGTCTGCACCACGGTGCTGCGCTGCCCTGACTCCTCGGCCCGCAGCACCACCTTGATCTTGTCGGTGAAGGGGTTCTCGAAGACCAGCCCCTTGAAGGGGGAGGTCCCCTTGTTCTCGCCGCCGAGGAAACCGAGGTCGACGTGGCCGGAGCCCTCTTCCTTGCCCGCCATGACCAGCGGGAGGATGCCGATCCCGTACAGGGAGCGGGCGATGACGTCGTAGGCGTTG
The DNA here is from genome assembly GCF_044460025.1 of Streptomyces sp. NPDC050161. Taxonomy (NCBI): domain Bacteria; kingdom Bacillati; phylum Actinomycetota; class Actinomycetes; order Kitasatosporales; family Streptomycetaceae; genus Streptomyces; species Streptomyces sp. NPDC050161. The sequence goes on along the minus strand of NZ_JBITJM010000012.1, from coordinate 130,759 downwards.
CCGTCCGCTTCCGGACGCGGGCCGACGTGCACACGGGAGGGGTGCAGCAGGGTCTCCAGATCGACCGGGACCGGGCCGCGGCGGGTGGCGACGATGTTCTCGAAGTGCATGTCGCGGGCGTCCAGCAGGTGGAAGACCGCGGCGAGTTCCCCGCACCACTTCATGAACTGCGGGGAGATGTCCGAGACGTCCTCGGCCTGGATGTACTCCACGTACCCGTAGCCGCCGCGGTCGAGCGCCCGCGCCGCCGGAAGGCTGGTGCCGGCTTCGCGGTTGACGTGGGCGACGATCTCCTCGTAGGCGGCCTCGCACGAGATGTCGCGCGGCTTGTAGACCAGCCGGGCGCCCGAGGCGAACGTCAGGATGGACACGCTGCGGCCGTGCGCGTGCGCGTCACCGTCGGCCTGGCCGATGGAGGTGACGGCGTCGTCGGGGGCGATGCGGAATGCCTCGGCGATGGCCTGCCGGTCCGCGGTCAGCCGCGCGCAGAGCTCGTCGAAGGCCGCGGCGGTGTTACGGACGAGGTGGCCGACCGCGGAGCGCAGGAGCGGGAAAGTTTCGGCCAGCCGTTCAGCGGTGAAAGTGTTGACGAAGTCGAGGTAGCGCGCGTTTCCGGTGTCGCCGGTCAGCTGTTCGCTCGCCGAAGCCGCGTTGACCGCGGCGACCAATGAGCGGGTACAGGAAATGCGCAAACGGTTTTCGACGCGGGTCAGCAGCTGTAGTGTGATGGCGTCGGGATCGCCGAAGAGCGCGCCGTGCGTCGCCACGAAATCAGGCAGACAAACCTGGGTGGCCAATTCACGGATGATGCGCTGGAATGGGTACTCTTCTTTTTCCGATGCCCAGCGCAAAGCTGCCTCGGGCGGAATGCCTTCTCCGGCCCCGGCAGGTGCGGTGAGTATCTCGAGTACGGCGTCGTCGAACGCGGACAACGGCTCGATAGTTTCCCGTCGTTCCGCGTCGTCAAATTCTGGGTAAAGTTTCTGTGAAGAGAGCAATGGTCTTTCACTTTGATGCGCGCGGATACGGTACGCTATTGGCACCATGGGGTGGGGATCATGCACCGATCCCCACCCCATGGCCTACGTGGCCCGCCTCAGTACATCAGCACTTGCTGGTGCACTTGGTGGTCGGGCAGAAAGCGGTGGACACCGCGATCGAAGTGGCGACGCACGCCGGGGTGGTGGTGCCACCCTGCGCGTCCTCCTCGCCGAGCTCGATCAGTTCGAGCTCGTCGTAGGCACCCAGAAAGTCCTGCTTCTCCATGTCTGTTCACCCCCATTCATTGGTAAGCGGCAACTTTGCGCACAGAAGTGGCATCAGTTGCAGTTGGGCTGGCACTCCTTGGTCAGCGTGCACCAGCCACCGTTGTTACCAACGTGGTCGCTGAGCGAGAACGTGTTGGTGGTGCAGGCGCCGTACGCCACACCGTCAAAGTCCTGCTCGGCAATTTCCTCAATAAGGGAAACATCACCTTCGAAAGGCATGCAAAATTCACCCCCCTCCCCGTTAAAATACACACCAAAGGGGGGTTGCGAAAAACTCGTAATCTCCCCGTTGGTGTAACCGTTGCTGGTCAGGCAACGGCTAGAAACGTACCCGACCTGTCTCACAAGCAACAACTTCTTCACGTTGTGAACAGCGTCACACCGGAATCTTGTGTTGGCCTCTTGAGGGCTGAGCGACCTGTGGCTAATGGGTGGCGGGCACGGGAATCCGGAACGCGGAGCACCCCTTGAGGAACGCGGAATGTGCGATTCCGGAAGGGAGCTGGAGTAAGCGCGTTCCGGGACGGGAAGGGGCGGTAAACGGAATCCCCACAGTGAAAGGTGAGAGTGCCGTGTTCGGGAAGAAGAACAAGGACCAGGACCGCGCAGCGACTGAGGCGAAGCGTGCCGACAAGGACGCGGGCGGCAACGGCAAGCGCGCTAAGCGGAAGTCCGACAAGTGGTCGGATGCGGAGAAGGTCACCGTCATGACGTCCGGAATCTGACGCCCCGCGCGCAGTGAGCACGCGGCGCCGTCCCGACCGGTGTGAACCGGCCAGAACGGCGCCGCGTCACCCGGGCCCGTCTCCCGCGCCCCGGCGGGGGAGACGGGCCCCCACGCGGGTGCGGTGCGAAGGTCAGCCGTCCGGCCCAACTACCTGCGGTGCGCGGGCAGTTGCCGCGATCCGCTCCAGCGCTTCGGCGTGCCGCCGGAACTCCTCCCGCCCCTCGGGCGTGAGCCGTACGAGGGTGCGCCGTCCGCCGATGCTCTTGTGCTTGCGGACCTCCAGGTAGCCCTTGGCGGCGAGCGCGGACACCTGCTTGGAGAGCGCGGAGTCGCTGGTGTCCACGGCTTCGCGCATGAAGCCGAACTCCGTCCAGCTCGCCGGGGCCAGCAGCGCGACGATCGCCAGCCGCGCGGGAACGTGCAGGAACTCGTTGAAGCCGTCGTCCATCAGCGCGACCCGGCCCCTTCGCCCTCACCTTGCGCACGCGACACCGCGACCGCCCGCCACCTGCCCGCGACCAGCACACCGGCCACGCACAGCACGGCCGCAGCCACCGCGTGCGGAGCCGGTACGCCGCCGGCGCCCGCGAGGCCCGACAGCAGCCGGAAGAGCGCCACCAGGGCCAGCCCGACCGCCACCGCGAGGAACGCGTCCTTGCCGGTCAGCGGCATCCGGACGGCCGCCCGGCGCAGGTACACCGCCACCGTCCCCGCCAGCAGCACGAGCGAGGGGAAGAGCACCGCGCCGCCCCACGGATTGGGCAGGTCGAAGGAGGCGAACGCGGCGAACACGATCAGCGCTCCGGTGAGGAGGTAGGGCAGGGAGAGCCCGTACCGCAGGTACTCGGCGCGGGACTGCCCGCGGCGGCGCCTGGCGTCGTCCAGTGCGGCCTGCGCGTCGTGAATGGTCATGTGGCCCCCTGTGCCCTCTCCGGTACACGTGCTTTCCTCACGGGAAAGTACCAGGTTCTTTCCCCACAGGAAAGTACTGTTGCGATGTCGGTCCAGGGCCATACGCTGGGGACATGGAACTGATCTTGGCGGAGGAACTCCTGCTGGTCGGCCGCGATTCCGACGGCAGAAAGCTGCTGAACGGCATCGCGGCGACCCGGGGGGTGGCGGGGGCGCTGCTGATCGAGCTGGCGCTGCGGGGCGAGGCCGGTGTCCGGGACGGACGCCTGGCCGTGGACGAGCCCGGCGATGCGGCCGGCAAGGGCATGGCGCACCCGGAAGTCGAAGCGCTGGCGGCCCGCATCCGGGCCGACTCGCGGGCGCGCAAGCCCAAGTGGTGGGTGGAGAAGGCCGAGTCGCGCGAGGTGAACGCCCGCCTGCTCGCCGGCCTCGCGAAGCAGGGCGTGCTGGTGGAGGAGACCCACCGCGTACTGGGACTGGTCCCGGTGTCCCACTGGGCCGACCGCGACCCGGAGGTCACCTCCGAGGTCCGCGAGCGACTCGCCCAGGCGATGGCCGGCGGCCCCGTGGAGGCGCGAACGGCCGCGCTGGTGGCGCTCATTGATGCCTGCGGCCTGTCCAAGAAGGTCTTCCACGACATACCCGCCGCCGACCGCAAGGCCCGCATCAAGGAACTGTCGGATGGCGAGTGGGCCGCGTCGGCGGTACGGGACGCCATCCGGGCCGTCCGCGGCGCGCTGACTGCGGCGGTGGCGGCCGGCGCGGGGGCTTCGAGCAGCTAGATCACGTCTGACTGCTCGTCAACAAACCTGCCTGTAAAGCGAGTTGGTGCACTCCCATCGTGAGTCAGCTCCCGGCGACGGCGTGCAGGACCGCGATGGCGACATGGTGTGCCTGGTGGCGGATCTCCGGGATGGCGGTGCTTTCCAGGAGGGTGCCCCGCCGCAGGACGCCAAGTGTCCACAGAGGTACGGCAGTTGAGCTGCCGACGGAGTGCAGTCGGCCGTCCGGCAGGGTGTCGAGGCCCATGCCGAGGGGGTCCTCGCGGGCCAGGCCGCGGGCGAGCAGGGCGCGGACCAGCGGGTCGTCGTTGTCCCGCACCCGGGACGGCGGTCCGGTGCAGTTGATCACCGCTCCTACGGTGAGGGTGCGGCCGCAGGTCAGCCGGATGCGCAGGCCGTCCGGTACGGGCTGCGCGTCGGCCGGTTCGCCGGGTCCGACCTCCAACGCGCCGGTGCGCAGGGCCTCGTGGAGGGCGGCGGCGGTGTCCGGTGCCATGCGGTGGCGGTGCGTTTCCCAGCGCCGCAGGTCCTCCTGGACGAAACGGCGCCGGTCGGCCAGGGAGAGCTGTTGCCACAGGGACGAGGTGAGGGGCCTGAGGCTGTCGACGCCGACCCGCCAGTCTCCGTGCCGTCGGCGGCTCTCGCCGATGTGCCGCAGCGCGGACCGGCGCAGGGCGGCGAGGCCGTTGTGCCCGGAGAGGGCGGGAGGGGCGTCGGGCGGGGCCGTCCGGAGCCCCGCCGGAGGCGCCAGATGGGTGTGGGGCAGGCGCCCACCGCGCGACACCGCGTGCACGACGCGGCCGTGGCGGGCGACGGTCACCGCCGTATCGGCCATGGTCAGACCCGTTCCGACGATCAGGACGTCCTCGGCGGGCGGGACCGCGGCGAGGGCGCCGGGCCGCCAGGGGTCGGCGATGAAGCGGTCGCCGGAGCGCAGGTCGGGCGGCGCCCACGAGCAACCGGGCCGGAAGACACCGAGGGCGAGGACGGCCGCGTCGGCGCGGAGTGATCCGTGGGCGCGGAGCCTGAGGGTCACCCCCGACGCGTCGGCCCGTGCGTCCGTCACGCGGTCGTGCAGCCGGTGCAGCCGTGGGAGCGTGGCGCGCCGGCCGGCCTCGTGCAGGACATCGGAGAGGTAGCGGCCGAAGTGCATGCGGGGGACGAAGTCGTCCCGACCGGCCGGGTGGTGGCCCCGCGCCGCGAGCCAGCGTACGAAGTGCCCGGGGTCATCGGGGAAGGCGCTCATGCCGCCCGCGGGGACGTTGAGCAGGTGGCGCGGGTCGTCCGTGCCGTAGGCGGGGCCACGACCGGCTTCCCTGGCCGGGTCGATCAGCCAGACGCCGAGGGGGACGCGCTCGCGTTCGGCGCGTTGCAGCAGGCGGACCGCGGTGAGCGTGCCCGAGGCGCCGGCTCCGACCACCGCGACGGTGCGGGGTTCTTGGTTGCGCGCCAATTCCCTTGCCTCCCCGTGTGGTTGGCGGTCGTGCCGGGTGGCCGATGCCGGGTCACGGCGCCAGCGTGAGCGCGGACCCGCTGATCAATGCCGTAACGATCGCCCGGCAAGCGGCAAGATGACAGGGCACTTCAGGCCGACTGCGGCAAAACGGTTACTTCTTGCCATTTGGGAACGGCACCCGGCATCCGGCTCCTCACGGCTCCTCACGGCTTCTCGCGAGGCGCTGCGAAGTCGTCGGCGCCGTCCATGGTGAGCAGTTCCGCCAGCGCCTGTGCCTCCTCCCGCAACCGCTGATGCAACGCCTCCGCCGCCGGTGAAAGGGGCCGGTCCGACGGGCGGGTGATGCCCACGGCCTGACTGATGGATTTCAGGGGGGTGTCGATGAGGCGCAGGTCGGCGTCCTGGGTGGCGATCAGCAGGGGGAGGGCGGCGATGGCGTCGGTGGACAGGAGGAAGTGGCGCAGGGTCGGCATGGAGGTGCATTCGATGCGGTCGGCGGGGAGTTCGACGTTCTCGTGGGTGAAGAGTTCTTCCAGTTCGGCGCGGAGTGCGGTGCGGTCGATGGGCAACACCCAGGGGTAGCGGCGTAGTTGGGAGAGTGACGGGCTGCGCTGGCGGTGGGCCGGGTGGCCTGCGCGGGCGGCCAGGCGTACGGGTTCGCGGTAGAGCTGCTCGTGGGTCAGGCGCGGGGGCGGGGAGCCGATGAGGCGGCCCAGGGTGAGGTCGATCTCGCCGGAGAGCAGGCCGGCCCGCAGGGTGTCGGGGTCGGCCTCGCGGACGACGACGGTGACCGACGGGTGGGCCTGTTTGAGTGCCGCCATGGCGCGCGGCAGCAGCAGGTTCGAGCCGGCCAGGTGGATGCCGATGGTGACGGTGCCGAGGTTGCCGGCGGCGAGGTGGGTCAGCTCCTCGCCGGCCTGCCGCAGCTGGGCCAGGACCGTGCGGGCGTGGCCGACGAAGGACTCGCCGTACAGGGTGAGGGTCATGCCGCGGTGGTGGCGTTCGAACAGCGGGACGCCGAGGATCGTCTCCAGGTCGTGCAGGGCGCGGGTGACGACGGGCTGGGTGATGTGCAGCTCCTGGGCGGCCCGGATGACGCTGCCCTGGTCCGCGACGGCGGTGACGAGCGTGAGGTGGCGCAGTTTCAGCCGGCCGTCGAGAAGCTTCTCGCTCTCCATGGACCCAGGATATGCCCGTACGGCTATGGCAGGGAACGTAAAGAGCATTATTCAGGCATGGCTGAGGTGCCTAGCCTCGCTGACATGAGCCGCAGCAACTCGCTCCCCGTGCGGGAGATCCGGAACTTCGTGGACGGCGCCCTGGTGGACGGCGTGCACACCTTCGACAAGATCAGCCCGGTGGACGGTTCGCTCATAGGACGGGTCCACGAGGCGGATCAGGTCCTGGTCGACGTCGCCGTCCGTGCCGCGCGCCGGGCGCTCGACGGACCCTGGGGCAGTACCACCGTCCCCGAACGCGCCCGGTTGCTGCGACGGGTCGCCGACGGCATCGAGAACCGCTTCGACGAACTGGTCGCGGCCGAGGTCGCCGACACCGGCAAGCCGGTCGCGCTGGCCAAGGAACTCGACGTGGCGCGCGCCGCCGCGAACTTCCGCGCCTTCGCCGACACGATCTCCGCCACCGGCCTCGACTCCTTCCTCACCGAACTCCCCGGTGGCCGCAAGGCGCTCAACTACGCGGTCCGCAAGCCGCTCGGCGTGGTCGCCGTCATCGTGCCCTGGAACCTGCCGCTGCTCCTCCTGACCTGGAAGCTCGCACCGGCCCTGGCCTGCGGAAACGCCGTCATCGTCAAGCCGTCGGAAGAGACGCCTTCCACGGCCACGATCCTCGCCGAGATCCTCCAGGAGGCCGGGCTGCCCAACGGCGTCTGCAACGTCGTGCACGGCTTCGGCCCCGAGTCGGCGGGCGGGTACCTGACCGAGCACCCGGACGTGGACGGGGTGACCTTCACCGGCGAGTCCGCGACCGGTTCGGCGATCATGCGCGCGGTGGCGCCGCGGGTGCGGCCCGTCTCCTTCGAACTGGGCGGCAAGAACGCCGCGTTGGTGTTCGCCGACACCGACGTCGAGCGGGCGGTGGACGGCCTCGCCCGGTCCGTCTTCACCAACACGGGGCAGGTCTGCCTGTGCACCGAGCGGGTCTACGTCCAGCGCCCGGTCTTCGACGAGATCGCCGCCGGACTCGCCGAGCGCGCCCGCGCCCTGCGGCCGGGACGCCCCGAAGACCCGGCGACGACCACCGGGCCGCTGATCTCCCAGGCGCACCGCGAGAAGGTCCTCTCCTACTTCGAACTCGCCCGGAAGGAAGGCGCGGAGGTCCTGGCCGGCGGCGGCATACCCGACCTCGGCCCGGACCTGGCGGGCGGTTCCTGGATCGAGCCGACGCTGTGGACCGGCCTGGAGCACACCGACCGCACCATGCGCGAGGAGATCTTCGGCCCGGTCGCGGGACTCATCCCGTTCGACACCGAGGAAGAGGGCATCCGGCTGGCCAACGACTCGCCGTACGGCCTCGCCTCCTGCGTGTGGACCAGCAACCTGGACCGCGGCCACCGGGTCGCCCAGCAGATGCGCACCGGCATGGCCTGGGTCAACACCTGGTTCCTGCGCGACCTGCGCTCCCCCTTCGGCGGCACCGGCCTGTCCGGCATCGGCCGCGAGGGCGGCACGCACTCCCTCCACTTCTACTCCGAGCCGACGAATGTGTGCGTGCAGCTGTGACCACCACCGAACCAGGCGCCGGCCCCGCCGCCCGCGACCTCACCCCCGAGCAGGCCGCGGCGGCCGAACGCCTGCGGACCGCCGCCGCCACCAGGACCCCCTGTGCCCCCGTCCGTGACCTGATCGGCGACACCGACCAGGACGCCGCGTACGCCGTGCAGAGCGCCGTCATCGCCGACCGTCTGGCGGCCGGGGCGCGCCGGGCCGGCCGCAAGATCGGGCTGACCTCGCCCGCCGTGCAGCAGCAGTTCGGGGTCTTCACCCCCGACTACGGCGTGCTGCTCGACGACATGGTGCTCACCGACCGCGAGCCCGTCGACATCGGCCGCTTCCTCCAGCCGCGGATCGAGGCGGAGGTCGCCTTCGTGCTCGGCCGTGACCTGGACGGCGATGCGGTCACCGCGGCCGAGGTGATCAGGGCGACCGACTTCCTGCTGCCCGCGCTGGAGATCGTCGACTCGCGGGTGGCCGGCTGGGACATCGGCATCACCGACACCGTCGCCGACAACGCCTCCAGCGGCGCCCTGGTCCTGGGGACCACCCCGCGCCCGCTGTCCGCCGTCGACCTGCCCGGCCTCGGCATGGCGCTCGACCACCGCGGCGAGATCGTCTCCACCGGATCGGGGGCCGCCTGCCTCGGCACCCCGGTGGCCGCCGTGGTCTGGCTCGCCCGGGAGGCGGCCCGCCGGGGCGCCCCGTTGCGGGCCGGTGAAACGGTGCTGTCCGGGGCGCTCGGCCCGATGGTGCCCGTCACCGGGCCCGGCGTCTTCCGCGCCAGGCTCGACGGGCTCGGCGAGGTCCACGCCGACTTCATCCGGGACACCCGGGACGTTCAGGAAGGGGGCGCGGCATGACGCGCGCCGTAGCGATCATCGGGTCCGGCAACATCGGCACCGACCTGCTGTTCAAGGTCAAGCGGCTGTCGCAGACCCTGCACGTGGCCGCCATGGCGGGTGTCGACCCGGAGTCCGACGGGCTCGCCAGGGCCCGCAGGCTGGGCGTCGCCACCACCCACGACGGGGTCGAAGGGCTGCGCGCACTGCCGGAGTTCGCCGATGTCGAGGTCGTCTTCGACGCCACGTCGGCCGCCGCGCACCGGCACAACTACGCGGTGGTGAAGGAGCACGGCAAGCTGATGGTCGACCTCACCCCGGCCGCCGTCGGCCCGTACGTGGTGCCGCCGGTCAACCTCGACGCGCACCCGGGCGCCGACAACGTCAACATGGTCACCTGCGGCGGGCAGGCCACCGTCCCGGTCGTCGCGGCCGTCGCGCGGGTGACCCCGGTCCGGTACGCGGAGATCGTGGCGTCGATCGCCTCGCGCTCGGCGGGCCCCGGAACCCGCGCCAACATCGACGAGTTCACCGAGACCACCGCCGCCGCCATCGAGCAGGTCGGCGGCGCGGAACGCGGCAAGGCGATCATCGTGCTCAACCCCGCCGAGCCGCCGCTGGTGATGCGGGACACCGTCTTCTGCCTGATCGAGACGGCCGACCGGGACCGGCAGGAGGAGATCCGGCGCTCGGTGGCCGCCATGGCCGACGCGGTCCGCGAGTACGTGCCCGGCTACCGCCTCAAGCAGGACGTGCAGTTCGACCCCGTCGACGAGCCCTTCGTACCCGGCATCGGGCGCGCCTTCCGCGGCACCAAGGTGTCGGTGTTCCTGGAGGTCACCGGCGCCGGCCACTACCTGCCCGACTACGCGGGGAACCTCGACATCATGACCTCCGCCGCCCTGCGCACCGCGGAACGCCTGGTCGCCGGGGAGCGGGAAGGAGCCACCCGATGAGTACCCAGACCGGCGGCGCGGACGGCAGGTCCGTCTTCGTCCAGGACGTCACCCTGCGGGACGGCATGCACGCCGTGGGCCACCGCTACACCGCCGAACAGGTCCGCGCCATCGCCTGCGCCCTGGACGCGGCCGGCGTCGACGCCATCGAAGTGGCGCACGGCGACGGCCTGTCGGGCTCCAGCGTCACCTACGGGCACGGCGCCCGCACCGACCTGGAATGGATCGAGGCCGCCGCGTCCGTCGTGCAGCGCGCCCGGCTGACCACCCTGATCCTGCCCGGCATCGGCACCATCGACGACCTGCGCCAGGCGCACGCCGCCGGGGTGCGCAGCGTGCGGGTCGCCACCCACTGCACCGAGGCCGACGTCGCCGCCCAGCACATCGCCTGGGCCCGCGAGAACGGCATGGACGTGGCCGGCTTCCTGATGATGAGCCACCTCAACGACCCGGCGGGGCTGGCGAAGCAGGCGGCCCTGATGGAGAGTTACGGCGCGCACTGCGTCTACGTCACCGACTCCGGCGGCCGGCTGACCATGCCCGACGTCGCCGCCCGGGTACGCGCCTACCGCGACGCCCTCGACCCCGGCACCGAGATCGGCATCCACGCCCACGAGAACCTCTCGCTGTCGGTCGCCAACAGCGTGGTCGCCGTCGAGAACGGCGTGACGCGGGTGGACGCCTCGCTCGCGGGACAGGGAGCGGGCGCGGGCAACTGTCCCATCGAGGCGTTCGTCGCCGTCGCCAACCTGCTCGGCTGGCGGCACGGCTGCGACCTGTTCGCCCTCCAGGACGCCGCCGAAGACCTGATCCGTCCGCTCCAGAAGCGGCCCGTACGGGTCGACAGGGAAACCCTCACCCTCGGCTACGCCGGGGTGTACTCCAGCTTCCTGCTGCACGCCGAACGCGCCGCCGCCCGCTACGGTCTCGACGTGCGGGAACTGCTCCTGGAGGTCGGCAGGCGGCACATGGTCGGCGGCCAGGAAGACATGATCGTCGACGTGGCGCTGGATCTGGCCGCCGCGCGTGAGGAAGGCGCAGCATGACCACCGCACACCACCCGGCCGCCCGCAACGGCGCGGTCCACGACACCGCCGCCGGGCTGCTCGACACTGCCGCGCTCCGCGCCGAACCGGTACCCCAGCTCACCTCGTCGGGCGCGCTGACACTGGACGAGGCGTACCGCGTCCAGCAGCTGCTGATCGGCCGCAGGCTGGCCCGCGGCGAGCGGATCAGCGGCGTCAAGCTCGGCTTCACCAGCCGTACGAAGGCCGCGCAGATGGGCGTCTTCGACGTCATCTTCGGACGGCTCACCGACGGCATGCGGATCGCGGACGGCGACCGTATCCCGCTCGGACGGTACGTGCACCCGCGGGTGGAGCCGGAGGTCGCCTTCCGGCTCGGCACCGACATCGGACCTGGTGACGACCTCGACCCGGAGAGCGCCGTCGACGCGGTGGCCCCGGCACTCGAAGTGATCGACAGCCGCTACCGCGACTTCCGCTTCACCCTCCAGGACGTCGTCGCCGACAACACCTCGGCCAGCGGCTACGTCCTGGGCCCGTGGACCGAGCTCGCCGACGCCGGTGACCTCGCCAACCGCGGGGTGCGCCTGGAGATCGACGGCAGGACCGCCGAGACCGGCTCCACCGCCGCGATCCTCGGCCACCCGCTGCGCGCCGTGCACGCCGCCGTGCGGATGGCACGCGCCCAGGGGCACACCCTGCGGGCCGGCAGCATCCTGCTGGCAGGCGCCGCCACCCCGGCCGTCGCGCTGACCCCCGGCACCTCGGTGGAGGCCACCGTGACCGGGCTCGGCAGGGCGGGCTTCACCGTGGGGGAGGCCACCGATGAGTGACGGCATCGTCGTCCCCGGCAAGGCGACGCCGCGCGGACGCTTCCCGCACGTCAAGGCCGCAGGCGAGCTGGTCTTCTTCTCGGGGACCAGCAGCCGCAGGCCGGACAACACGATCGCGGGCGCATCGGCCGACCACATGGGCGCCACCACCCTCGACATCCGGGTGCAGACCCGGGCGGTCCTGGAGAACGTCCGCGAGGTGCTGGCCGCGGCCGGCGCGGGGCTCGACGACCTCGTGCAGGTCACCACGTACCTGGTGAACATGAACGACTTCGCGGGCTACAACGAGGTCTGGGCCGAGTACTTCGACGAGAGCGGCCCCACCCGGACCACCGTCGCCGTGCACCAGCTCCCGCACCCGCACCTCCTGATCGAGATCCAGGGCATCGCCCGCAGGAACGACGGCACGGCAACCGAAGGCAACGCGGCCGACGGCAGCGGAAGGGACGGTCAACGATGAGTCTTCCCCCGGTCATCAACTTCGCGCAGTGGGTGAACGAGCACGCCGACGAGCTGAAGCCGCCGGTGAACAACCGTCAGATCTGGGACGGCGTCAGCGACTTCATCGTGCAGGTCGTGGGCGGCCCCAACCAGCGGACCGACTTCCACGTCGACCCGTACGAGGAGTGGTTCTACCAGGTCAAGGGCAACATGCACGTCAACGTCGTGACCGATGAGGGGCAGCGGCGGATCGACGTCCGTGAGGGCGAGATGTTCCTGCTGCCCGGCAACGTCCCGCACTCCCCGCAGCGCCCCGAGACCGGCTCGATCGGCCTGGTCATCGAGCGGATCCGGGAGGAGGGCACCCTGGAGAGCTTCCAGTGGTACTGCCCCGGGTGCGACGCGCTGGTGCACGCGGAGGAACTCCAGGTCCGCGACATCGTCACCGACCTGCCCCCGGTCTTCGAGAGCTTCTACGACAACGAGCAGGCGCGCACCTGCCGCGCCTGCGGCACGCTGCACCCCGGCAAGGGCTGAACACCACCATGAGACACATCGACATCCACACCCACTACGTCCCCCGCGCCTGGCCCGACCTGGCGAAGGAGGCGGGCCCCGCGGGGGACTGGCCCTGGCTGCGCGCCACGTCCGAGCGGGAGGCCATGATCATGGTGGGCTCCCGGGAGTTCCGCCGGATCGGCGCCGACTGCTGGGACGCCGCCACCCGGCTCGCCGACATGGACGCGGACGGCATCGACCTCCAGGTCGTCTCGCCCACACCGGTGTTCTTCTCCTACGCGCGCCCCGCCGACCAGGCCGTCAAGACCGCCCGGATCTTCAACGACCTCGCCCTGGAGATCTGCGCCCCCGCCCCCGACCGGCTGCTGCCCTTCGCGCAGGTCCCGCTCCAGGACCCGGAAGCCGCCTGCCGGGAACTCGACAGGTGCCTGGACAACGGCCACCACGGTGTGGAGATCGGCAACCACGTCGGCGACCGCGACCTCGACGACGAGGGTGTGGTGATGTTCCTCCAGCACTGCGCGGAACGCGGGGCGCCGGTCTTCGTGCACCCCTGGGACATGCCCAACTCGCCGCGCCTGGACCGGTGGATGGCCCAATGGCTGACCGGCATGCCGGCCGAGACGCACCTGTCGGTGCTGGCCCTGATACTCGGCGGCGTCTTCGACCGGGTGGACCCGTCGCTGAAGATCTGCTTCGCGCACGGCGGCGGCTCGTTCGCCTTCTGGCTCGGCCGTCTGGAGAACGCCTGGCACCAGCGCGCCGACGTCATCGCCACGTCCCGGATGCCGCCGTCGAAGTACCTCGACCGCTTCTCCGTCGACTCCGTAGTCTTTGAACCGGCCGCGCTGCGCACCCTGGTGGACACCCTCGGCGCCTCCCAGGTGATGGTCGGCAGCGACTACCCCTACCCGCTCGGCGAACGCCCCGTCGGCGCCGTCGTGCACCGCGCGGACTTCCTCACCGACCAGGACAGGACCGCGCTGCTCGGCGGCAACGCCCAGCGCTTCCTGGGGCTGCCGGAGGACTGACCGGACGGACCGACCGACCGGACCGACCGGACCGACCGGACGACTGAGAGGAGTTCCCGTGGACGCCCCGAACGAAGCCGCGACCGCCGCCGTGCGGCGCACGGGCCCGATCCGCTACGCCACCGCCGACCGCTTCGGACCGCCGCGCCGCACCCCCGCCGGGTCCGACGAGGCGGCGAGCGGCGAGATCTGCCCGCAGCCGCCCTCCCGGCTCGACGCGGTGATGGGCACGCCCTACGACCTGTACCTGCAGGGCGAGGACTGCCTCAGCCTCCGCATCACCGCCCCCGCCGCGCCGGCCCCGCCCCGCCCGGTCCTGGTCTTCTTCCACGGCGGCGGCTTCTCCAGCGGCTCCGGACTCCTCGACTGGTACGACGGCTCCCGGCTGAGCGCCGAAGGCGGCCTCGTCGTGGTCAGCGCCGGCTACCGGCTCGGCCCGCTCGGCTTCCTGCGGCACCAGGGCGTCAGCGAGGGCAACCTCGGCCTGCTCGACCAACTGGAGGCGCTGCGCTGGGTGCGGGAGAACATCGCACGGCACGGCGGCGACCCGGACAACGTCACCGCCTGCGGCCAGTCCGCCGGCGCCATCTCGCTGGCCCTGCTGCTCCGCCACCCCGAGACGCCCCGGCTGCTGCGGCGGGCGATCCTCCAGAGCCCGGTGCTCGAACTGGCCACCACCCTGCCCCAACAGGCCGAAGAACAGGGCGCGTTCTTCACCGAAGCGCTGGCGGGCGACCCGCGCACCGCCACCTTCGACGAACTGCTCGGGGCACGGTCGGCCACCGCCGAGCACGTCGCGGAGCGGACCGGCAGCCGCGTCATGCCGCCGTTCGGCCCGGTGCTCGGCGTGCCACCGGTGCCCGCCGAGCCGCCCACCGCCGGGCTCGACGGCATCGACCTGCTGGTCGGCTGGACCCGGGAGGAGCTGACCGCCTTCGGCCTGCCCCCGGAAGCGGCCCGCGCAGCCGAGGAGGAGGCGTTCACCCGCCCGGTGGCCGAGTTCGCCCGCTGGGCCCGCGCGGCCGGCGCGCGGCTCGCCACCTACCGCCTGGACTGGGCCCCCGAAGGCTCCGCCTACGGTGCCACCCACTGCCTCGAACTCCCGCTGCTGCTGGGCGACGAGGCCGCCTGGCGTGACTCGCCGCTGCTCGGCACCGTCCCGTGGCACGAGGTCGACGCCTTCGGCCGGGCACTGCGCGCCACCTGGGCCGGCTTCGCCCGCACCGGACGCGTCGACCCCGCGCCGACCGCCGGGTACCCGGTGCGCTGGGGCGAGAACCAGGGAGTCCCCGCGGACTGACCCGCCGCGAAGCACAAGCCACCGGTGCCGGTCCCCGTGGACCGGCACCGGTCCCGGCCGGGCCGCCCCCGCCCCCGTGGGGCGGCCCGGGTACCGGGCGGCCCCGGTCGCTGACCACGACCGGGGCCGCCCGTATGCGTCAGACACAGGCTCCAGGGCGCCGGCTGCCCGGATGGCCGTGCCCGGATAGCGACGGTGCCCGGATCGGGTGATCTTCGGTGGAGTGCCGCCTTCCGCCGTGGGAGGGGCCGACGCAACCGAGGGGCCGTGGTCCGCCCCCTGCGGGCGAGCCACCTGGAGGCCCCATGCCGCGCCGACCGATACGGCTGGCCATCGGCGCCGCCGCGCTGGCCGCGACAGCCGTGGGCACGGCGTCCGCGGCACCCGGAAAACCGGCCATGGCCGCCGCGCCGCTGGTCATAGCGCACCGGGGAGCGGCACACCGCGCCCCGGAGAACACCATCGCCGCGGTGGACGCGGCGCACCGGATCGGCCGCGTCTGGGTCGAGAACGACGTGCAGCGCACCAGGGACGGGCAGCTGATCGTGATGCACGACGCGACGCTGCGGCGGACGACGGACGCGGCGCGGGTCTTCCCGGCCCGCGCACCGTGGCGGGTGGGCGACTTCACGGCCGCCGACCTCGCCCGTCTGGACGCCGGCAGCTGGTTCGGGAAGCGGTTCGCGGGGGAGCGGGTGCCCACCCTCACCGGCTATCTGCGGCGGCTGGACCACAACGGCCAGGCGCTGCTCCTCGAACTGAAATCCCCCGCGCGCTACCCGGGCATCGAGGCACAGACCGTCGCCCTGCTCCGCAAGGAAGGCTGGCTGGACCGCGCGCACACCGACCGCCGGCTGGTCGTCCAGAGCTTCTGCGTGCCGTGCGTGCGGACCGTCCACGCACTGGTCCCGCAGGTGCGCACCGGCATCCTGGGCGCGCCGCGGCTGCGTGACCTCGCGCGCTACGCCCGGTTCGCCGACCAGATCAACCCGCCGATGGCCGAGGCCCGTCCGGCCTGGATATCCGCCGTGCACCGGCTGCGTGGCCCGCACGGCAGACTTTTGGAGATCTACGCCTGGGGAGCCGGTACGGGAGCCGGGGCCCCGGCCGCGGCGGCGCGGGGCATAGAGGGGGTCGTCGCGTAGCGTTCCCGCGCGGTAAGGGCCGTATCCGGCGGGGATTTACGGGATTCCCGCGCCGCGGTTAAGGTGCCTGGGATGTTCGATGCCGCCATGCTCCCCGCAAAAGAACTAAGACGCAGGATTTGGCTTATGGGTTCCGTTTTGGCACCCCGTGAGATCCAGCGTCCCACTCCTCCTCTGGGTTCGTTCCGGGAGGGCCCTTGACGAACGATGCACAGGCGCACGGCGACCGGCGGGTTCCCCTTCCCCCGCAGCAGCAGGGCTCGGACGAGACGCTGAACCTGGCCTGGCCGGGGGAACGGCAGGGCCACCGGGACGCGGCGAGGGGCGGTACGGCGACGGCGACGGCACCCGCCAGGCCCGCCACCGCCACGGCCGGCGCCGCCAAGGAGACGCCGAAGGCCGATGCGGGGCAGCCGAAGGCCAAGCAGCGCGACGCGTTCTTCGACAACGCGAAATACCTCGCCATCGTGCTGGTGGCGATGGGGCATTCCTGGGAACCGCTCCGGGACGGCAGCCGCTCGGCCGCCGCGCTCTACATCACCGTCTACGCCTTCCACATGCCGGCGTTCATCATCATCTCCGGCTATTTCTCGCGCAGTTTCGACATGCGCAAGGACCGCCTCCAGCGGCTGATCACCGGCGTCGCCATCCCGTACATCCTCTTCGAGGTGGCGTACACCCTCTTCAAGCGGTGGGCGGACGACGACCCCGGCTATCCGATCAGCCTCCTGGACCCCTGGTACCTGACGTGGTTCCTGATCGCCCTGTTCGTCTGGCGGCTGACCACCCCGCTGTGGAAGATCGTGCGCTGGCCCGTCCCGCTGGCGCTGACCATCGCCGTACTGGCCTCCGTCTCACCGGACATCGGTGACGACCTCGACCTCCAACGGGTCCTGCAGTTCCTGCCGTTCTTCGTGATCGGCCTGAGCCTGCGCCCCGAGCACTTCAAGCTCGTCAGGCGCCGGCAGGCCAGGATCGCGGCGGTGCCGGTCATGGCCGCCGCCCTGGTCTTCGCGTACTGGGCCGCGCCGCGGATGAACGCGGCGTGGTTCTACCACCGCGACGCCGCCCAGGAACTCGGCGCCCCGTGGTGGAGCGGCGCCGTGATGACGCTCGCCATGTTCGGCTGCTCGCTGGTGCTCGTGGCCTGCTTCTTCGCCTGGATCCCGGGCCGCACGATGTGGTGCACCGCACTCGGCGCCGGCACCCTTTACGGCTACCTGCTGCACGGCTTCCTCGCCAAGGGCTCCCGCTTCTGGCACTGGTACGACAACCCGTGGATGCACACGCCGTGGGGCGCCGTCCTGCTGACGCTCATCGCGGGCACCGTCATCACGCTGCTGTGCACCCCACCGGTGCAACGGGCCTTCCGCTGGGCCATGGAGCCCAAGATGACCTGGGCCTTCAAGAAGGACCCGGTGGAAGCGGCACGCGGCAGGGCCTGAGCCCGTCACGACCCGGCCGGGCATCGGAGCACTCGCTCCGGTGCCCGGCCGCGTCATTTCCCGAGGGGCGGCGGCCGTGCCCCGGGAGCCGCATACTTCGAGCGCCGATATATGCTCCCGGTCATGAGGAAACGGCAGCCGACCCTGACCGAACCGCAGTACTTCATCCTGGCCGCGCTCCTGGACGGACCGCTGCACGGCTACGGCATCATCAAGGCCACCGAACAGGCCACCGGCGGACGGCTCACACTCGCCGTCGGCACCCTGTACGGGGCGCTGGAGCGGATGGAGAAGGCCGGTCTGGTGACCGCCGACCACGAAGAGGTCGTGGACGGGCGGCAACGCCGCTACTACCGGCTCACCGACGACGGCACCGGCACGCTGGAGCAGGAGGCGCTGCGCATGCAACAGGCCGCGGCCGTCGTCACCACACGCCGCAGGATCCCCGGGACGGCCCCGGCATGAACCGTCTGCTGCTCGCCGTCTACCCCAAGACCTACCGTGACCGGTACGGGGACGAACTGCTGGCCTGCCTCACCGAGGCGCACCCCGGCCGGAGTTGGCCGCCGCCCCGCGAGGCCGCCGCCCTGCTGCGCGGCGGGATCCAGGCGCACGCCCGTACCGCAGCCGACGACACCGCCAGGCCGTGGTGGCTGGACGGCATCCACCTGGCCGCCCTCGTCCTCGCCGCCCTGGCCCTGGTGCCGTACCTCCAGGACGTCTGGGACTGGGCGCTGCGCATCGACCCCGGCAACGCCATCGGCTTTCATCACGCCGGCTGGTACCCGTGGGCGCAGGGTCCTGGCACGCCCACGCGGCTGCTGCCCTACGGACTGCTCCCGCTGGCCGCCCTGGTGGCGCTGCTGCGCGGCAAACCGTGGCTCGCGCTGCCCGCCGCGGCGCTGATGATCTACTCCGGTGCCACGCTGGGCAGTTCGACGCTCTTCGGCGACGAGGGTGTCGTGGGCGTCGGCTACTACGGCCTCGCCGCCCCGATCAGGGCCGGCGACCTGGCCCTGTCGGCGACGCTGTGCGCCGCCTGCGCGGCGCTGGCCCTGTGCCGCCCCCGACGGCTGCGCCGCCGCTCCTACGGCTGGCTCGTCCCCGTACTCCTCGCCATGTTCGCGGCCGGCGCCCTGCGCATCGCCTCCTACGACCCGTGGTTCCAGCGCGCGCAACTCGTGGTCGAAGCCGGCGCCCTGCTCGCCGCGTGGTGGGCGACGACCACCACAGGCGACTTCCGCTGGACCATCCCCGTCGCCGCGTTCACGCTGCTGCGCGCCCACGCACTCCTCACCTCGGCGATGCCCCTGGACAACCGGCACGTATCGGAATCCGCCGTCATCCTCGCCCTTCTCGCCGCGCTCCCGGCCCTGATCGCCGCCGCCAGAACCCGGCGCAGCAGCCCGCGGCTCGGCTAGGTCCTGTCGTCGAACTCCCGCACTCGCCACCCACCTGCTGCCGTCCGTTGCTCCCGAGGCCCCACGCGCCCGCGCGCCTGGCCGGCCCTGGCCCTCGCCGTCGTCGGCGCCCTATCGGCGGGCTCACGATCCGACGCGTTCGCCCGCCCGCCCGCTGGTGTTCGCCGTGGCCGCGGTCGCCTGCGTGGCACTGCTCTGGCTTACCGCCACGGGACGGCCCGCACCGCGTCGCTCCTGCTCCTGCTCCTGACGACGCGGGGTGCCGGCCCCGTGCGGATTCAGACGCCACGGCCCCGGCCGACCACCGCGATGCCCTCGATCTCGACCAGCGCCGCCCCGTCCCACAGGCGGGCGGCGCCGATCACGGACATCGCCGGGTAGTCGCCGCCCACCAGGCGCTTCCACACCCGCCCGATCTCCCGGGCGTGGGCGCGGTAGCCGTCCACGTCGACGGCGAAGACGGTGAGCTTGGCCAGGTCACACGGGGCGGCACCGGCCGCAGCCGCGGCGGCCAGGAGGTTGGCCAGGGCCCGCTCGAACTGCTCGACGATGCCGTGCCCGACGATCCGCCCGGACGCGTCCAGGGCGGTCTGCCCGGCGAGGAAGACCATCGTCCCCGTGGCGGCCACGACCGCATGGCTGAAACCGCTCGGCGCGGACAGCTGCGGCGGGTTGATCCGCTCCAGCGGGGTGTCGCTCACGACCGGTGGTGGGCGCCCTCCGCCGCCAACTCGTAGCGCACGCCCAGGGATTGCAGCGCGTCCTGCTCCTCCTGCGGCAGCAGCTCGTCGGAGATGACGAGGTCGAAGTCGGCCAGCGGAGCCAGCTCGTAGAGCGCCTGGCGGCCGAACTTCGAGTGGTCCACGAGCAGCACCCGGCGCCGGGCCGCGGCCATCAACGCCCGCTTGACCAGGACGTTTTCCTGCGCCTGGTGGTAGCAGTGGCCGTTGTCGACGGCGGAGGTGGACAGGAAGGCGACATCGGCGCGGAAGCTGCGGGCGATATCGGCGGTGGACATCCCGAGGAAGGCGTTGAACGCCGCGTGGTACTCGCCGCCCAGCGCGATCACCCGGATATCGGGCTCCTCCGCCAACTCGTTGATCACCTGGAGGGAGTTGGTGATGACGGTGTAGGCGCCGCGCGAGGCGAGCGTACGGGCCAGCGGCAGCGCCGTACTGGAGTCGTCGATGATCACGGCCTGGCCCGGCTCGGCTATGGCCAGCGCCGCCGCGCAGATGGCTTCCTTCGCCGCCACCTGCTCATTGCCACGCCAGCGTGCGTTGGACTCGAAGAGGGCGTTCGGCGCGGCCGTCGCACCGCCCCGCACCTTCCGCAGCCACCCCTGGTGCTCCAGCGTGTCCAGGTCGCGGTGGACCGTCATCTGGCTGACACCCAGCTCCTGGACCAGCTCCTCGATGGTCACCTGGCCCTCGGCCAGCACCCGGTCCGCGATGCGCTTCCGGCGGTTCCTGGGGCTCAGCTTCGCCGCCGGGATGCCCGTGGCCGGCGCGTGCCCGTCCGCGACCCCGGTCGCGACCGAGGTCTGATTCCCTTCGCTGTCGGTCAACGCGTGGTCCCTTTCCGGATCGGATGTCGGCCGCCCACCGCACGGCCGGCCCCCTACTCCGGGAGTTTAGGCGCTGTCCGCCCGCACCCCCAGGTCATGGCACCGGCATCCCGGGCACCCCCCCACACCCCATCCGCCACGCCCCCGTCCCCTCCCGCGCCTCACCCCTCACTACTCCTCACCACTCCTCACTACTTCGCGTCCGCATAGCAGTCCACCACCGCCGTCGTGAACGGAAAACGCACCGGGGTCCGGCCGAACGCGATCCGCCCCGCCGCGTCCGCAGCCGAAGCGATGGCCACCGCCACCGTTTCGGCCTCCTCCGCCGGGCAGTGCACGATCACCTCGTCGTGCTGGAAGAAGACCAGCTCGGCCCGGAGCCCGCCCTCGTGCAGCGTCCGCCGCAGCCCCGCCAGCACCAGCAGAGCCCAGTCGGCGGCGCTGCCCTGCACGACGAAGTTACGGGTGAACCGGCCGCGGGCACGGGCCGCCGCACTGCTGCCGTACCCCGAGGACACCGCCTCCTCCTGCGGCAGACCCGCCTCGTCGGGCGGCGCCACGGATGCGGGCGGCGAGGTACGCCCCAGCCACGTCCGCACCAGCCTGCCTTCCTCACCCGCCCGCGCCGCGTCGTCGACGTACGCCACCGCGGCCGGATAACGGCGGCGCAGGTCGGCCAGGTGCTTGAGCGCGTCACCGGACGTCTGCCCGTAGATGGCCCCGAGCAGCGCGAGCTTGGCCTGCGCCCGGTCACCCCGGAAGGCACGGGCGGCCAGATCGGCGTACAGATCACGGCCGCTGCCCGCCACCTCCATCAGGCCGCGGTCCCGCGAGACGGCGGCCAGCACCCGCGGCTCCATCTGGTCGGCGTCGGCGACCACGAGACGCCACCCGGGATCGGCCCGCACGGCCTGCCGGATGATCTTCGGGATCTGGAGGGCCCCGCCGCCGTTGGTCGTCCAGCGCCCCGACACCGTCCCGCCGGGCAGATACGCGGGCCGGAACCTGCCGTCGTGCACCCACTGCTGCAACCAGGACCAGCCGTGCGCGGTGTGCAGCCGGTAGAGCGCCTTGTACTCCAGGAGCGGCGCCACCGCCGGATGGTCGAGCTGCTGCAACTCCCACTTGCGGGTCGAGGAAAGCGGAATCCCCGCGCCCGCGAAGGCCCTGATGATGTCGTTCGGCAGATCGGGGCGCACCCGGGCCCCGGGGCCGAACGCCTGCGACACCTCCTCCGCCAGCTCC
This sequence comes from Streptomyces sp. NPDC050161, assembly GCF_044460025.1. Taxonomy (NCBI): domain Bacteria; kingdom Bacillati; phylum Actinomycetota; class Actinomycetes; order Kitasatosporales; family Streptomycetaceae; genus Streptomyces; species Streptomyces sp. NPDC050161. The sequence continues at coordinate 109,112 of NZ_JBITJM010000012.1, read as the reverse complement.
GCCAGCCGCCGCGTCTCCAGGCCGCCCGGATACCGCTCGCCCAGCAGCCCGTCCAGCAGCGAACGGTGCACATCCGCCCGCCAGGGCACCCCGGCCCGCGTCATCTCCACCGCGACCAGCGTCCCCGCCGACTCGGACGCCAGCAGCAGCCGCAACCGCTCCGGCTCCTTGGCCCGCTCCGTACGTGCCACCTGACCCGCGTAGACCTCCAGCAGCGCGGTCAGCTCGTCCGCGCCGTCGGGCAGCGGCACCGGACCCGGCTCGAACAGCGAGGGCTGGGTCTCGGCCGCCCGCACCGGAGCGTCCTCCGGCACCGGCAGGCCGTGCAGCCGCGCCCATGCGGCGGCCAGCGAACGCGGCTGGCCCGACTGCCCCTCCTCGTGGCCGATCAGCAGCGCCTCGGCGGCCTCCACGTCGTAGCAGCGCTCGACCCGCACCCCCGCCGCCAGCAGCCGCCGGTAGACGTCCGCGGTGGAACGCCAGACCCACCGCTCGACCTCGGGCCGCGCTCGGACCGCCTCGGCCAGCGACGGTTCCCGCACCACGGGCCCGGCGGGCCGCCCGTCCTGGGCGAGCGGGCAGAGACGCGCACCCCCGTCGCCCGTCTCCGCCACCGCCCATCTCATACCCCCGAGTCTTCCACCAGGGTCTGACAACGCCCCTGACCAGCCCTTTCGCCCACCCACAGGCCACCACCGGCCCCCGAAGGCCCCCGCGCACCGCACCCATCTCACCCGTCCCCCCTCGCTCCTCGTCCCCCTCATCGCCCTCATCGCCCCTCATCCCCTCACTCCGTCCGCACCCGCAGCGTCCGCTCCCGGCCCGTGCAACGCGCCAGATGCGCGGCCTCCGCCTCCAGACCGGCCCGCGGCACCGCACCACGTCCGACGGCCGCGTCCCCGCCAGCGCCTCGGCGTCCTCGCTGCGCACATACGCCCCGCCCGCCCCGTCGACCTCGACCTCCGTCAGCCGGTCGCCGAGCGCCGCGAACCAGCCACGGAGCACGGGCTTACGCGTCGCCCCGCGCAGCAGCCAGGCGTCGAAGGCCGAAGGCGCCGCAGGGCCGTGCGCCCCGAGATACGCGGGAACCACCAACGCCGCGGCCTCCTCCGGATCCGGCACCCCCTGCCACCCGGGCACCCACGTCCGCGGCGCGGTGAACGTCACCCGCTGCCCCTGCGCCGGCCCCTGGCACAACCGCCCCGTCCAGGCCGGCGGCTTGAGGAGCACACCCCACCCGGAGGACAACTGCTCGCCCAGGCCACCGAGCCCCGGCCGCGCGAGCACCTCGGCCGTCAACTCCTGGCGCGTCAGCACCCGCCCTTCGAGGATCTCGTCCACCGCGTCGCCGAGCGCCGCAAGTTGCGCGGGACTCACCCCGAACGCCCGCTGCCAGGACGGTTTTTCCCAGGTACGCGCGGCACCGAGCAGCGCCAGATAGGCCGCCGCTTCCCGCGCGGGCAGCAGGTGCAGGGTGCCGCGCATCGCCCAGGTGTGGACCAGGGAGCGGTCCGCGAGCGCCCGCTGCACGGCACCGGCCGACGGCGTCTTCCGCCGTGTGGCCAGGGCGAGTTCGGCGGCGGACGCCACCTGTGCCTGGACACCGGCAAGCCGCCCGACGAGCTTCGCCGGTGGCACGTTCGTCCGCGGCAGAAGGCTCTGCTGCCGCAGCCGCCAGGCACACACCTGAGCATGGGTGACCTTCATGGATCCATTGCACACGAGACCACTGACAATCGACCGCGAGCGACGTGAGCTTGGCGCCCAGGTCCTCGAACGGCCGTACCCCGGGCCGATGTTCCAAGTGCCCCACATGGCACGCCAGGCTCCCGATTCACTCGAATGAGCCGCTACTTCGACGCGCCGTGAGCCGTTGAGCAGCTTGTCGCTCTACGCGGCAGTACGGCGCTCTTTGCGGCCGTACAGGTCCTGAACGCTGCTCAGTTAAGAGGTTCGCCGTGAAGTTTGTCTCCAAGGCCGTCGTCCTGTCCGCCGCCGCGGGCGTCGCTGTCATGGGCGGGGCCGGCATCGCCTCCGCCAACTCCGGTGCCGCGGGTGGCGCCAATGGTTCCCCCGGCGTCATCTCCGGCAACGTCATCCAGGTTCCGCTCCACGTTCCGGTCAACCTCTGCGGCAACTCCATCAACATCATCGGCCTGCTCAACCCGGCCTTCGGCAACACCTGCGTCAACAGCTGAGCATCGCCCGACGGCGGTCGCCCGCCCCGGGCCGCACAGCTTCCGGCCGGTACGGAGTCCTTGATCTCCGTACCGGCCTTCCGCATGCCGGGCCCGGATCACGCCCCGCGGCGCCACCCGGATCTGGTGATATGTGTCTATGGTTTCGTGGCATTTGGGTGAATGGGCGAAACCGCACCCTCAGAAGCGAGTTGTCCAGGGCGCTCCGGATTCGGACGCTCCGCTTCGAGAAGGGTAAATCGTGATCAAGAAGGTCCTGGCCACGACGGCCGTAGCCGCCTCCATCGTCGGCATTACGGCGACGGTCGCCCCCCAGGCGATGGCAGTCGGCAACGACAACGGCACCTCCACGGTCAACGGCAACGGTGCCAAGACCGCCTACGGCAACTCCACCACCAAGGGCAAGATGAGCCCGCAGCTGGAGCTGATCCAGGGCACGCTGAACAACCCCTGCATCGGCCTGCCGCTCAAGGCGAACGTCGGTTCGCTGATCGGTCTCATCCCGATCACGGTGCAGGACGTCAACGTCCTGGCCAACCCGCAGAACCAGCAGTGCACCGAGAACTCGACGCAGGCCAAGGGCGACGAGTCGCTGTCGCACATCCTCGACGACATCCCGGTCATCTCCGGCAACGGCGTCGCCAACCACTGACCCTTCCGTCGGCCACCGGCCCGGATCCCCGGTTCTCTCCTCCCGGCGGTCCGGGCCGTGTGGCGCCCCGCTGCGAATCGTGGGCCGGCGTAATCCGATCCGCCTCCGGCAGGAATTCGTATACGTCAAACAACCCTTCGTTTTTTCGTCCTGCGGGGCTCCGACGGCGAGGCCGCGCACTGTGCGTGGTGACTATCGGCCGAAACGACTCCGGGGCGATCGGACGATTTTTCCGAAAACTCCTCCGCAGGAGTTTCGTCGGCGAGGGGACGTCGTTACCAATATCGTCAGCGGAGCTACGGGCGAGCAGGTTCACGCCCGTGCGGCACGAAGGACGTGTCCGCCACGGACCCGCTGCAGGAAGGGCTGAAAGTGAAGTACGCAAAGGCCGCTGCGGTCGCCGCCGGAACTCTCATGGCAGTGGGTGCAGCCGCGCCGGCATTCGCCGACTCGGGTGCCCTGGGTTCCGCCAAGGGCTCCCCGGGCGTCATCTCCGGAAACACCATCCAGGTGCCGATCCACATTCCGATCAACCTCTGCGGCAACACGATCGACATCATCGGGCTGCTCAACCCGGCGTTCGGCAACACCTGCGTCAACGGCTGATTCGGAGATATTCGAACTGCGTTGTCCCGGCCGGCCTCGGTGCGTCTTTTCCGCGCACCGAGGCCGGCCGGTTTACGGGCCGCGTGCGGTGTGCCCGGCGGCCCGGCGAACCTTTTGAGTGGCGTTCCCAAGAACCGGGAACTTCAGAGTTTCCCCGGCGGGCGGTTCTCGTTAGCCAGAGGGAAAGCGGTGATCCGAGCAGCGAAGTGATTGCTCACGCGGCTCTGGTGTCGCGCTCTCCCGAGCACCGCCCGAGAAGGGACAGTCCAAAGTGAAGTACGCGAAGTCCGCCGCCGTTGTCGCCGGTTCTCTGATGGCCCTCGGTGCGGCCACTCCCGCCTTCGCTGCCGCGCCGCCCGCGCCCCCGGCCATGAGCCTCAACGGCGGGCTCACGGAGGCGCTGAACAGCGAGCAGCTGGACGGTCACCAGATCCGGCCGCTGGTCGACACGGTCAGGGGCACGGGCGAAAACGCGGAGTCCGGAGCGGCGGACCTGCTCGGCGGCGCCACGGGGGCCGCCAAGAACAGCAAGCTGCTCGGTGGTCTGCCGCTCGGGCGGTAATTCCCCGCGCGGTGCGGATAGCCGTCGTACGGAAATGTCGGACCACCGATATTCGCGACGGCCGCCGTATCGCTTCTTCGGTATCTCGGGCGGATTTTCTGATCGACGAAAAAGATCAGGACGCAAGCTCATCCGAGTGAATCTGCACAACCCCACTCCAATAACCCGGGTTGGGCACGGTGCCCGGTCCAAGGGCAACCCGAAACACGAAGGACAACGCAATGATCAAGAAGGCTTTGGCGACCGCAGCCGCGGCTGCGTCCATCGTCGGCATTGCCGCCGCTTCCGCCCCGCAGGCGATGGCGGTCGGCAATGACCACGGCACGACGTCCGTCAACGGCAACGGTGCCGCGCAGACGTACGGCAACTCCGCGACCTACGGCTACATGAGCCCGCAGATCGGCCTTATCCAGGGCTCGCTCAACAAGCCCTGCATCGGGCTGCCCGCCAAGGCGAACATCGGCTCGCTCATCGGTCTCATCCCGATCACGGTCCAGGACCTCAACGTCCTGTCGAACCCGCAGAACCAGCAGTGCACCGAGAACTCGACGCAGGCCAAGGGCGACGAGCCGCTGTCGCACATTCTGGACGACATTCCGGTGCTCTCGGGGAACGGCACCGCGAACCACTGACCGGTGCGAAGAAACCCGGGCCGCCCAGCCCTCCTTCTTCTGGGCGGCCCGGGTTTTTCGCTGCCCGGAACGGCGCTGTTGGGGGCGTGCCCGGAGCGGAAATTCGGGGCCTTATCGAATTCCCTGCATTGTTATGCGGCCGTGACCGGAGGGGCCGGTGTCATTCGTTGGGCACGGTGTGTGGAGGGATGCATGCCCATGCGTCCGCGGGGTCGATGGGTTGCGGAAGCGTGGGCATGCCGGCAGGTGCACAAGGGGTCTGCGCGGCCGGATATGGCGGCGCAGACCCCGCGTGTGAGCGAAGGGTGACGGCTCTTCGGTGCGGGATCTCCATCTGTTCGGGTGACCGGCCGGAACCCGGGGCTTTCTGACGGGTTGTTGAATCAGGGCTTCCGTGCCGGAAGCTCCGAGTACGGAAGGGTTTGTACGATGAAGAAGATCATGGCTGGCGCCGCCCTCGCGGCGTCGCTGGTGGGTATCTCGGCTGCGGCTGCCCCGCAGGCGCTCGCGGTCGGCAACGACCACGGCACCACGACGGTCAACGGCAACGGCGCCAAGACCGCCTATGGCAACGCCACCACCAAGGGCAAGATGAGCGCGCAGACGGGCCTCGTCCAGGGGACGCTGAACGACCTCTGCCTGGGCGTGCCGGCGAAGGTCAACGTCGGTTCGCTGATCGGTCTCATCCCGATCACGGTGCAGGACGTCAACGTCCTGGCCAACCCGCAGAACCAGCAGTGCACGAAGAACTCGACGCAGGCCAAGGGCGACGAGCCGCTGTCGCACATTCTGGACGACATCCCGGTGCTCTCCGGGAACGGTGTCGGCAACCACTGACGGCCCCACGTTCGCCCGGGCGGCCGGTTCCGTGTCTGTGGACGCGGGGCCGGCCGCCCGGTCGTGAGGGCGGGGCGTGGGGGAGAAGGGGCGGCCGGGAGCCGAGAGGCGCGCGGGGCGGCGGTCTCGGCGGCCGGCCGAGCGGGTCCGGCGGGCCGCTCGGCCTGGGCCGCCCGGTCGAGGCGGCCGTCGGCATCGCCGGACGACTCGACCGCGCGCCGTCGTACCACGCTGCCTGGTGGCGCTGCGGCTGGAAGCCACCGGCGCTCGGACGACGGACTGTGCGGATCAACGCGTGAACATCCGCTCCGGCACGGGCAGGATCGTTCATTCGCTCATTGGTGGGACCGGCGTACGTCGGGGGTTTGAAGCGGCGCAAAGGGCTCGGTCAGGGGCGGGGTGTCGCAGGGCGGTGGGGAAACGATGTGGCGGGTGGCGGGTGGCGGGTGGCGGGGAGTGGGGCGGTGCCGGACGGGGCGGTCGCTGTGCCGGGGCCATTTCGGGTCACCTCTGGGAGGATGGCAGGAGGAAATGCCGCAAAAGGTGATGAATGGGTGAGGTGCGGCGATGCGGATAGCGCTGGCGCAGACGGACTGCGTCCTGGGGGACGTCCCGGAGAATCTCGCCGTCGCCCGGGAGCAGATCGAGCAGGCCGCCACCCAGGGCGCCGATCTGGTGGTGTTTCCCGAACTCAGCCTGCACGGCTATCACTTGGGTGCCCTGGAGCGTGACGCGTCGGTCGAGGCGCGGGATTCCCGGCTGCTGGAGCTGAGCATGCTGGGGCCCGATGTCCTGGTCGGCTTTCATGAGCACACCAACATGCGTGCGTACAACACGTCGGCGCACTACGCGAGCGGGGCGCTGGTGCACGCGCACCGCAAGCTCTACCTGCCGAACTATCTGGCCTGGGAGGAGCGCAAGCACGTGAGCCCGGGGCAGTCGTTGCGGGCGTACGACCTGACGAAGTCGCCGAGCGGCGGGCGGGGCGCGACGCTGGTCTGCAACGACGCGTGGCAGCCGGTGCTGCCGTGGCTGGCGGTGCAGGACGGGGCCGAGGTGCTGTTCGTGCCGACGAACAGTGCGGCCAGCCTGGATCCGGGGGCGATGGACACCGGCCTGTACTGGGGCACCCTGCTGGCCTATACGGCGAAGATGCTCCAGTGCTGGGTGGTCTTCGTCAACCGGGTCGGCAACGAGCACGGGGCGGCCTTCTGGGGCGGCTCGCGGGTGGTGGATCCCCGGGGTGCGGTGGTGGCGCAGGCGCCCGAGTGGGAGCCCGCGCTGGTCACCGTCGACATCGATCTGTCCGAGGCGCGGCGGCAGCGCCGTTCCGTGCCGTTGGTCGCCGAGGCGCGGCTGGGGCTGATCGACCGCGAGGTGCGGCGGCTGATCGAGGAGGGCGGGGACAGCTGAGCGCTGCCGCCTTCCGGCGGCCGTGCGCGGTCAGTGGCCGGCGGCCGACTCCGGGCGCGGGGTGGCGGCCGAGGCGTGCGGCTCCTCGGTCTGCCGCTCTTCCTTGAGCGCCTTGGTCTCGGACTTGAGGATGCGCATCGAGCGGCCCAGGCCACGGGCCATGTCGGGCAGCTTCTTCGAGCCGAAGAGCAGCACGAGCGCCGCGATGATCAGGATGAGGTGCCAGGGTTCGAAGGCGTTCCGGAGCATGGCGTGCTCGCTTTCGTCGGGGGTGCCTGCGGACGTTCTGCCCAGTATGACCGGAAGGGTCCGGCCGCCCGGCCGAGGGGTCGCCCCCGGGCCGGGCGGCCGGGCGGACCGGGTCACCAACTGGATTTGCGCACCCCCGGGAGGTAGCCGGCGTGGGCCTGCTCGCGCACCCTGATGCGGGAGAGGCCGAAGGCGCGGAGGTGGCCGCGGGGGCGGCCGTCGACGCTGTCGCGGTTGCGTACCCGGGTGGCGCTGGCGTCGCGCGGCTGGCGGGACAGTTCGCGCTGGGCGGCGTACCGCTCCTCCTGCGGGGTCCGCGGGTTGCGGATGACGGCCTTCAGGAGGGCCCTGCGGGCGGCGTAGCGGGCCACGGTCGCGCGCCGCTTCTCGTTCTTGGCGATCTTGCTCTGCTTGGCCATCAGACCCTTTCCCCTCGTGCGCGGATCCGGGCGACGGCCGCCTCGATCCCGATCGTGTCGACGGTCTTGAGGCCCTTGGCGCTCAGCGTGAGCCGGATGTGCCGGCCCTCGCTCTGCAGCCAGTAGCGCTTGCGCTGGATGTTCGGGTCGAAGCGGCGTGCGGTGCGCCGGTGCGAGTGGGAGACGGAGTTGCCGAAGCCGGGCTTGCGGCCGGTCAGCTGGCAATGGGCGGACATGGTGACGAGATCCCTTCGGGAGGGGCCCCTGGTGAGGGCCTATTGAAAATGGAAACCATTTCCGTATACTAACCACATGGCCCGCAACGAACTACGCCCGGTCGTCAAGCTCCGGTCCACCGCCGGCACCGGCTACACCTACGTCACCCGCAAGAACCGCCGGAACGACCCCGACCGCCTCGTCCTGCGCAAGTACGACCCGGTCGCCCGCCGGCACGTCACCTTCCGAGAGGAGCGCTGAGCTTCGTGAAGCCCGGAATCCACCCCGCGTACGGGCCCGTCGTCTTCCGCGACCGGGCCGCCGACTTCGCCTTTCTGACCTGTTCGACCGTCACCAGCGACACGACGATCGAGTGGGAGGACGGGCGCACCTACCCGCTCGTCGACGTCGAGATCTCGTCGGCGAGCCACCCCTTCTACACAGGGACCGCCCGGGTGCTGGACACCGCGGGCCGGGTCGAGCGCTTCGAGCGCCGTTACGGCAAGGGCGGGGCCCGCTGATGGAGCGGCTCGATGTCGTCCTCGTCGGTGGCCTGCACGCGGAGGCGCGGCGGGCCGCCGTCGAGCGGCTGCTGCGCACCGTGCCGGGCAGCGTCGCTCTCCATCACGACCTGGCGTCGGCGGCCGACGGCACCGTCGTGCGGACCGTCCGGGACGCGTCGGGCACGCTCGACACCGGCGAGACGCCGCTGGTCAACGACTGCGCGTGCTGTGCGCTGCGCGAGGATCTGGTGCCGGAGCTGGAGCGGCTGGCGGCGGGGCGCACCTGCCGGCTGGCCGTCGTGGAGCTGTGGGACTCGGTCGAGCCGAAGGCGATGGCCGAGGTGGTCACCGCCTGCGGCAGCGCGGAGATCGGGCTGACCGGGGTGATCACCGCGGTCGATCCGGCGCTGCTGCTGCCCTACCTCGGGTGCGGCGACGACCTCGTCGACGCCGGCCTCGCCGCGGCGGCTTCCGATCAGCGCACCGTCGCCGACACCTGGGCGCGGCAGCTGGAGTACCCGCCGGTGCTCGTGCTGGCGCCGGGGGAGGAGGCGGCGGACGAGGCCGACCTGGCGCTGTTGCGGCAGCTCCACCCGACGGCGCGGCAGGTGGCGGTCGATTTGCCGGAGCTGGCGGCCGTCGCGGTCGCCGGGTTCGACGTCGAGGCGGCGGCCGGCCGGCAGCACCCGGCGTGCGCCCTGCTGCCGCAGGAGGCCGACGAGGACGGGGTGAGCACGCTCGTCTGGCAGCACACCAGGCCGTTCCACCCCGGGCGGCTCCATGCCGCGCTGGAGGACCTGACCTGCGCGGCGGCGCGCAGCCGTGGCCGCTTCTGGCTGGCCGACCGGCCCGACACACTGCTGTCCTGGGACGCGGCCGGCGGCGCCCTGTGCGTGGAGAACGCGGGCCCGTGGCTGGCCTCGCTGCCGGACGCCGCCTGGGAGTTGGTGCCGCCGGTGCGCCGGGCAGCCGCCGCGCTGGACTGGCATCCGGAGCACGGCGACCGCGGGCAGCACCTGGTCTTCACCTCGCCCGGCCTCGACCGGGAGGGGCTGGCCTCGCTGCTGGACTCCTGTCTGCTCACCGATGCGGAGTTCGCCGGCGGCCCGTCGGCCTGGAAGAGCCTGCCGCCCGCCTTCGACGCGCTGCTCGACCCCGTTCCGTGACCGGGTCTGCCGGGTCCGTGCGCAGCGGTGCGGGCCCGGCCGGCTCGTCCCGCATCCCCATCTCCCGTATCCCGTAAGGAAGTTCCCTGTCATGGCCCGTAGGTCCGACCCCCGCCGGACGTCCGTCCCCCGCCCCAATCCGCTCGACGCGGCGGGCATCACCCACGTCGACTACAAGGAGACCGGTCTGCTGCGGACGTTCCTCTCCGACCGCGGGAAGATCCGCAGCCGCCGGGTGACCCGGGTCTCCGCGCAGCAGCAGCGGCAGTTGGCGCGGGCGATCAAGAACGCCAGGGAGATGGCGCTGCTGCCGTACCCGTCGAGGTGAGGGAACCCGCGGGGCATGGCGTACGTCTCTCCACCGGCTCGCCCCCCGTGGCGCCGGTCCGCCCCGTCCCGCCGCGTCGGGTGCCGGACAGTAAGGGGCGGTTACCGGCCGAATATACGTACAGGTGTACGGCAGGGCGGGCGCTCGACGTGCAGTGACGGCGTCGGCACCCCCTGTCGTGCACTTGCATCTGCGCATGCATCTGCATGTGAACGCGGCTATGATCCCGGGCAGTTGAAGACCAGTAATCACCCGGGAGACTCCTGTGCCCCACGCATACAACGGCATGGCCGCAACGGATCTCCGTGAGGTGGCGTGGCAGAAGAGCCGGCACAGCAACTCCCAGGGCTCCTGCGTGGAGTTCGCCAAGCTTCCGGGCGGGGAGATAGCGGTGCGCAACTCCCGGTTCCCCGACGGGCCCGCGCTCATCTACACGCCGGCCGAGGTCGAGGCCATGCTGCTCGGCGTCAAGGACGGGGAGTTCGACCACCTGGTGCGCGACTGAGGTCCGGAAGGACTGCGCGCGGGGGCGGACTGGCCCGGTGGCCGCCGTGCCCGCGCGGGGGGCGGTCGGCCGGGTTACGGCAGCCGGAAGAGCGCCCACACGATCTTGCCGTGCGGGGTGCCCGACAGCGGGTGCCAGCCCCAGCTGTCGCTGAACGAGTCGACGAGGTGCAGTCCGCGCCCTGACTCCGCGCCGGAGTCGGCCTCGCCCGCGACCGGTGAATCGTCGCTGGGGTCGCGCACCGCACACACCAACCGCGAGGACCAGCGCATCAGATGGAGCCGGGCCGGCGGCGGGGTGTCGGCGAGTGTGGGGGCGGCGAGCACGGCGTGCCGCAGCGCGTTGGTGACCAGCTCGGACACCACCAGGCCGACCCCGTCGAAGAGGTCGTCCAGGTCCCACCCCTGGAGCGTCTCGCGGGTGAACTTCCGCGCGCCGCTCACCGATTCGTAGCGTGGCGCGAGGGTGCAGGAGGCCGATCCGGAGACTGCCCAGGGGTCGACGGGAGGAAAGCCCTGCCACAACGGCTCGAGCATGGTCAAAACCTTGGTCCCCATGCGAGGCACTCCTGGCGTTCGCGGACGGCCGGTCAGCCGGATCTGGCGGATCTTTCACGAGCGTGCATGCGTGCGACGCCCATGGTTCCGAATGCGTACGTCAGATGCAAGGGCAGATGCACGTGCACGTGCCGCGATTGCGGGAGAGCGTTCCGGTTCGCGGTCAATTCTTCCTGCCGTCTTCTTGCGGAAGGGGCGGACGGGCCTCACATATCAGTAACCGGATGAGCACTCAACGATGCGGGAACGTGGCAGACTGCGGCGCACTATTGGGCGGGTGGGGCCACGGGAGGGTCGGAAAGGTGTCCGCAAGTGAGTCGAGCGGGTCGGTGGTGCGGCGGATTCTGCTGGGATCGCAGCTTCGCCGGCTGCGGGAGTCGCGCGGGATAACCCGGGAAGCGGCGGGCTATTCGATCCGCGCATCCGAATCGAAGATCAGCCGCATGGAGTTGGGCCGGGTCAGCTTCAAGTCGAGAGATGTGGCGGACCTCCTCGCGCTGTACGGCGTCGGCGACGAGAAGGAGCGCGAGGCGCTGCAGTCGCTCGCCCGCGAGGCCAACGTCGCGGGCTGGTGGCACAGTTACTCCGACGTGCTGCCCGGGTGGTTCCAGACGTACGTCGGCCTGGAAGGCGCCGCCTCCGCGCTGCGTACCTATGAAGTCCAGTTCGTACACGGCCTGTTGCAGACCGAGGAGTACGCCGACGCCGTCGTCAGACGCGGCATGCCGGACGCCGCGCCGGCGGAGGTGGAGCGCCGGGTCGCGCTGCGTCTCGAACGGCAGAAGCTGCTGCTGGCCGAGCGGCCCGCGGAGTTCCACTGCGTGCTCGACGAGGCCGCGCTGCGCCGCCCGTACGGCGAAAGACAGGTGATGCGGGACCAGTTGAGACATCTGATAGCGGTGTCGGAGCGGCCGAACGTGCGCCTCCAGATCATGCCCTTCGGTATCGGCGGGCACGCCGGTGAGAGCGGGGCCTTCACCATGCTGGGCTTCCAGGAGTCGGGCCTGCCGGACATCGTCTATCTGGAGCAGCTGACCAGCGCCCTGTACGTGGACAAGCCCGAGGAAGTGGCGCTGTACGCCCGGGTGATGGACCGCCTCCAGGAAGAAGGCCCGAATCCGGCCGAGTCCCGGGATCTCCTTCGTGGTCTACTCCAATTGATGTGACGCGTGGGTAGGATGACAAACCATCAGGAGTCAGCACCCCCCAATGCGGCGCCCTGAGCGCCCTGTTCTCCAGATCGGGTTCGCATGTCCTACTTCGACGACGTGGCACATCAGTTCATCGACGGCGAGTGGCGCTCAGGGAGCGGCTCTTGGGACATCGTCGATTTCAACCCCTACAACGGGGAGAAACTGGCCTCCATACCGGTCGCCACGGCCGAGGAGATCGACCAGGCGTACCGCGCGGCGGAACGTGCGCAGCGCGAGTGGGCCGAGGTCAATCCGTACACCCGGCGGCTGGTCTTCGAGCGGGCGCTGAAGATCGTCGACGCCCGCGAGGCGGAGCTGTCCGACGCGATCGCCGCCGAGGTCGGCGGCACCCACGCCAAGGTGGGCTTCGAGCTGCACCTGGTCAGGGAATTCCTGCGGGAGGCCATGCAGTTGGCGCTGCGCGCCGAGGGGCGCATCCTGCCCTCGCCCGTGGACGGCAAGGAGAACCGCCTCTACCGGCTGCCGGTCGGCGTCGTCGGGGTGATCAGCCCGTTCAACTTCCCGCTGCTGCTGTCGATGAAGTCGGTCGCCCCCGCCATCGCGCTGGGCAACGCCGTGGTGCTCAAGCCGCACCAGAACACCCCGGTCTGCGGCGGCGGTCTGGTCGCCAAGATCTTCGAGGAGGCGGGGCTGCCGGCCGGTGTGCTCAACGTCGTCGTGACCGACATCGCCGAGATCGGTGACGCGCTGATCGAGCACCCGGTGCCCAGGGTGATCTCCTTCACCGGCTCGGAGAAGGTCGGCCGGCACGTCGCGACGGTCGCCGCATCGCACTTCAAGCAGACGGTGCTGGAGCTGGGCGGCAACAGCGCGCTGGTCGTCCTCGACGACGCGGACCTCGACTACGCGGTGGACGCGGCGGTCTTCAGCCGCTTCGTCCACCAGGGCCAGGTCTGCATGGCGGCCAACCGCGTGCTGGTGGACCGCGCGGTGGAGCGGGAGTTCACCGAGAAGTTCGTGGCGAAGGTCGCGTCCCTGAAGGTGGGCGACCCGGTGGATCCGCAGACCCACATCGGGCCGCTGATCAACGAGGGGCAGGCCGAGGCGGTCTCGTCGATGGTCGGCCGGGCCGTCGCCGAAGGGGCCACCGCGCTCGTCCACGGCGAGGCCCGTGGCACCCTCGTCGCGCCGAGCGTGCTCGGTGACGTACCGGAGGACTCGTGGATCCTCGGGCAGGAGATCTTCGGTCCCGTGGTGCTGCTGGTGCCCTTCGACGGCGACGAGGAAGCCGTCAGGATCACCAACGCGTCGCCGTACGGGCTGAGCGGGGCGGTGCACACCGCGGACATCGAGCGCGGGGTGCGGTTCGCCAAGCGGATCGAGACCGGCATGATCCACATCAACGACGGCACGGTGCACGACGAGCCGATCGTGCCGTTCGGCGGCGAGAAGAGTTCCGGCGTGGGCCGGCTCAACGGAGACGCGGTGGTGGAGGCGTTCACCACCACCAAGTGGATCTCCATCCAGCACGGCAGGTCGCGCTTCCCGTTCTGAGGCCCGCCGGGACCTGCGTCCCGGTTTTCGCGCGACACCGGAGCCATGCGGACAGCCACTGTCCGCATGGCTCCGTAGCGTTCGAGGTGTCGGGAGGCGGGCGGCACACAGCCGTACCGCCCCGGGACTTCACGAAAGGCGGCGTCATGCCCACTCACGTTCCTGCCGAGGCCCATGGTGACGAGCGCGGTGCGCTCCTGGCCTTCCTGGAGGCGCAGCGCGGCGGGCTGCGGCGCGCGGCGCTCGGGTTGAGCGAGGAGGACGCGCGGCGGCAGCCGACCGCGGGCGAGCTGTCGGTCGGCGGGCTGCTCAAGCACGTCGCGGAGACCGAGCAGGGCTGGGTCGAGACGGCGCAGGAACTGCCGCACTCCATCGCCAGGGACCAGGATTCCTGGCCGCTGAGCTTCCGGCTCTCGGACGGCGAGACGGTCGGGAGCGTGCTGGCCTTCTGGGACGAGGTCGCCCGCAGGACCGAGGAGTTCATCCGGTCGGTGCCGAGTCTGGACGACACCTTTCCGCTGCCGGATGCGCCGTGGTACCCGCCGCGGGCCAGGCAGTCGATGCGCTGGCTCGTGCTGCACCTGATCGAGGAGACGGCCCGGCACGCGGGGCACGCCGACATCGTCCGCGAGTCCCTGGACGGCAGGACCGCCTTCGCCCTGGTGGACGAGGAGCGGGCAGCGCAGCAGGGGGCGTAACGGGCGGTATCCGTCCCCTCTAGGGTGGCCTTACCGGGTGCGCAGGGCTCTCCCGGTAAGGCCAGGGGCGGAGGGACGATGTCGGCGATCCGGCTGCTGGTGCTGGGCGCGGTGCGGCAGCACGGGCGGGCGCACGGCTATCAGGTGCGCAACGACCTGGAGTACTGGGGCGCCCACGAGTGGTCGAACGCCAAGCCGGGGTCGATCTACCACGCGCTCAAGCAGATGGCGAAGCAGGGCCTGCTGCGGGCCCACGACCTCGCGCCGAGCACGGCGGGCGGCCCGCCGCGCACGGAGTACGAGGTGACCGCCGCGGGCGACGCGGAGTTCTTCTCGCTGCTGCGGGCCGCGCTGTCGCAGCCCGACCGGAAGACCGACGAGCTGAGCGCAGGGCTCGGCTTCCTCGTCGACCTGCCGCGCGCCGACGCGGTGGCGCTGCTCAGGGAGCGGGTGCGGGCGCTGGCGGAGTGGCGAGCCACGGTCACCGAGTACTACGCACCCGATGGCGGCCCCGAAGTGTTCGGCCACATCGGCGAGATCATGAACATGTGGGTGCACTCGGCGGACAGCGGCGCCGCGTGGACGCGCGGCCTGATCGAGCGGATCGAGGGCGGTGCGTATGTGTTCGCCGGGGAGGGCGATCCGTTCGTCGGGGTGCTTCCGGACGGCGCCGCCAACCCGTACGCGGCGGGGGAGCGCGGCCGGCCGGGACGCGCGGGGCGGGACGCCGAGGGGGACGACGGCCCCGGCGGTGGCTGAGCGGCGCGGCCAGGCCACCGGCGCCGGTCAGTGGTGGAAGGCCGTCGCCTCCGCCTCCGAGCGGCCCAACGGGCATTCCTGGCGGCGCAGTTCGGGCAGCAGCTGGATCAGGTCGGCGAGGAAGAGGTCGGCGAGGTCGAGCGAGAAGCCGTTGCGGCAGACCACCCGCAGTACGGACAGGTCCTCGCGGTGCGGCGGGAAGGTGTAGGCGGGCAGCAGCCAGCCGCGTTCCTTCATCCGCCGGGACACGTCGAAGACGTCGAAGGCGGTGACGTCGTCGGCGGTGGTGAAGGCGAAGACCGGCAGCTCGTCGCCGTGGGTGAGCAGGCGGAAGTCGCCCAGCGCGCCGATGCGTTCGGTCATCGAGCGGGCCACGTCGCGGGTGGCCTGCTGGACGGCGCGGAAACCGTCCCGGCCGAGCCGCAGGAACGTGTAGTACTGCGCGGCGACCTGCGCGCCGGGCCGGGAGAAGTTCAGGGCGAAGGTCGGCATGTCGCCGCCCAGGTAGTTGACGCGGAAGACCAGCTCTTCGGGCAGCGCGTCGGTGTCCCGCCACAGCGCCCAGCCGACGCCCGGGTAGACCAGGCCGTACTTGTGGCCCGACGTGTTGATGGAGGCGACCCGCGGCAGCCGGAAGTCCCAGGGCAGTTCGGGGTCGAGGAACGGCGCGATCATGGCGCCTGACGCCCCGTCGACGTGCACCGGGATGTCGTGCCCGGTGCGCTCCTGGAGAGCGTCGAGCGCCGCGCACACCTCGGCCACCGGCTCGTACGAACCGTCGAAGGTCGAGCCGAGCACCGTCACCACGCCGATGGTGTTCTCGTCGCAGAGTGCCGCGGCGGACTCGGCGTCGAGGTGGAAGCGGTCGCCCTCCATGGGCACCTGGCGCGCCTCCACCTCCCAGAAGTTGCAGAACTTCTCCCAGCAGACCTGGACGTTGGCGCCCATGACGAGGTTGGGCCTGGCGCTGCCGGGATAGCGGTCCTTGTTGCGCAGCGCCCAGCGCCGCTTGAAGGCCAGCCCGGCGAGCATGCACGCCTCGCTCGACCCGGTCGTCGAGCAGCCGACGGTGGCCGACGGGTCGGGCGCGTGCCACAGGTGGGCGAGCATCGCCACGCAGCGCTTCTCCAGTTCGGCGGTGCGCGGGTACTCGTCCTTGTCGATCATGTTCTTGTCCCGGCACTCGGCCATCAGGACCCCGGCCTGCGGCTCCATCCAGGTGGTGACGAAGGTCGCCAGGTTGAGGCGGGCGTTGCCGTCCAGCATCAGCTCGTCGTGCACGAACTGGTAGGCGGTGTGCGGGGAGACGGGGCCTTCGGGCAGGGTGTGCCGGGACGGCGAGCTGCTCATGCCGGCGACCGGGTCCGCCTCGCCGTAGAACGGGTTGACCGGGTGCCGGGCCCGCTCGCGGTCGCCGCCGGATGCGCCTTTGTGGAGAGTCATCTGCCGCGGGTGCCCCTCAATCCGTGCCGGAGAGACCGGACTTGAGCGCCCGGGTGAGCTTCACCACGCGCCGGGCCTGGATTCCGGCCGCGGTGCGGGCGTCGTCGTCGAGCGGGGTGTCGGGACCGCCGACGTGCGAAGTGCCGTACGGATTGCCGTCGGAGAACTTCGCCGGTTCGGTGTAGCCGGGGGCGACGAGGACGCCGCCGAAGTGGTGGACGGTCTGGTAGAGCGCGAGCAGGGTGGATTCCTGGCCGCCGTGCCGGGTCGCGGTCGCGGTGAAGCCGCTGTAGACCTTGTCGGCCAGCCTGCCCTGCTGCCAGAGGCCGCCCAGGGTGTCGATGTACTGCTTGAGCTGGGACGTCACGTTGCCGAAGCGCGTGGGGGTGCCGAAGATCACCGCGTCCGCCCAGAGCATGTCCTCGGGGACGGCCTCCAGGATGTCGGCGGTGGCGGCGGCGTTCGCCGCCCAGGCCGGGTTGGATTCGACGGCGGCCTGCGGCGCCAGCTCGGCCGCCCTGCGCAGCCGCACCGCGGCCCCGGCGTGCTCGGCCGCGTCCGCGATGAGCTGGGCGAGCTGGGCGACGGTGCCGGTCGACGAGTAGTAGATGACCGCTACGTTGACGGCCGGTCCTGCGGGTCCTTCGTGTCCGTCAGGGGCGTCGGGCGGGGACATGGCGCACCTCCTGACCCCGAACATAGGGGCGCAGGAGGTGCGGTGGCCTGCGGTGTACGGCCAAAGGGCGCAGCGGCCGGATCAGCCCGCGCTGGCCATCGACAGCTTCGCCGCGAAGCCGAGGAACGCCGCGCCCGCGCCCGCCGACAGACCGGCCGTCAGCTTGCGGCGGCGCCGGAAGGTCGCCGCCAGGTACGTCCCGCTGAAGATCAGGACCGACAGGTACGTGAAGCTGAACAGCTGCGCCCAGGCGCCCAGCGTCAGGAACGACAGCACCGGGTGCGCGTACGACGGGTCCACGAACTGCACGAAGAAAGAGATGAAGAACAAGATCGCCTTCGGGTTGAGCAGGCTGACCACCAGCGCCCTGCGGTACGGCCGCTCGACGGCCGCCTTCGGCTCCGCCTGCTCCCCCTCGCGGGCGGCCCGGCGTGCCTCCCGGCCGCGCCACAGGGCCACCGCGCCGCGCAGCATTCCGAACGCCAGCCAGGTCAGATAGCCGGCGCCCGCGAACTTGACGATCGTGAAGAGCACCGGGCTGGTCTGCAGCAGCGAGGCCACGCCGCCCGCCGACAGCGTCATCAGCACCGTGTCGCCGCAGAGCACTCCGGCCGCCGCGCGGTAGGCGACGCGCGGGCCGCGCCTGGCCGCCACCGAGACGACGTACAGCGAGTTCGGGCCCGGCAGCAGAATGATCAGCGCGAGGCCCGCCAGATACGTGGAAAGGTCCGTTATCCCCAGCATGGGACGAAGGATCGCACCCCGGGGCCGTTCCCCCGCACGCCTTTTCAGGATGCGGACTTGCACCTCACGCGGCGGGAGGGGGGAGCGTGGCACACGTACCGGGAAAGGAGCGGACATGAGTTACCCGGTGGGACGGATCGCGGGCATCGCCAAGGTCACGGTGCGCACCCTGCACCACTACGACGAGATCGGCCTGCTGGTGCCCGGCGCGCGTAATCACGCAGGTCACCGGCGGTACACCGATACCGATCTGGACCGGCTCCAGCAGATCCTCTTCTACCGGGAGCTCGGCTTTCCGCTCGACGAGGTCGCGGTGCTCCTGGACGACCCGGACGCCGATCCGCTCGCACACCTGCGGCGCCGGCGGCAGCTGCTCGGCGAGCGGATCGGCCGGCTCCAGGAGATGGCCGCGGCCGTCGACAAGGCGATGGAGGCACGAAGGATGAACGTACGGCTCACACCGGAGGAGAAGTTCGAGGTGTTCGGCGACTTCGACCCCGACGTGTACGAGGACGAGGTCCACGAGCGCTGGGGCAGGACGGACGCGTACCGCGAGTCGCAGCGCAGGACCGCCGCGTACACCAAGGACGACTGGAAGCGGCTGACCGCCGAGATGGACGCCGTCCACGAGCGGATGGCCGCCCTCCTCGACGCGGGGGCGGACCCGGCGTCCGACGAGGCGACGGCGGTCGCCGAGGAGCACCGGCAGTTCATCTGCCGGGCGTATTACGACTGCACCTACGAGATCCACACCGGGATCGGCAGGATGTACGTCGACGACGAGCGGTTCACCGCCACCTACGAGGCGATCCGCCCCGGCCTGGCCGTCTACCTGCGCGACGCCATCCTGGCCAACGCGGCGCGGCGGGCCTGACCTGCGGCGCGGTCGTCGTACGGCGGTGCGGCGGCCGGTCCGGGGAGCGCGCCCCCGGGCCGGCCGCGCCGGGTCAGCTCTGCGGGGCGAGTACCACCGCGGTGCCGTAGGCGCACACCTCGGTGCCGACGTCGGCCGCTTCGGTGACGTCGAAGCGGAACATCAGCACCGCGTTCGCGCCGCGCGAGCGGGCCTGCTCGACCAGGCGCTCCATGGCCTGGTTACGCGTCTCGACCAGGGTCTTGGTCAGGCCCTTCAGCTCGCCGCCGATCATCGACTTCAGCCCGGCGCCGATCTGGCTTCCCAAGTGGCGGGAGCGGACGGTCAGTCCGAATACCTCGCCGATGACCTGCTGCACGGCGAAACCGGGTACGTCGTTCGTCGTCACCACCAGGACGTCGGACTGGGGTTGCTGTCCGCCGCCGTACTCCTCGATGCCCATGGGTGCACCTCCTTGGCGATCAGCATTGCGTGGTTCGGTCCGCCGGGCCAGTCCGTCCGGGACAACCGCGGGGGTGCGGCCGTCCGCGGGGCCGGATGGAACCACGGGCCGTCATCCGGCGTTGATAGCTTGGGGCCGCACACTGCGCCCGTATCCCCGTCGCTTCCCCGTCGCACTGCGCGATCCGGCGCCCTCGACCCAGGAGCCTTCACCCCGTGAACACTCTCGCGCTCGGCCCCCAGTGGCTGGACCCGGATTACCTGATCGCGACGTACGGCCTGATCGGCGTCCTGGTCATCGTCTTCGCGGAGTCCGGCCTGCTGATCGGCTTCTTCCTGCCGGGCGACTCGCTGCTGTTCACCACCGGCCTGCTGGTGACCACCAACAAGATCGACCTGCCGCTGTGGGCGGTGTGCGCGCTGGTCGTGCTGGCCGCGGTGCTCGGCGATCAGGCGGGCTATCTCTTCGGGCGCAAGGTCGGCCCCTCGCTGTTCAAGCGGCCCGACTCCCGGCTGTTCAAGCAGGAGAACGTCGAGAAGGCCCACGACTTCTTCGAGAAGTACGGCCCCAAGTCGCTGATCCTGGCCCGCTTCGTCCCGATCGTGCGGACGTTCACGCCGATCATCGCCGGTGTGAGCCGGATGAACTACCGCTCGTTCCTGATCTTCAACATCATCGGCGGCACCCTGTGGGGCGCGGGTGTCACGCTGCTCGGCGCCGCGCTGGGCAACATCGAGTTCGTGCACAAGAACATCGAGGCCATGCTGGTCCTGATCGTGCTGATCTCGGTGGTGCCGATCGCCGTCGAGTTCCTCAGGGCCCGCGGCAAGGCCAAGAAGGCAGCCGCGGCCGAGGTGCCGGGCCAGGCCGCCGCCCCGCAGCCGAACGGCGGCGACGGACGCCGCGGCCGGCACGCCAAGCGCTGACACCCGTACGGGCGCCGCGCCGCTCCGCGGCAGGCGGCGGCGGGCGCACCGGGGGCGCGCAGCCGGTGCAGGACCCGCACCCGGAGCGCGGGCCGCACCTCCGCGGCACGCCGGCGCACCCCCGAACCACCCTCGCCGGCCCGTAGGGCGACCGGGAAACACCCCCCGGCCCGCGCGCACCGGGACGCCATCAGGCATCGTGTCCTTGACGGTCGCATGAGGCGTACGAGGAGCGAAGAGACGTGGCGTCGGACCCACAGCGCGGCCAGCGCGGCACCAACGGCACACCGCACTCCCAGAACGGCTCCAAGAGCGCGCGGAACGGCAACGGCACCACCTCGTCGGGCAACGGCCCCGAGCCGTTCGACGAGGACCGGAAGCCGACACCCGACGAGGCGCGCAGCGCCTTCACCCCGCCGATGGGCGTGCCGTACCCGCCGCTGCCCGAGGACGAGAGCAGCACCACATCCGAGTTCGCGCTGCCCGAAGGGCTGCGTCCGGAGGCACCGGCGGAGCAGGAGGGCTCGGCGTTCGCGCCGCCCGGCGGATTCCCGGCCTTCACACCGCCGCACGGCATCCCCGTCATCAGCCTCACCAAAGAGGCGCCCTGGCAGGACCGGATGCGCACCATGCTGCGGATGCCGGTCCACGAGCGCCCGATCCCCGAGCGGACCGAGCGGACCGACGAGACCGGGCCCGCCGTCCCGCGCGTGCTCGACCTGACGCTCCGTATCGGCGAGATCCTGCTGGCAGGCGGCGAGGGCGCCGAGGACGTCGAGGCCGCGATGTTCGGCGTCGCGCACGCCTACGGCCTGGAGCGGGTCGAGCCCACCGTCACCTTCACGCTGCTGTCCATCTCGTACCAGCCCTCGCTGGTCGACGACCCCGTCACGGCCAGCAGGACGGTGCGGCGGCGCGGCGTCGACTACACCCGGCTGTCCGCGGTCTTCCGGCTCGTCGACGACATCACGTCCGATGGCATCACCCTCGAAGAGGCGTACCGCGGCCTCGCCGAGATCCGCCGTAACCGCCACCCGTTCCCCAGCTGGGCGCTGACGCTGGCCTCCGGGCTGCTGTCCGGCGCCGCCTCCATGCTGGTCGGCGGCGGGCTGCTGGTGTTCGTCGCGGCGGCGATCGGCTCGATGCTCGGCGACCGGCTCGCCTGGCTGGCGTCCGGGCGCGGGCTGCCCGAGTTCTACCAGTTCGTGGTGGCCGCGATGCCGCCCGCCATGATGGGCGTCGGCTTCGGCCTGATCCACGCCAACGTGCAGGCGTCCGCGGTGATCACCGGTGGGCTGTTCGCGCTGATCCCGGGACGGGCGCTGGTCGCCGGCGTCCAGGACGGCCTGACCGGCTACTACATCACCGCGTCCGCGCGTCTCCTGGAAGTCGGCTACCTCATCGTCGGCATCGTCGTCGGCGTGCTCGGCGTGCTGTACATCGGGCTCCAGGTGAATCCGGGGCTCAGGCGCCTCAACCCCGAGGAGGCGCTGCACGTCTACAACGAGCCGGTGGTGCAGATCGGCGCGTCCATGCTGCTGGCGCTGGCGTTCTGTGTGCTGCTTCAGCAGGAACGTCACACCGTCGCCTTCGCCACGCTGAACGGCGGGGTGGCCTGGGTCGTCTACGGCGCCCTCGCCAACGTCGCGCGGCTCGACGCGGTGCCCGCCACCGCCATCGCCGCCGGCCTCGTCGGCCTCTTCGGACAGCTGCTCTCCCGCTACCGCTACGCCTCAGCGCTGCCCTACGTCACCGCGGCCATCGGCCCGCTGCTGCCCGGTAGCGCCACGTACTTCGGGCTGCTCAACTTCGCCCAGGGCAACCTTCTCGACGGCATCTCGTCGCTGATCAAGGCGGTCTCGCTGGCGCTGGCCATCGCCGTCGGCGTGAACCTCGGAGGCGAGGTCGCCCGGCTGTTCCTCCGCGCCCCAGGACCCGAGGCGGTCGGCGGCGGACGCCGCGCCGCCAAGCGCACCCGCGGCTTCTGACCCGGGCCCGACGGCCCTTCCGGCGCGCCCGCCCGCCCCGACACGCACGAACGGGCGGCACCCCGACCGGGTGCCGCCCGTTCGCGTACGAAAATCAGCGCACGCGCCGGAACCGGGGGCCGGTGAAGGCCCCCGGAAAGGGCCACGTCAGTGGGCGCCGCCCTGCGCCTCCAGGCGCTTGTACG
The DNA here is from genome assembly GCF_044460025.1 of Streptomyces sp. NPDC050161. Lineage (NCBI taxonomy): Bacteria > Bacillati > Actinomycetota > Actinomycetes > Kitasatosporales > Streptomycetaceae > Streptomyces > Streptomyces sp. NPDC050161. The sequence goes on along the minus strand of NZ_JBITJM010000012.1, from coordinate 86,826 downwards.
ACGCCTCGATCTCGGCCTCGGCTTCGGTGCGGCCGACCCAGTTCGCGCCCTCGACGGACTTACCGGGCTCCAGGTCCTTGTAGACCTCGAAGAAGTGCTGGATCTCCAGGCGGTCGAACTCCGAGACGTGGTGGATGTCCCGCAGGTGCTCCACGCGCGGGTCGGACGCGGGCACGCACAGCAGCTTGTCGTCGCCGCCGGCCTCGTCCGTCATCCGGAACATGCCGATGGCGCGGCACTTGATGAGGCAACCGGGGAAGGTCGGCTCGTCCAGGATGACCAGCGCGTCCAGCGGGTCGCCGTCCTCGCCCAGGGTGTTCTCGACGAATCCGTAGTCGGCGGGGTAGCTGGTCGAGGTGAAGAGTCGACGGTCCAGGCGGATCCGACCGGTCTCGTGGTCCACCTCGTACTTGTTCCGCGAACCCTTCGGGATCTCGATGGTGACGTCGAACTCCACGGGTGGCTCCTCCATGATCAACACATAGGTCTGGTGATTAAGTGTCCCCCACGCAGGTGTGTGGTGGCGAAAGGGGCTGGTCCGAGGTGCCGGAGACCGGATCGTGGCAGGTCAGATGGCAGTCGGCGCAACGGTCGGCGAAGTCCGCCGCGCGCACCGCGTCGCGCACCGCGCAGGCGGCCGGGCGTGACGCAGCACAGGCATGGCGGTCCGCACCGCTGCGTACGCGGCAGACCTGGCGGCTGACCACGGTGTCCGCCGTCGCCGGTCTGGCGGTCGCGACCGCCGCGGTGGCGACGGCCGGGCCGTGGGACTCGGGTCAGCGTACGGCCGAGCGGGCCCGCGCAGGGGCAGCGGCCCGAACAGGTGGCGAGCATCACGCCGGAGCACCCGGCCCGGGAGCGGATCCGGGCCCCGGCACCCCGCAGGTCCTGCCCGCGCTCGGCACCCCCGCCCAGGGCACGTCGGACCGCGCCGCGGCGCCCGCGCCCACCAAGGCCGGGCTGTCCGACGCGCTCGCCCCGCTGCTCAAGAGCGAGGCGCTGGGCCCGCTGCGCAGCGCGTCCGTCCTCGACGTCGCCTCCGGGCGGGAAATCTTCAGCGCCGAGCCGCACGCCGCTTCGACCCCCGCCTCCACCGTCAAGCTCGCCACCGCCACCGCCGCGCTGTCCACGCTCGGGCCCGACCACCGCATCCTGACCACCGTCGTGGCGGCCCCAGGGAAGGGCGGGAAGGGCAAGGGCGCGGGCAAGCACCGCATCGTGCTCGTCGGCGGCGGCGACCCGACGCTCACCGCCCGCCCGCCCCGGGGCCCCGCCGACCAGCGCCCCGCCAACCTGCGCACCCTCGCCGACGACACCGCCCGCACGCTCAAGAAACGCGGCACCACCGAGGTCGCCATCGGCTACGACACCTCGCTCTACTCCGGGCCCCGCCTGCACCCCATCGGCCCCAACGAGAACATCGCCCCGGTCAGCGCCCTGATGGCCGACGAGGGACGGCTCGACGACAGCGACCACGGCACGGCGCCACGGGACGCCGACCCGGCCGCCGCCGCGGCCCGTGCCTTCGCCGGCCTGCTCCGCGCCCGCGGCATCGACGTCCGGGGCACCCCGGCAGCGGCCCACGCCCCCAAGAAGAAGGCCGACCGGATCGCCGCGGTCCGCTCGCTGCCGCTGTCCGACCTCGTCGAACGGATGCTGACCCACAGCGACAACGACATCGCCGAAGGTCTTGCCCGGCAGACCGCCGTCCGCGCGGGCGAGCCCGCCAGCTTCGCCGGCGCCGCCACCGCCGTACGCAAGGCCCTCGCCGACCGGAAGCTGCCGCTGGCCGGCGCGAAGTTCGCCGACGGCAGCGGCCTCGACCGCGACGACAAGGTCACCGCTGGACTCCTCTCCCACCTCCTGCTGCGCGCCTCCGCACCCGACCACCCCGAGCTGCGCCCGATCGTCACCGGCCTGCCCGTCGCCGCCTTCACCGGTACCCTCAGCGACCGCTACAGCCACACCGCGGGCGCCGGCGCGGTACGGGCCAAGACCGGCACCCTCACCGGCGTGAACACCCTGGCCGGCACCGTCGTCGACGCCGACGGACGGCTGCTGGTCTTCGCCTTCATGACCAGCGGCACCACCGACGCCCAGGGCGCCCAGGAGGCGCTCGACACCCTCGCGTCGGCGGTCGCCAACTGCGGCTGCCGCTGAATCCCGGGCCGCGCGGCGGCAGGCGCCCGCACCGCAAAACCCCGGTCGGCTACCCCCGAGCCAACTGCCCACGTACCGTGAACGCATGACGAGCATCGGTGGTGTCGAGATGGTCGACTGGAATCTCGCGGTGGCGACCGCGACCCGGTTCGTGCGGCCCGGTCCAGAGGTGAGCCGCGACGAGGCGCGGGCGATCGTCGCCGAGCTGCGCAGGCACGCCAGGTCATCGGAGGAACACGTCCGCGCCTTCACGCGGATGGCACAGCCGGGCCCCGCGGGCGAGGCGCCGCACGACACCCCGGTCCTGGTCGTCGACAGGACCGGCTGGATCAAGGCCAACGTCGCCGGGTTCCGCGCGGTGCTCAAGCCGCTGCTGGACAAGATGGAGACCCGCCGCTCCAACGGCCCCGGGGGAGCCGTGCTCGGCGCCGTCGGCGGCAAGGTGACGGGCGTCGAACTGGGCATGCTGCTGTCGTTCCTGTCCTCCCGCGTCCTCGGCCAGTACGAGACGTTCGCCCCGGCATCCCGCGAACTGCCCGCCGCGGCCCAGGGCGGCAGGCTGCTGCTCGTCGCGCCGAACATCGTGCACGTCGAACGGGAGCTTGAGGTCGACCCGCACGACTTCCGCCTGTGGGTGTGCCTGCACGAAGAGACCCACCGCACCCAGTTCACCGCCGTCCCCTGGCTGCGCGACCACATCGAGGGCGAGATCCAGTCCTTCCTCGCGGAGACCGACATCGACCCCGGCACCCTCCTGGAGCGGCTGCGCGAGGCCGCCCAGTCGCTGGCCGGCGCCAGGCCCGAGGGCGAGGAGGGCGAGGACGGCGGGCGCTCCCTCGTCGACCTCGTGCAGACCCCCGTCCAGCGCGAGATCCTCGGCCGGCTGACCGCCGTGATGTCCCTCCTGGAGGGCCACGCCGACTTCGTCATGGACGGCGTGGGCCCCGACGTCGTGCCCTCCGTCGCGGAGATCCGCGAGAAGTTCCAGAAGCGCAGGGCCAGCGGCGCAGGACGGCTCGACCTGGCGCTGCGCAAGCTCCTCGGCCTGGACGCCAAGCTGCGGCAGTACCGCGACGGCGAGCGGTTCGTGCGCGCCGTCGTCGACGACATCGGCATGGACGGCTTCAACCGCGTCTGGACCTCGCCGAACACCCTCCCCACCAAGCAGGAGATCGCCGCGCCCGCCGACTGGGTCGCCCGCGTGCGGGGTTAGGCCGGTCCGGGACGTCGCGTCCGAGAAGGGGAGGCACGGTAAGGCAGCTGGGAGCCGCACACACCTCGCACGGCAGATGAATGCCCCCTCAATCACCCTTCTGAGGGACCGTGACCGATGGATAGGCGTGCAATGCTCGGGGAACTGCTCGCCTCTGTCACCATCTAGGCACTCTGTGTGACGAATTGCTCGTCACGCGCCGAGGCTCCCCAGCTGAACGATTGGAAACGGACATGGGTCCCCATCCAGCGGTCGCCGCGATACGCCTGGCGGTCCGCCGCGTACTCCACGACGTGTTGAACCAGCACTGCGCGCAGGAATCGGCCGAGCCCCCGCTCGTGCTCGCCGCCTGCTCCGGCGGCGCCGACTCCACGGCGCTCGCCTCCGCCCTCGCCTTCGAAGCGCCCAAGCTCGGCGTCCGGGCGGGCGGCGTGACCATCGACCACGGCCTCCAGGCCGGCTCCGACATCCGCGCGGCCGAGGTCGTGCTGCGGCTGCGCGGCCTGCGGCTCGACCCGGTCGAGTCGGTCGCCGTCTCCGTCGGCAAGGGAGGCGGCCCCGAAGCCGCCGCCCGCGACGCCCGCTACGCCGCACTCGACGCGACCGCCGACCGCCTCGGCGCCGCCGCCGTCCTCCTCGGCCACACCCGCGACGACCAGGCGGAGACCGTCCTGCTCGGCCTCGCCCGCGGCTCCGGCACCCGCTCGCTCTCCGGCATGGCCGCCACCACAGGACGCAACGGCCGCTACCGGCGCCCCTTCCTGGAACTCGACCGCCAGACCGCCCGCAAGGCATGCCTGATCCAGTCGCTGCCGGTCTGGGACGACCCGCACAACGCCGACCCCTCCTACACCCGCTCCCGGCTGCGCCACGAAGGGCTGCCCGCGCTCGAAAAGGCCCTCGGCAAAGGCGTCGTGGAGGCCCTGGCCCGTACCGCGCAGCTCTCCCGTGACGACGCCGACGCCCTGGACTGCTGGGCGGCCGACGCGGAGCGGACGGTCCTCGTCGAGGACGGCGCCCTGGACGTCGCCGGGCTGTTCGCGCTGCCCGCCGCGGTACGCCGCCGGGTGCTGCGCAGGGCCGCCATCACGGCGGGTGCGCCGGCCGGTTCGCTCTTCGCCCGCCACGTCGAGGAAGTGGACCGGCTGATCACCGCCTGGCGTGGTCAGGGCGCCATCAACCTCCCCGGGCGGGTCGGTGTTCGACGGCAGGGTGGCAGACTGGTCATTCGGCAGGGCTGAGCCGCAGGACTGCCCCGCTTCACCAGTCTCACGACTGACATGAACACCGAACCGAGCGAGAGTGGCACGGGTGGACGACAAGGACATGGGTTCCGACCTTCAGTCGGTGCTCATCAGCAAAGAAGAGATCGACGCCAAGCTGGCCGAGCTGGCAGCGAAGATCGACGCGGAGTACGCGGGCAAGGACCTGCTCATCGTCGGAGTCCTCAAGGGCGCCGTGATGGTGATGGCGGACCTGGCGCGCGCGCTGTCCACCCCCGTCACCATGGACTGGATGGCCGTTTCCTCCTACGGCGCGGGCACCCAGTCCTCCGGCGTGGTCCGCATCCTCAAGGACCTCGACACCGACATCAAGGGCAAGCACGTCCTGATCGTCGAGGACATCATCGACTCCGGCCTGACGCTGTCGTGGCTGCTGTCGAACCTCGGCTCGCGCGAGCCGGCCTCGCTGGAGGTCTGCACGCTGCTGCGCAAGCCGGAGGCAGCCAAGGTCGCCCTCGACGTGAAGTGGGTCGGCTTCGACATTCCCAACGAGTTCGTCGTCGGCTACGGCCTGGACTTCGCGGAGAAGTACCGGAACCTGCCGTTCGTCGGCACCCTCGCGCCGCACGTGTACGGCGGCTGAGGGACGCACCACCACTCGTCGGCCACCATCGGCCGGCGAGGGCCCGGAGCAGCCGTTGTGCCGCGGCGGGAACCCCTCGGGGCCGCCCGCCGTTGAAGCAGCGGGAACGGAATCCGAGGCTTCATTGTTAACCGTGGGCGGCGGCGTCGGGTGACAATGCTGGGGTACCGTCCGAAGGCACTCATTTTTCGGGCCAGTAATACACCGTACGCACGACCAGCCCTCCACGGGGCTGTTGTGCCTCACTGTGGCAGGAGGGACGGGGCCGTGTCGGCTCCGTATGGATGGACGTGAAGCGATACTTCCGTGGGCCGGTCATGTGGATCGTGCTGGCCGTCCTCGCCGTGGTCGTGTTGATGCAGGTCGTCGGCTCGTCCGGCGGCTACAAGACGGTGGACACCGGTCAGGTCGTCAAGGCGATCACTGACAACAAGGTGAAATCCGCCGAGCTGACGACCGGCGACGAGAACAAGATCAAGGTCGAGTTGTCGGGCGACAACAAGATCCAAGGCTCCAACAAGCTCCAGGCGAGCTACATCGGCGACCAGGGCGTCGACGTGGCCAAGAACCTGCAGGCCAAGTACCAGACCGGCGAGATCAAGGACGGTTACACCGTCTCCCCGTCGAAGCAGAACCCGTTCGTCGGTGTGCTGCTGTCGCTGCTCCCCTTCGTCCTCATCGTCGTCGTCTTCCTGTTCCTGATGAATCAGATGCAGGGCGGCGGCTCCCGGGTGATGAACTTCGGGAAGTCGAAGGCGAAGCTGATCACCAAGGACACGCCCAAGACGACGTTCTCGGACGTCGCGGGGTCGGACGAGGCGGTCGAGGAACTCCACGAGATCAAGGAGTTCCTCCAGGAGCCGGCGAAGTTCCAGGCCGTCGGCGCCAAGATCCCGAAGGGTGTGCTGCTGTACGGCCCGCCCGGAACGGGCAAGACGCTGCTGGCGCGCGCCGTCGCGGGCGAGGCCGGCGTGCCGTTCTACTCGATCTCCGGCTCCGACTTCGTCGAGATGTTCGTCGGTGTCGGTGCCTCCCGGGTGCGCGACCTCTTCGAGCAGGCCAAGGCGAACGCCCCGGCGATCGTCTTCGTCGACGAGATCGACGCCGTCGGCCGGCACCGCGGTGCGGGTCTCGGCGGTGGCCACGACGAGCGCGAGCAGACGCTGAACCAGCTGCTCGTCGAGATGGACGGCTTCGACGTGAAGGGCGGCGTGATCCTCATCGCCGCCACGAACCGCCCGGACATCCTCGACCCGGCGCTGCTGCGTCCCGGCCGTTTCGACCGGCAGATCGCCGTCGACCGTCCGGACATGCAGGGCCGGCTGGAAATCCTCAAGGTGCACCAGAAGGGCAAGCCGGTCGCCTCGGACGTCGACCTCACGGCCGTCGCCAAGCGGACCCCCGGCTTCACCGGTGCCGACCTGTCCAACGTCCTGAACGAAGCCGCCCTGCTGACGGCCCGTAGTGACGCGAAGCTGATCAACAATCACTTCCTGGACGAGGCGATCGACCGCGTCGTGGCCGGTCCGCAGAAGCGGACCCGGATCATGTCGGACAAGGAAAAGAAGATCACCGCGTACCACGAGGGCGGACACGCCCTGGTCGCGGCGGCCTCCCCGAACTCCGACCCGGTCCACAAGATCACGATCCTGTCCCGCGGCCGGGCCCTGGGCTACACCATGGTCCTGCCCGACGAGGACAAGTACTCCACCACCCGCAACGAAATGCTCGACCAGCTGGCATACATGCTGGGCGGGCGCGCGGCGGAGGAGCTGGTCTTCCACGACCCGACCACGGGCGCGGCGAACGACATCGAGAAGGCCACCGCCACGGCCCGCGCGATGGTCACGCAGTACGGCATGACCGAGCGTCTCGGTGCCATCAAGTTCGGCACCGACAACTCCGAGCCCTTCCTGGGCCGCGAGATGGGCCACCAGCGTGACTACTCCGAAGAGGTCGCCGCGCTGGTCGACGAGGAAGTCAAGAAGCTCATCGAGACCGCGCACAACGAGGCGTGGGAGATCCTGGTCGAGAACCGCGACGTGCTCGACAACCTCGTCCTGACGCTCCTGGAGAAGGAGACGCTGGGCAAGGAGGAGATCGCCGAGGTCTTCAAGCACATCGTGAAGCGCCCGGCCCGCCCGGCGTGGACCGGTTCCTCGCGACGTACGCCGTCGACCCGCCCGCCGGTGCTGTCCCCCCGGGAGCTGTCGCCGGCCAACGGCACGGTGCCCACGACCGCCACGGTCTCCACGGAGAAGGCGGAAGCCCCGGAGGAAAACCACCCGGAGAGCTGATCGCCAGGGCCCGAACGGACCCGGAATGAATGCCGCGCCTCACAGGTTCTAGCCTGGAGGCGCGGCATTCCGCATGGGGGAGCCGGCGCAGAAGGAACGAGGCACCACATGACCGACCCTGTGACGCTGGACGGCGAAGGCGCGATCGGCGAGTTCGACGAGAAGCGCGCCGCGGACGCCGTCCGCGAGTTGCTCATCGCCGTCGGCGAGGACCCGGACCGCGAGGGCCTGCGGGAGACGCCGAACCGGGTGGCGCGCGCGTACAGGGAGATCTTCGGCGGGCTGTGGCAGAAGCCTGAGGACGTGCTGACGACGACGTTCGACCTCGGCCACGACGAAATGGTGCTGGTCAAGGACATCGAGGTCACGTCGAGCTGCGAGCACCACCTGGTGCCGTTCGTCGGCGTCGCGCACGTCGGCTACATCCCGTCGACCGACGGCAAGATCACCGGCCTGTCGAAGCTGGCCCGGCTGGTCGATGTGTTCGCCCGCCGCCCGCAGGTCCAGGAGCGGCTGACGACGCAGATCGCCGACTCGCTGATGAACATCCTGGAGCCGCGCGGCGTCATCGTCGTCATCGAGTGCGAGCACATGTGCATGACCATGCGCGGCGTCCGCAAGCCCGGGGCGAAGACCACCACGTCGGCGGTGCGCGGGCAGCTCCGTGACCCGGCCACCCGCGCCGAGGCGATGAGCCTGATACTGGCCCGCTGACGGCCGTCCGGAAACGCGTCACGGCCCGTACGGGAGCGTACGGGCCGTGAGGTGGGGGTTCGTCCTGAGGGTCAGACCTTGAGCCGGCCGCCTAGCCATTCCATGGCGGCCGGGATCTCCCGGCGCCAGGTGTTGAAGTTGTGGCCGCCGCTGTCGAGGATGATCGACGCGACCTGCGAGGGGGACTTCGTCCCCTTGATGAACTTCAGGGTGTCGCGGTAGTTGCCCTCGCCCTGCTTGCTGCTGGTGACCAGGAAGCTCGCCTTCGGGGCCGGCAGGTGCTGCTGACGCCACAGCAGGTTGTTCTCGCGCTCCAGCTGCTTGTCGCCGCCGAAGAGCGCGCCGGTGGTGGCGTCGAGGGGGGCCTTGTAGCTGCCGGAGAGCGCGACGGCGCTGGAGAACGACTCGGGGTGGCGCATGGTCATCTTCAGGGCGCAGTAGCCGCCGGTGGAGTCGCCCATGACACCCCAGCTCTTGGCGTCGGGCCCGACGCGGTAGTGCCCGGCGATGTCGCGGCGCAGGTCCTTGGTGAAGAACGTCTCGGTCTGCGGGCCGCCGGGTACGTCCACGCACTCGGTGTCACGCGGCGGGGCCACCGTCGGGCGCATCATCACCAGGACGGTCGGCTGCATCTTGCCGTGCTTGTGCAGGTCGTGCTGGGTCTGCGGGAAGTGCAGCTTCTTGTAGAGCGCTTCGGCGGTGCCCGGGTAGCCGGTGAGCACGACCGCGGCGGGGAACGTCCGGTGCGCGTGCGCGCGCTGGAAGTACTGCGGCGGGAGGTAGACGAAGGCCGGGCTGGTGATGTGGGACTGCTCGCCGCGTATCAGGACCTTGTCTATCCGGCCCGCGACGTCCGGGCGGCCCGCGCCGCGGATGCTGAAGCGCTCGCTGCCCAGCGTCTGGAGCTGGGTGCTGTCCGGTCCCGTCTTGTAGGTGGTCACCACACCCGGTTCCTGCTCCTGGCCGAAGAGGTCGGCCCAGGAGGCGTAGAAGCCGAACGAGTTGTTGGCGAAGAGACCGACCGCGGCGAACAGCGATATCTGGGTGACGAGCAGCAGTCCGACGCGTCCCAGGACCGTGCGCCAGTTGCGGCCGGAGAGCCGCGGCCAGAGCCAGATCGTGACGATGAACAGCGCCACGGCGATGACGACAGCAAGAATCAGCACTTTTTTGCTGGTGAGACCCATGAGGTGCTTTCTTCCGAGCGGCCGGCCCATCCGTCCGCTGATGGAACCCCGAGCCCTGGAACGCCGTCATACAGGGCGCAAAAAGTCCAGATGCTGCGACAAGGCTCGCACGTTCTCTCGACCCGGGCGACGGGAAAGTGATGTCTGACAGGCTAGATGGCGAAAAGTCGGAGACGGTTGCGTGGCGCACGCCACGCTGGCTCCGCGGGCCGCGACCCGAGTCGGTGCCGCGGTGCGTCGGCACGGCCGGTGTCCTCATCGGTCTGCTCAACCTCGTGGCAGGCATCTTCCCGCGGTTCCGGCACAGCCGGGTGCACGCCCTGGCCGAGGTGCTGCCGGGCGCGGTCAGCCCGCTGGCCGCCGCCGCGTCCCTCGTCGTCGGCATTCTGCTGCTCCTCCTGGCGCACGGCCTCAAACGGCGTAAGCGGCGGGCCTGGGCGGCTGCGGTGGCGCTGCTCCCGGTCGGTATCGCCGCGCAGCTCGTCTACCGCCACTCCTTCATCGGGGCGGTGCTTTCGCTGGCGCTGCTGGCGTTCCTGCTGTGGCACCGCAAGGAGTTCGCCGCGCTGCCCGACCCGCGCAGCCGCTGGAAGGCGGTGGCCAACGCCGTGGTGCTGGGCGGCGCCAGCTTCGGCATCGGCCTGGTGATCGTCAGCTCGCACCCCGGCAAGATCGTCGGTTCGCCGTCCCTGTGGGAGCGGGTCCAGCACGTGCTGTGGGGCCTGTTCGGCTTCGAGGGCCCGATCGCCTACACGCACCGGGTCGACTACACCGTTGGCTATTCGCTCGGCGCGCTCGGCCTGCTGACCCTCGCCACCACCGCGTATCTGGCGTTCCGTCCGGAGCATCCGGTGGCCCGGCTCACCGACGAGGACGAGTCGCGGCTGCGGGAGCTGCTGGCCAAGCACGGGGGCCGCGACTCGCTCGGCTACTTCGCGCTCCGCCGCGACAAGGGCGCGGTCTTCTCGCCGACCGGCAAGGCCGCGGTCTGCTACCGGGTGATCTCCGGCGTGATGCTCGCCAGCGGCGACCCGATCGGCGACGTCGAGGCGTGGCCCGGCGCGATCGAGCGGTTCATGGAGGAGGCGCGGGCGCACTCCTGGACGCCGGCGGTGACCGGGTGCAGCGAGACCGGCGGCCAGGTGTGGACCCGGGAGACCGGCATGGACGCGCTGGAGCTGGGCGACGAGGCGATCGTCGACGTGGCGGACTTCAGCCTCACCGGGCGCGCGATGCGCAACGTACGGCAGATGGTCAAGCGCATCGAGCGCAACGGCTACGAGACCCGGGTGCGCCGGGTGCGCGACCTGGAGCCGGACGAGCTGGCGCGCATCCAGCTGGCCGCGGACGCCTGGCGGGACACCGACACCGAGCGCGGCTTCTCCATGGCGCTGGGGCGGATCGACGCGGTGACCGACGGCGACGCGGTGATAGCCACCGCGCACCAGGCGCCCGCCGACGGCGAGGAGCCCGGTGCCTTCGGCGACCTGAAGGCGATGCAGCACTACGTGCCGTGGGGCGGCGACGGCATCTCGCTCGAGCTGATGCGCCGCGACCGCAGCGCCGACCCCGGGATGAACGAACTGCTGATCGTCGCCGCGCTGCAGGCCGCGCCCGATCTGAAGATCAAGCAGGTGTCGCTGAACTTCGCGGTCTTCCGCTCCTCTCTGGAGCGCGGCGAGAAGCTGGGCGCCGGCCCGGTCATCCGGGTGTGGCGCGGCATGCTGGTCTTCCTGTCCCGCTGGTACCAGATCGAGTCGCTGTACAAGTTCAACGACAAGTTCAGGCCCCGCTGGGAGCCGCGCTTCGTGGTGTTCCGCAACAGCAGGGACATCCCGCGGATCGGCCTGGCGGCGCTCCAGGCCGAGGGCTATCTGGAGCTGGGCCTGCCGCGGGCGCTGCGCCGCCGCAAGCCCGTCGAGCCGCGGCCCTGCGCGCACACGGATGCGCCCAGGCCGGCCGCGAGCGCCATGGAGCACGCGGCCTGAGCGGGCCGTACCGGTGCGCGGGCGGCGACCGGTGGCCATCGCGCAGGCGCAAGGGCCTTCCGTTCGGATCATGGGCTCGCATGATCCGAACGAAAGCCCCTTGGTACACCGCCTACGCTGGTGGCATGAGTACCTCGCGTGACCGGGTGGCCGGACTTCCGGACTGGGACCGCTGTGCGGTGATGGGCGTGGTGAACGTCACGCCCGATTCGTTCTCCGACGGCGGCCAGTGGTTCGACACCGAGCTGGCCGTCAAACACGGTCTCGATCTGGTGGCGCAGGGCGCGGACCTGGTGGACGTGGGCGGCGAGTCGACCCGTCCCGGAGCCGCGCGGGTGGACGAGGCCGAGGAGCTGCGCCGCGTCGTCCCCGTCGTACGGGAGCTGGCCGCCGCGGGCGCCGTGGTCTCCGTCGACACCATGCGGGCCGCCGTCGCCGAGCAGGCGGTGCAGGCGGGGGCGCGGCTGGTCAACGACGTGAGTGCGGGCGCCGCCGATCCGGCGATGGTGCCGACGGTGGCCGCCGCGTACGTCCCGTTCGTGGTGATGCACTGGCGGGGCCAGTCCATCGACATGAACAACCGTGCCGTCTACGCGGACGTCGTCGGCGAGGTCGTGGACGAGCTGGGCCGCAGCATGGAGCGGGCGGTGGCGGGCGGCATCGATCCGGAGCGGATAGTGATCGACCCGGGCCTGGGCTTCGCCAAGGACGCCGGGCACGATCTTGAGCTGGTCGCCCGGCTTGGCAGGCTGCGCGCCCTGGGCCGCCCGCTGCTGGTGGCCGCATCGAGGAAACGGTTCCTGGGCAGGGTGCTGGCGGGCGGTGAAGGAACCGCCCCGCCGCCGGCCAGGGAGCGGGACGCGGCGACGGCGGCGGTGTCGGCGATCGTGGCGCGCGAGGGGGCCTGGGCGGTGCGGGTGCACGAGGTGCGGGCGAGCGCGGACGCGGTACGCGTGGCCCGCGCGGTGGAACGCGCGGCGGGCACGGCTGGCCGCGAGGACATGACGGCGAACGCGACGGGAACGGTGTGAGCGGCTTGCGCCCACGTACGGACATCGAGCTGGTCGAGCAGGCGAACACGACCCTGTACGAGACCATCGAGCGCGGCGACCACGAAGCCATGTCCGGGTTGTGGCTGGACGGCCAGGTCAGCGTCGTCCATCCCGGGTGGCCTGTGCTGCGCGGGCGTGGCGAGGTGCTCCGCTCGTACGCGCTGATCATGGCCAACACCGAGTACATCCAGTTCTTTCTCACCGATGTCGAGATCGATGTGATGGGTGACACGGCGCTGGTGACGTGTACGGAGAACATCCTCAGCGGCGGGCCCGCCGAGGACGACGGGTCGGTGGGGCCGCTTATCGGCCAACTGGTCGTCGCGACGAACGTCTTCCGGCGTACCGAGGAGGGCTGGCGGGTGTGGTCGCACCACGGCTCGCCGGTGCTGACGGACGGCGAGGGCGACGGTGACGAGGACGGCGACGACGAGGACGGCGCGGCCGGTCCCGGCGGGGCGCCCGGCGCGGTCTGAGGAGGGCCGCGGGACGTCGCCGTCCGGGCCTTCGGGTGCCGTGGCAGGGCGAGGGCGGGCGTCAGCGGGGTGATCGGGAGCGCACCCGTTCGAGCCAAGTGCGGTGTGGGTAGGGGTGGGGGACGCGGTCCGGGGTAACCGGGGTAGGAGGCCGCGCGGGCGGCCTCACGGCTGTCCGGGCCCGGCCCATCTGGCGGGTTCCTAGCAGCAGTGAGGGGCCTTGTCCATAGCCCCCATGGGCGAGCGCTGTCGGTGTTCGCAGGTAGATTCGACGACGGGCGGTGTGCCGGACGGGTTCGGCGCATGTCCGGAATTCCGACGAGCAGTGGCGCCAAAGGTGCCAGTGGGACCAGTGGGAGTGATTCGCGTGGATCGTGTCGCGCTGCGTGGGCTGAAGGCCCGAGGGCACCACGGGGTGTTCCCCCGAGAACGCGAGGAGGGCCAGACCTTCATCGTGGACCTGGTGCTGGGGCTCGACACCCGCCCGGCAGCAGCCACCGACGACCTCGCGAAGACCGTGCACTACGGCGTGGTGGCCGAGGAGGTGGTGGCCGTCGTCGAGGGCGATCCGGTCGACCTCATCGAGACCCTCGCGGAGCGGATCGCCACCCAGTGCCTGAAGCACGAGGGGGTGCAGGAGGTGGAAGTGGTGGTGCACAAGCCGGATGCCCCGATCACCGTCCCCTTCGACGACGTGACCATCACCATCACCCGGAGTCGAGTATGACCAGCAGTGACCCGACCGTTCAGCCGGTGCCCGCCTCCGTGGTGGAGCAGGTGGACGCGGCGGATGTGACCCTGTCCAACCCGAAGCGCGCCGTGATCTCCCTCGGCAGCAACCTCGGCAACCGCCTGGAGACGCTCCAAGGGGCCGTCGACGCACTGGAGGACACCCCGGGACTGCGGGTCAAGGCGGTCTCCCCGGTGTACGAGACCGAGCCGTGGGGCGTGACCCCGGGCTCGCAGCCCTCGTACTTCAACGCCGTCGTGCTGGTGAAGACGACGCTGCCGCCGGAATCCCTCCTGGAGCGCGGGCACGCGATCGAGGAAGCCTTCGAGCGGGTGCGGGACGAGCGCTGGGGCCCGCGCACGATCGACGTCGACATCCTCGCCTACCAGGACGTGATCTCCGACGACCCGCGGCTGACGCTGCCGCACCCGCGCGCCCACGAGCGTGCCTTCGTGCTGGTGCCGTGGCACGACGTCGACCCGTCGGCCGAGGTGCCCGGTCACGGCGCGGTCGCCGATCTGCTGGCCTCGGTCGGCAGCCAGGGCGTGCAGGCGCGCGCCGACCTGGAACTGCACCTGCCCGAGTAGTCGTTAGGCTTGCGGGTCGCGTACGGCGTCCGGGCCGCGCGATGTGGTTGCGTACGGCGTGACGCACGGCGTGATCGCGGAGACCGCGGTGGCGTGGACGCGGGTGTACGTGACGGACGAGTCGATCAGGACAGCGGGGCAGCCATGAGGGCGCAAGGGGCGATGGCTCGGTGAAGCAGCTACGAATCAAGGTGCTGGTCGGGCTGTTTCTGGTGGCCGGGGTGCTGGCCTGGGCCGGCGCCCGGCTGTGGGACAGCCTGGGCACCCTGCCGAGCGTGCCGCTGGCCGCGCCGATCGTGCTGGCGCTGATCGCGGCCGTGCTGGCCGCCACCGCCCTCTCGTTCCGCGCGCGGCTGCGGGCGCAGCGCGAGCGGCGCCCCGGCGCGAAGGGCGTGGATCCGCTGGTCGCCGCCCGCGCGGTGGTGTTCGGGCAGGCGAGCGCCCTGGTGGCGGCGCTGGTCGCGGGGCTGTACGGCGGCGCGGGCGTCTTCCTGCTGATCTCGGGCATGGACGTCGCGCCGCGCCGGGACCAGGCGATCTACGCCGGTCTCTCGGTGCTGGCGGGCGCCGCCGTGGTGGCGGCGGCGATCTTCCTGGAGCGGGTCTGCAAGCTGCCGGACGACGAGGACGACGCGGGCGCCACCGCGGCCTAGGCGGACGGCAGGTCAGCGGCCTCCGGGCACCGCGTCCAGGGACACCTCGGCGCGCGGGATGCGCGCGGCGTCGGCGCCGGTGGAGCGGCGCAGCGCGGCGTGCAGCCGGCCGGGGGTGAGGACGCCGCGGTAGTCCGTGCCGTCGAGGACCGCTATCCAGCCGGCGTCGTGCTGGAGCATCGCACTGAACGCCTCCTTGAGGGGCGCGCCCAGGGGCAGCGCGGCGTCCATCGGGCGGGCGTGGTCGCGGACGGTGCCCGCGGCGGACTTCGTGGTGCGGGGCGAGGCGGAGGCGTCCGGTGCCGGGCCGCCGAGCGCGGCGGCTGACACCCAGCCGTACGGGGACGCGTCGGCGTCCAGGACGACCGCCCAGGAGGCGTCGTCGGCCGCGAGGAGGGCGGCTGCCCGGTCCGCGGGGTCGTCGAGGCGGACGACCGGCGGCGTATCGAGGTCGCCGCTCTCGACGGGGGTGACGGAGAGCCGCTTGAGGCCGCGGTCCGCGCCGACGAAGGCGGCTGCGTACGGGGTGGCCGGCGCGCCCAGGACCGTCGCCGGGGTGTCGAACTGCTCGATCCTGCCCTCTCCGTAGACGGCGATGCGGTCGCCGAGGCGGACCGCCTCCTCGATGTCGTGGGTGACGAAGAGGACCGTCTTGTGGAGGGTGGACTGGAGGCGGAGGAATTCGTTCTGGAGGTGTTCGCGGACGACGGGGTCGACGGCGCCGAAGGGTTCGTCCATGAGGAGGACGGGTGGGTCGGCGGCGAGTGCGCGGGCCACACCGACGCGTTGGCGCTGGCCGCCGGAGAGCTGGTCGGGGTAGCGGTCGCCGTGGACGGCCGGGTCCAGGCCGACCAGGTCGAGGAGTTCGGCCGCCCGCTCGCGTGCCTTCTTGCGCTGCCAGCCGAGGAGGTGCGGGACGGTCGCGGTGTTGTCCAGGACGGTTTTGTGGGGGAAGAGCCCGACCTGCTGGATGACGTAGCCGATCCGGCGGCGCAGTTCGACGGGGTCGACGGCGGATATGTCCTCGCCGTCGAGGTGGATGCTGCCGCTGGTGGGCTCGATGAGCCGGTTCACCATCTTCATCGTCGTGGTCTTGCCGCACCCCGACGGGCCGACGAGCGTGACGAGTTCACCCTTCGCGACCTCGAAGGAGAGGTCGTCGACGGCGGTGGTGCCGTCGGGGTAGCGCTTGGTGACGTGCGCGAAGCGGATCATCTTTCCCCCAAGGTGGACGGTTCCATTGTGACCAGGCAGTTGTGAACGCGATGTGGCGGATGAATGGCGGGCCGGGCCGATTGTCAGTGGTGGGGGATAGGGTCGCAGACAGTCACCGAAAATGTGAGCGACAGGGGCGGGGGAGGTGACGACGGGTGAGTGTGCCGTGGGGTACGCAGCTGATGGCACAGCTGCCGGCGAGCCTGCCGACACAGCTGACCGGACATCACGTGGCGCAGGCGGCCGGGCAGCCGGGCGGCCCGAGCTGCCTGGAGGCGAACGACTGGATCTGCGGTGAGTACGTCCGCACCCGGAGCCAGGAGCTGCTGGACGCGACGCTCCAGCA
Source organism: Streptomyces sp. NPDC050161 (assembly GCF_044460025.1). Classification (NCBI taxonomy): domain Bacteria; kingdom Bacillati; phylum Actinomycetota; class Actinomycetes; order Kitasatosporales; family Streptomycetaceae; genus Streptomyces; species Streptomyces sp. NPDC050161. The sequence goes on along the minus strand of NZ_JBITJM010000012.1, from coordinate 70,342 downwards.
CATCGGGATCACCGTCGCGTCCGTCGTCATCGGGCTGCTGATCGCCTTTCCGCTGGCGCTGGTCGCCCGGCGCTGGCGGGCCGCCGCCGGGCCGGTCCTGGGGCTGACGACGGTGCTGTACACGGTCCCTTCGCTGGCGATGTTCGCCCTGCTGACGCCGGTCTTCGGGGTCTCCGTCTCGGTGGTCGTCACGGGTCTGGTGCTCTACTCGCTGACGATCCTGGTGCGCAACATCCTCGCCGGGCTCGAAGCGGTGCCGGGCGAGGTCAGGGAGGCCGCCCGCGGGATGGGGTACGGCTCGCTGCGGCTGCTGTTCGGCGTGGAACTCCCGCTGGCGATACCGGCGTTGGTGGCCGGGCTGCGGATCGCCACGGTGTCGACGGTGGCGATGACGACGATCGGTTCCGTCGTCGGATACGGCGGCCTGGGGAATCTCATCGCCAGCGGCATGGCGGGCTTCTTCAAGGCGGAGGTGCTGACGGCTTCGGTGCTGTGCGTGCTGCTGGCGCTGGTGGCCGATCTGCTGCTGCTGGCACTCCAGCGGCTGCTGACGCCGTGGACGCGGGCGCAGGCGCGGGCCAGGTCCCGTGCGCGGCGCGCGGCACGGGTGACGAAGGCGGTGGCCTGAGCGATGGACGCGATCACGGGCGCCTGGCAGTGGCTGACGTCGGCCGCCAACTGGGCCGGGGAAAAAGGGGTGTGGCACCGCCTGGGCGAGCACGTCCAGCTCAGCGCGGTCTGCCTGGTCATCTCCTGTCTGATAGCCCTGCCGGTGGCGCTCTGGCTGGGGCACATCGGCAAGGGCGGGACGCTGGCGGTCAACCTCTCCAACGTCGGGCGGGCGGTGCCGACCTTCGCGGTGCTGGTGCTGCTGACGCTCAGCCCGCTGGGGAAGCAGGGCGACTGGCCGACGGTCATCGCGCTGGTGCTGTTCGCGATACCGCCGCTGCTGACCAACGCCTATCTGGGGATGCGGGAGGCGGACCGCGACGTGGTCGAGGCGGCCCGGGGGATGGGCATGTCGGGCCCGCAGCTCCTGCTGCGGGTGGAACTGCCGCTCGCCTACCCCCTGATCATGACCGGGCTGCGGTCGGCCACGGTGCAGGTCGTCGCGACCGCCACACTGGCCGCGCTGGCCGGCGGCGGCGGGCTCGGCCGGATCATCACCGCGGGCTTCGGCAACTACGACACCCCGCAGGTCGTCGCGGGCGCCGTGCTGGTGGCCGTACTTGCGCTGGCCGTTGAGGGCGCGCTGATCCTCGCGGACCGGCTGTTCGACCCGATGCGGGGGCGGCGGCGCCGCGCCAAGGGCCGTGGGCGGCGCGGCGGTCGTGGTGACGATGCGGTCGCGATAGGGAAACCCGCCTGACGCGGCGCCGGCGCTTTGCCAAGCTGCCTTCCGCACGGTCCTCGCCCCAACCAGCACATCCGAACTCAACGAACCGAATGGTGAATCCCATGAGCAGCACGTCACGCGCGTCGCGCACCGCGGTTGTCGCGGGCACAGTGATCGCATTGGCGGCCGGGCTGGCCGCATGCAGCGGCGAAAGCCTGGAGGACAAGGGCGGAGCAACCGGCAAGGGGGGCGGCAAGGGCGAGATCGTCGTCGGCTCTGCCGGTTTCACCGAGTCGAAGGTGCTCGCCGAGATCTATTCCAAGATCATTAACGATGCCGGATACACCGCACGCGTACAGACACTCGCCAATCGCGAGCTGTATGAACCGGCCCTGGAGAAGGGCCAGATCGATGTCGTTCCGGAATACGCCTCCACCCTCGCCGAATTCCTCAACGCGAAGAAGAACGGCGCCAAGGCGAAGCCCGTCGCCTCCAGTGACATCGACAAGACCGTGACGGCGTTGAAGAAGCTCGCCGGGCCGCGCGGACTGAAGGTACTGCCGGTCGGTGAGGCAACCGACCAGAACGCCTTCGCCGTTACCAAGGAATTCGCCGCGGCGCACAAGCTGAAGACGCTCTCCGATCTCGGAGCTTCCGGGCAGAAGGTCACCCTGGCCGCCGGCGAGGAGTGCGAGACCAGGCCGTTCTGCAAGCCGGGCCTGGAGAAGTCCTACGGCATCGACGTCAAGGGCATCGATCCGAAGGGCGTCGGCACCACACCGGCCAAGCAGGCGGTCAAGGACGGCACCGATCAACTGGTGCTGACCACGACGACGGACGCCACCCTGGAGAACTTCGGTCTGGTGCTCCTGGACGACGACAAGAAGCTCCAGAACGCCGACAATGTGCTGCCCGTGGTGAATGCCAAGAGCGCCGGCAGCAAGGAGATCGAGACGGCTCTGGGCAAGCTCACGAGTGTGCTGACGACCAAGGACTTGATCAACTTGAACCGCAAGGTCGACGCCGAGCGACTCAAGCCCGCGGATGTCGCCCAGACATTTCTGGAGTCGAAGGGCCTGGTGAAGAAGTAGCCACGGGGAACGGATCGGTGGGCGGGGCCCCATAGGCCCCGCACGCACGGTAAGTTTCTGGCCATGCCACGAGGACGCCACCGCCATTCACCACCCCTCCACCGGCTGCTTCCTCCCTCCTCGGTCGCCGCAACGTCGATCGCCTGCGCCGCGGGCGCGTGGTTCGTCGGCGACGACCTGGTGCAGCGGGGACTCGCAGCGGGTGCCGCAGCCGCCGCGGTCACCGGCTCCGTCCTGCTGCGCGTCTGGGACCGCAAGGCCGGCAAGCGGGTCGCCGAGCTGAGCCGCGCCCGGACCCGTGACGAATGGCGGACCGAGGAGCGGATCGCCGAACTCGAAACGGACGTCGAGGAGGCCCGCGAGATACGAGCCGCCCTGGACACCAAGCTGCGGGCCAAGCGTGCCGAACTGGCCAGGCTGCGCACCGAACACGCCGATCTGCTGCGCCGCTACGCCACCGCCGAGACCGAGCGCGCCAGCGCCCTGGAGGGCCGTCGGCTGCTCGCGATCGAGGCGGCGGCCCCCGCCAAGGAGCTGACCGCGCTCGGCAGCGGCCTGCCCCGGCAGCCGCACGGCACCCCGGGCACCGCCGTCGAACGCAGCACCCGCACCGACGGACAGGACGACCCCGGGACCGACGGGCCGCAGACCGACGGCCCCGCCGCCTCCGACCGTCCCGCCGCATCCGGCGGCCGGCGCACGGCGCACGGCCGCCCCGCCACCGACAAGCGGGCCGCCATCGACAAGCGGGTCGCCATCGACAAGCGCGGCACGGCCGACGCACGGGCCACGGACGGCCGTTCCGCGGCCGGTGCCACCTTCGCGCAGGCCGACCTGGCCCTCCAGCGGCTGGCCCGCAACGCCGCCCGCCAGCGCGACGAGAGCGCCAGCGGCCAGGGCGCACACGGTGCCCAGGACGGCAGTCGGAACCCCGCCCAGGACCGCCCGGAGCAGTCCGGCGGGCAGGGTGGTGAGGACGGCCGGGGGAAGCCCGCGGCGGCCACCGCGCGCGCCGCCGAGGCCGCCGCCCCCGCGCTCCGCCACATCCCGGCCGCTGCCGCCGCCGTCGCACCGCCCGCGGCACCCGGCCCCCGGGCGTCCCGCGCCATCGGCGGCTTCGACTTCTTCGGCAACGCGGCGCCGCGCGAGCTGCCCGCCCCGCTGGAGGAGGACCTCGCGGACGTCGTGGGCGACGAGGCCGTCGCCGAACAGTCGGCCCACGCCACCGCCCGCCTCCGCCCCGGCCAGACCCCGGAAGCGGCGGCTCCGGACGCCCGTACGGAAGAGGCCGGGCACGGGCGCCCGCAGACGGCTCCCGACGCGCGTACGGAGACGGCGCCCGACGCACCGGGGAACGCCGCCGATGACGGCGACGAGGCCGGTGCCGAGGTCCCCGCGGAGGGTGTCGGCGAGGTCATCGACCTCACGGCGCACGACGAGACCGAACAGCTCGACGTGGCGGAGCTGCGCAGCGCCATCTCGTAACCGGCACCTGCCCTCAGGCACTCGCCCTCCGGCCCCGTCTCCCGCCCGTCTCCCGGGCCGGGGGCGGGGCCGGACGCATGACAGCGATGCCCAACGGCCCCGACTAGCGCCCCGCAGCGGCTACTTGCTGACGTCTACTCGCCGACGTCTACTTGCCGACGTCTACTTGTCGATGTCGCCGACGACGAAGAACAACGACCCCAGGATCGCGACCATGTCAGCGACCAGCGTCCCCGGCAGCAGCTCGGTCAGCGCCTGGATGTTGTTGTACGAAGCGGACCGCAACTTCAGGCGGTACGGCGTCTTCTCGCCCTTGGACACCAGGTAGTAGCCGTTGATGCCGAGCGGGTTCTCCGTCCAGGCGTAGGTCGCGCCCTCCGGGGCCTTGAGGACCTTCGGGAGCCGCTGGTTGATCGGACCGGGCGGCAGCTCGGCGATGCGGTCCAGGCAGGCGTCCGCGAGATCCAGCGAGTTGTGGCTCTGCTCCAGCAGGCACTCGAAACGCGCCAGGCAGTCGCCCGCATCCCGGGTGACGACCTTGAGGGTGTCCTGGAGATCCGGGTACGCGAGATACGGCTCGTCGCGCCGCAGGTCGAAGTCGACACCCGAGGCGCGGGCGATCGGCCCGGAAACGCCGTACGCGTGCACCGCATCGCGGGACAGCACGCCGACGCCGCGGGTACGGCCGCGGAAGATCTCGTTGCCCAGGACGAGATTGTCGAACACGTCCATCCGGGAGCGGACATCGGCGATGGCGTGCCGGACCCGGCCGAGCCACCCGGCCGGCAGGTCCTCCTTGAGGCCGCCCACCCGGTTGAACATGTAGTGCATCCGGCCGCCGGAGATCTCCTCCATGACGGTCTGGAGCTCCTCGCGCTCGCGGAAGGCGTGGAAGACCGGCGTGATGCCGCCCAGCTCCAGCGGGTACGAACCGAGGAACATCAGGTGGTTGAGCACGCGGTTCAGCTCGGCGAGCAGCGTACGGGTCCACACGGCCCGCTCCGGGACCTCCATGCCCAGCATCCGCTCGACGCCCATCACCACGCCCAGCTCGTTGGAGAACGCGGACAGCCAGTCGTGACGGTTGGCGAGCATCACGATCTGCCGGTAGTCGCGCGCCTCGAACAGCTTCTCCGCGCCGCGGTGCATGTAGCCGATCACCGGCTCGGCGTGCTGGATGCGCTCACCGTCAAGAACGAGGCGCAGCCGCAGCACGCCGTGCGTGGAGGGGTGCTGCGGGCCGATGTTCAGCACCATGTCGGTGCTCTCCGCCGCGCCGCCGATGCCGACCGTCGTCTCCGTCATGGGAACAGTCTCGCAGTTCGGCGGGGCGGGGACGGGAGGAGGTGGCGGAGCGGGACGGGCCGCGGGCGGGCCGGTGCCCGTACCGCGCCCGCGCGCTACCCGCCGCCGTGGCCCGCGCGCTACCCGCCGCCGTGCTCCCGCCGGACCCGCCCGGCGCCGAGATCGTCCAGGATTCCGGCACAGGCCGCGCCCACGGGCTCGACGAGCCAGCCGAAGCCGCCGAGCCCCGCGGGGTCCGTCAGCTCCGCGGCCTCGCCCGCGGCGGCCAGCGCCCGTACGTAGGCGGCGGGGTCGGTGGTGGCGAGGGGGAGCGGCGGGCGTCGGCCGGTCACGCCGAGGGCGCGCAGTGCCTCGCGCTGGGTCAGCAGCCCGGCCGCCGGGCTCGCGCACGCGTCCAGCGCGACATGCGCGGTGATGTCGCAGCCACCGTCCGGCACCGGGGGCACCTCCCGCCCCGCCCGGAACCCGGTGAGCGTGCCGAAGAGCGGACGGTCGTCCCGCCGGTGCGCGTAGTCGGCGGTGACCGCGAGCCCGGCGCGCAGCGTACGGACGGCCCGCGCCCAGGCGGCGTCCCGCGGGCGGCCCACCTCGGCGCGCAGGCCGGGGGCGGGGGCGGGAGCGGGGGCGGCCCGGCCGGGCTCCGGGACGAGACCGGGCCACCAGCGGGCCAGCCACTGCGCGTCCGTGCCGCCGACCGGGTCGCCCAGCCGCTCCGTGCCGTCCGCGCCGACCAGCACCCGGCGCGGCACCCCGTCCGGATCGGTCTCGACGACCTCCACCGGAACGTTGTCGAGCCACTCGTTCGCGAACAGCAGCCCGGTCAGCGAACCGGGCGCCGGCAGCTCGGCCAGCCAGCCGATGCGCGGATCCAGACCGTCAGGACGCGCGGCACGCTCGACGGCGTACGGGCGCAGCCGCGCCGACAGCGGGGCCGCGGCACCCGCCGCCTCGGTGCGGTCCGTCAGCGCGTCCAGCACCCCCGTCAGCAACTCGCCGCGGCCCGCGCCGACATCGATCAGCGCCAGCTCGTCCGGATGCCCGAGCGCCGCGTCGACCCGGCACAGCAGCCCGGCGACAGCACCGGCATAGAGGGGCGAGGCGTGCACGGAAGTACGGAAATGCCCCGCGGGACCGGGGCCACCTGGCCGGGTGTAGAAACCGTCAGGACCGTAGAGGGCCGCTTCCGCCGCGTCCCGCCAGCCACACCACTCGCTCGTCACCGGACCACGGTACGCACGAGGGGGGTGGGGGGTACACGCGGCCGGGGTGCTCGGCGGGCGGAAGGGGCGGAAGGGACGAGCGCCGGGCGGCGGGCGGCGGCGCAGGCGTGCTCCGGTCTCCACCTTCTGGAGTAGACGCGGCGCACAGGATCGCCCCTCCGGTTGACCCGTACACCTATACGGCCTGCATACGCTGGGTTACGTGCAGCGCCTCTACGACTTCTTCCGCAGACACCCGACAGGGGTGGACTCCTTCTGGGCGTTCCTCCTCTTCGGGTTCAACTGCCTGTGGGTCGTGTCGCTGCCGGGCGGAGCCGTCGAGCAGTCCCTCGGCGCGCTCTTCACCGTCGGCCTGTGCACCGTCATCGCACTGCGCCGCAAGTGGCCCGAGTGGATGCTGCTGCTGGCCGCCGCGCTCGGCGTCGGGCAACTGATCGCCAACGTGCCGAGCAACCCCGGCGACTTCGCGATGCTGGTGATCATCTATACCGCCGCATCCGGCACCACCCGCTGGGCCTCCCGGCTCGCCCTCATCGGCGCCCTCATCGGCCCCACGCTCTCCCTGATGCGCTTCGGCGACGCACCCGACAGCCGCCCGCTCTGGGAGGGTGTCTTCCTCACGGTGCTGCTCACCGGCCCGTTCGTGCTCGCCTGGGTGCTCGGCGACTCCGTCAGGACCCGGCGCGCCTACTGGGCGCAGCTGGAGGAGAAGGCCACCCGGCTGGAGAAGGAACGCGAGGCACAGGCCCGCATCGCCGTCGCGGCCGAACGCGCCCGGATCGCCCGCGAACTGCACGACGTCGTCGCCCACAACGTCTCCGTGATGGTCGTCCAGGCCGACGGCGCCGCCTACGTCCTCGACAGCGCCCCGGAGCAGACCCGGCAGGCACTGGAAACCATCTCCGGCACCGGGCGGCAGGCACTGGCCGAAATGCGCCGCCTGCTCGGCGTGCTGCGCACCGGGGAACAGCCCGAAAGCGGCGAGTACGTACCGCAGCCCGGCATGGAACAGCTCGCCGACCTCGTCGACCAGGTACGGGGCGCCGGGCTGCCCGTCGACTTCCGGGTGGAGGGCGAGCCGCGGCCCCTGCCCAGCAGCGTCGAACTCACCGCGTACCGCATCGTGCAGGAGGCGCTGACCAACACGCGCAAGCACGGCGGCCCCGACGTCGGCGCGACCGTCCGCCTCACCTACAAGGACGCCGACCTGGGCCTTCTCGTCGAGGACGACGGGCGGGGCGCGCAGCACGAACTGTACGAAGAGGGCGGCGCCGACGGCCTGGGGCACGGCCTCATCGGGATGCGCGAGCGGGTCGGCATGGTCGGCGGACGGCTGGAGGCCGGGCCACGCGAGGGCGGCGGCTTCCGGATCAGCGCCGTCCTGCCGCTCAAGCCCGAACGGTGAGGGCGGCGGGACGCGGCACGCACGGCCGGGGAGCCGCCCCGGAGCGTTTGTGCATGCGCTTCTCGTCGCCTCTCGGCGTCCGGGAGCACCGCCGGGTCGCACGGCCCGGTGGCCGGGCCCGCCCCGTCGCCTGCCAGGTCCCGCACCCGCTCCGGTGCGTCGGCCCGTACCCTGCCCGCTCCGTACCCTGGAGCCCCACCCCCGAAGGGATCCCCTTGCCATGACCATCCGCGTGATGCTCGTCGACGACCAGGCGCTGCTGCGCACCGGCTTCCGGATGGTGCTCGCCGCGCAGCCCGACATGGAGGTCGTCGCCGAGGCGGGCGACGGCGTGCAGGCGCTGGAGGTGCTGCGCTCCACGAAGGTCGACGTCATCCTCATGGACGTCCGGATGCCTCATCTGGACGGTGTCGAGGCCACCCGGCGGATCTGCGAGGGCGGCCGGAACGAGGACGCGCCCAAGGTCCTCATCCTCACCACGTTCGACCTCGACGAGTACGCGTTCTCCGCGCTGAAGGCGGGCGCCAGCGGCTTCATGCTCAAGGATGTGCCGCCGAGTGAACTGCTGGGCGCCATCCGGGCCGTGCAGAGCGGCGATGCCGTCGTCGCTCCCTCCACCACCCGTCGGCTGCTGGACCGTTTCACCCCGATGCTGCCCGCCACGGCCGCCGAGCCGGACCGGCCCGAGCTGGGACGGCTCACGGAACGCGAGCGCGAGGTGCTGCTGCTGGTCGCGCAGGGGCTGTCGAACGCCGAGATCGCGGCGAAGCTGGTGCTGTCGGAGGCCACGGTCAAGACGCATGTCGGCCGAATCCTCACGAAGTTGAGCCTCCGGGACCGCGTCCAGGCCGTCGTCCTCGCCTACGAGACGGGCCTGGTACGGGCCGGGGGCGCGGGGTCGGGGACGGGCGCTTAGCGGGGGAAGGGCGGCTGGCGGAGGCGAGCGCCTGGCGGGTCGGGCGCTCAGCGGGGACGGGCCGGGCGTCGGCGGAGGCGAGCGTGTCGGGCGCTCAGCCGGGACGGGGCGGCCCCCGGCGGAGGCGAGCGGGCGAAGTCTCGCCTCCGACCGGGCGAACAGCCGGTCCTGAGGGCACGTCGGGCGGGGCGCGCGGACCGGCCGGGGGCCAGACTCGGGCCGGGAGACGACTGAGCCTGGCCGGAACCGCATCGCCCAAAGGGTTGACGTGGACACGCAACAGGAGCAGATTGACCCCGCTCGGTAAGGAAACCTTCCTAATAGAGAGGTTCCCCAGTGCGGACACGCATCCTGGCACTCGCCACCGCCTCCGGTGCGGCACTCCTCGCCGCAGCCGCCCTGCCCGCCGCGGCCCAGCCGACCACCGCAGCACCCCCGCCGTCCGCCGGAAAGGCGCACCGCCTCCAGGAGGGCTCGGTCGGCGCATCCGACCTGCTCGCCAAGCTCGCCACGTGCGACCAGCTCTCCAAGGGCAAGTACCGCACCGACGAAGAGACTTCGGCCACCGTCCCGGTCTGCGGCAAGAACGGCGCGGTCTTCTGGAAGGCCGACATGGACATAGATTGCGACGGCCAGATCACCACCCAGTGCAACGCCGACACCGACCCCTGGTTCCAGGACGACACGGCGTTCCACCAGTCCAACGGCAAGCCGCTCAGCGCCGAGAAACTCCCGTACGTCGTGGTGCCCAGCGTCAGCGACATCTGGGACTACGGCGCGGCAGGCATCAAGGGCGGCGGTGTGGTCGCCATCATCTACAACAACCAGGTCGAGTACGCCGTCGTCGGCGACACCGGCCCGAACAAGATCATCGGTGAGGCGTCGTACGCAGCCGCCAAGAACCTGGGCATCGACCCCAACCCGGAGTCGGGCGGCGCCGATTCGGGCGTCACCTACCTCCTCTTCAAGAACTCCAAGGCCGACCCCATCGAGAGCCACGAAGACGCCGTCAGCCGCGGCGACGCCCTCGCGAAGAAGTTCCTTCAGGACAACTGAAGAGGTCCCTGTGGGGCAGTTGGCAGCTGGGGACTGTGAGGGGCTGTCGGGGGCTGCTCGGATCGCTGCCGGTCAGGGCAGTGAGGGGATTTCGGTGCGGTTCACGGTTCACGGTTCACGGATCACGGTCCGTGGTCCGTGAACCGTGGTCCGCGGACCGGAGGCCGAGCCGGACGCCCGCGCGCTCGGCCGGCGCACGTGATCGTCACACGGTTTTCGGGCGCCTGGAACCGGCCTCCGACAGCCTCCGTTCCAGGCGGAAGAAGTTGATGGCCGCGTGCACCACCAGCGCAACCGGCAGGGCCAGAAGAAGAGACCACGGGACCGCGCCGGCCACGGCCAGGAGGCAGAGGACCGGAACGGCGAGGAGAGTGGGGAGCGTTGAGGTCAGCGCGGTGCGCATACGGGATCGGCGGTTCATGGCCGGACTCCTTCTGTGAACGGAGGTGAAGGAAGGGGACAGGGTGACCACGGCACGTGCCGGTCAGGCCGGGGTGTCGCGAGCGCGGTCCAGGTAGTCGGCCAGCTCTCGCCAGTCGTCAGCCGGAGCGCCGGGGTCTCCCGACATGGCGGCCGGATCGTCACGCCAGGCAGCCCTGACACCAGTGGAAATACGGGCATCGCCGCCGGTGAACAACGCACTCAGCTCATCCAGGCGCGCCGCCAGCCGACGGACCCGCCGGTCAGTGGGGGGAGTGCCGGCCACACGGAGCCGTTCGGCCCTGCGGTACAGCTCAGGCCACTCGACCTCCAGCAGGTAATGCCTCGCGGGCCCCAGGGCGGCGGCACGGGATCGTAGGGCCTCGATCCGGTCGGCCTCCAGGTGGCGGCTCAGCGTGTGCGCGCTCTCCGGACCGGTGCCGCCGATCGCCCGCAACGCATCGATCAGAGCCCTACCTGTCGGAGCCCGGTCGGCCGACAGTTCGTCACCGAGCCGCACGAGCCGTGCACGCAGCACACCAAGCGCGGCAATGGATGCCTCCACTCCGGCCAAGTGGTCCCGGACCAGCCGCTCCGGGTCGACCCCGGCATCGAGGCAGACGGCGATGGTGTCCAGAGCCAGCCCCAGGCTGCGGAGCGCCAGCACCTGATACAGACGGACGAGGTCTTCCTCGGTGTATTCCCGGTGTCCGCCCGTGGTGCGCTGCGAGGGGCTGAGCAGACCGATGGTGTCCCAGTGGTGCAGGGTGCGCACGGTCAGCCCGCTGGCCTCGGCGAGCCGGCCTACCTTCCAGGTCGCAGAAGTGGTCATGACGCAACGATGCATCCTGACGCCGCGTGAGGTTCAAGCCGTGACGCCCTGGGGGCCCTCCCCCCCCGCCCCACCCTCCCCACCTCCCCCTCCACCCCACCCCCACAGCAGCACTCCCTCGCGGAGCAGCACTCCCTTGCAGGGAACGACCCTTACGGGAGCGCTCCCTACCGCAGCACTCCCTACCGCAGCACTCCCTCCAGGAAGTCGCTGCCGAGTCGGGCCACTACCTGGAGGTCCAGCTGATGCAGGACGTATCGGCCGCGGCGCCGCGTCTGGATCAGGCCGGCCTTCTTCAGCATCGCGACGTGCCGGGACACCTCGGGCGGCGTGATGCTGAACGCGGTGGCCAGTTCGCCCGTGGTGTGCGGCCCGCGTGACAGTGTCCGGCACAGCTGCATCCGCATCGGGTGACTCAGTGCCTCCAGCCGCTGCTGTACGAGTTCCAGTGCGGCCGGTGCCGGCAACTCCGGGCTGGCGACCGGGTATTGCAGTACGGGGCGCCAGCCCGGCGCGTGGCTGAGCAGCAGGTGCGGCCAGCCGAACGACGTCGGGATGAACGTCACGCCAGGGTCGGCCGCGTCCGAGAACGCCGTCGTGCGGCCCACGGCCAGCTTGTCGACGATGATGCGCTCGCCGTCGCTCCCCCTTCCGTCCTGGCCGCCGCTCTCCAGGGAGAGGGCGGTCGATGTTGCCGGCAGTGTTTCCGCCAGCCCTTTGTGCCGCAGCAGTTCGGTCTTGTGCCGGGCGTCCGCGGCCAGTTGGATGCCGACCCGTCGCCAGATGTCCCCGAAGAACTCCTCCTCACAGTCCTCGAACAGGCGGCGCAGCCACACCCGCAGCCCGTCGGGGTCGGTGAGCATGCGGTTGGTGAACGCCGCCTGGCGCGGCCCGCGCGCCGCCGCCATCTCCCGTACCCGCGCCCGCTCCTCGGCGTCCACGAGGGGTGAGGGCGTGACCATGGTGTAGCGGGACGAGCAGGTGACCTCGAAGGCGGCTGCCACGAACCGCTCGTCGTCGATCCGGTCGAGTGCGTCCAGGTCCTCGGCCAGCGTCGCCCCCGGGCGGGTCGGCAGCAGGATGTCGGAACGCGACGACCGCCACAGGAAGTCCGCCTCGCACAGGCGGTCGGCGAGGTCGGTCTTCAGCCCTGCCGTGGTCGCCGTGACCCAGCCGTGCAGTCCGGGGTGGTGGCCCGGCTCGGACAGCGCGTGCAGGGCGGCGCCCAGCTCCGCCAGGGGTGACGGGGCGAAGAGGAGACGCTCGGGCGGCAGCCCGGTGATGTCTATGACGTCGGCCATGCACCCATCATGCGCGATGCTTCGACCTGCACCGTTGTCGATTGACGGCTCTCGTCAATCGACGCGCCACGGCCCTCGGCGGCGCCCCAGAGTGAGGGCATGAACGCACACCAGCAGCACATGCTCGACACCTACCGTGCCGCCCAGCGCGGCGAGCGGGCCCCGGTTCTGCCGGGCGCCGACACCGTCCGTACCGTCCGCGAGATCCACCGGTGGCGTCGCTTCAACGCCGTGATCACCGACCCTGCCGACCGCCTACCGGCCCGCACCTTGCGTGCCGTACGGGCCCTGGGCGCTTCCTTCGCCCGTCTCACCCGCGGAGGCCGAGGCGGCTACCCGGCGGGCGGGCCTATGCCGGCCGCCCACCCGGAATCGGCCGACCAGCCGACGTCGGCCGCCCACCGTTCCGCCGCGCCCAGCAGCACGATCGTCGCCGGCGCCTTGATCCCTCCGTACGCGGACATTTCCGGCACGCTCAGCGCCAGCCGCTCCTTGAAGGCTCCCCACGCCCGCCGAGCCGAGTCGTCCGCGCGCAGGTAGTCGCGGAACAGCAGGGCGAAGCGGGTGTTGGGGCTGTCGGCCCCGCGGACATGGACATTGCACGACCGGGCGCCGACCGGCGGCGCGAAGACGCGCTTGCGGCACTGCGTCCCGAAGGACACCTCCGTGTTGTTCCACGGTTCGGGCCGCAGGCGGAAGCCGATCCCGGTGAGCCGCGCCACGTCCCGCGACGCGTCGAGCGATGCGACCCGCACCTGCACGTCGATGCAGTCCTTGGCCTGGAGCCCCGGAACCGAGGTGGAGCCGATGTGGTCGATGGCGACCGCGTCTTCGCCCAGAGTGTCGTGCAACCGTTCCGCCAGCTGCCCGAACTCGGCCTGCCACTCCGGCCGATGGGCGACCACGGTGGGCGGAGCGATCTCATCGGGGAACGGCATGGCCCCTCCTCTCTCTGCTGCTTGTCGCTGCCGTCCGCTCCTGGCGGTTCATGTCCGGTGTCCTTTCTGCATGCGGTCGAGGAAGTCCGTCAGCGCCGCCCGTATGTCGTCGGCCGTCCAGTGCAGTGCGGACGAGCCCACCGTCACCTCCGTCATCGCCAGTCCGGGCGGGCTTTCGTCGGACCAGGTCCGGAACAGGTTGGTGTCCGTCTCCTGCGCCTGCCGCATGCCCGCGTCGTTCAGCACCTCTGCCGGGTACGGCAGCCACAGGTGGAACTGGTGGGTGAGCGGTTCGTCCGGCTGTACCCGGAACCACGGCACCCCGGCCGCGGCCAGGCCCTCCCGTAGTGCCCGCGCGACGACCTTCGCGTGCGCGACGTACTCCGGCAGCCGCGGGAGTTCGCGATCCAGCCCGGCGAGCGCGGTGAGCGCCGTCGGCCACTGCTGGAAGATCTGACCGCCGTAGCGGTGCCGCCAGGCCCGGGTCTCCTCGATGAAGTCCTCGGTCCCGGCCAGCGCGGCGCCTCCTATGCCGCCGAGCGACTTGTAGAAGGAGACGTACACGCTGTCCGCGAGGGCGGCGATCTCCGGGAGGGAGCGCCCGAAGTGCGGGGTGCATTCCCAGATGCGGGCGCCGTCGAAGTGCACCACCGCGTCCCGCTCCCGGGCCGCGACGATCGTGGACGTCAGCTCCTCCCAGTCGGGCAGGACGAAGCCCGCGTCCCGCAGTGGCAGCTCCAGCGCCAGGGTGCCGAACGGCTCCTGGAGGTCGTATATCTCCTTGGCCGTGGGCAGCCGCGGAGCGTGTGTCGGGTGCACCATCCGCAGGCCGCTGACCGTCGCATAGGCATCGCGCTCATGGACTTCCATGTGGGACAGCGGATGGCCGGCGACGGTCGTGCTGCCCGTGCGCCCCGCCCAGCAGCGCAGTGCCACTTGCTGCGCCATCGTCCCCGTGGGGAAGAACGCGGCGGCTTCGGTGCCCAGCGCGTCGGCGGTGCGGCGCTCCAGTTCGCCGACGATGCCGTCGCCGTTGCCGTATATGTCGGGCCACCGGTCGAGGTCGTAGGCGCCCGGGGCGTCGGCGGTCAGGTGGTGCAGGCGCTCGCGGAGCGTGGCGACCGGGGGGCCGCTGAGTGTCCGCTTCGCGCCGTGCCAGGCCGTCAGCCGCCGTGCCCGTTCGCTCTCCGCCGGGCTGCCGTCCGGCGTTTCGGCGCTGTCGTCCCGCGCCGTCGTGTCCTGGTCCGTGTCCCGCTCGCTCCGGCTCATGATCCCCCACCTGACCTTCCGCTCCGCGTCGTTGCCCAGATCATGACGCAGCCGCGCACGACGCCGCGAGCCCTGTGGATAACTCTCGGAAACAGCTCGGAAGCGGCTGCGACGAGCCCGCCGCGGCCCCGGCCCGAGCGGCCGACGAGACGCGCGTCTCACCCTTCGCGAGACCCTCAAGTGCGCAGGAAGCACTCGCGTAGCATGGCGATGAATCGTCCGGTACCCCCCGCGGACTGGAACGGAAGGCACCGCCGCGTGAATGCAATCCCGCCCATCGAGGCCCACGACCGCCCGGCCCGACTGACCGTCGGAGTTGTCGGCGCGGGGCGCGTCGGCCCCGCCCTCGCCGCTTCGCTACAGCTCGCAGGACACCGCCCGGTCGCCGTCTCCGGAGTCTCCGACGCCTCCGTGCGGCGTGCGGCTGCGCTGCTGCCCGACGTGCCGTTGGTGCCGCCCGCCGAGGTCCTGGCCCGCGCCGACCTCGTACTTCTGACGGTTCCCGACGACGCCCTGGCCGATCTGGTGACGGGCCTCGCGTCGACCGGCGCGGTGCGGCCGGGGCAGCTGCTGGTGCACACGTCCGGCCGCTACGGAACCGCCGTGCTGGATCCGGCCACCCGGGCCGGTGCCCTGCCGCTGGCCCTGCACCCGGTGATGACGTTCACGGGCACGCCGGTGGACGTCCAGCGGCTGGCCGGCTGTTCCTTCGGCGTCACCTCGCCCGATGAGTTGCGGATGGCGGCCGAGGCGCTGGTCATCGAGATGGGCGGGGAACCCGAGTGGATCGCGGAATCGGCTCGTCCGCTCTACCACGCGGCGCTCGCCATCGGCGCGAATCACCTGGTCACGCTCGTCGCCCAGTCGTTGGAGCTGCTGCGCACCGCCGGGGTCGATGCCCCGGACCGGATGCTCGGCCCGCTGCTCGGCGCCGCCCTCGACAATGCGCTGCGCTCCGGTGACGCCGCCCTGACCGGGCCGGTCGCGCGCGGCGACGCGGGCACCGTCGCCGCCCACGTCACCGAACTGCGCCGGCACGCCCCGCAGAGCGTCGCCGGCTACCTGGCGATGGCCCGTACGACGGCGGACCGGGCGCTGGCCCACGGCCTCCTCAAGCCGGAGCTGGCCGAGGACCTCCTCGGTGTGCTCGCCGACGTCGCCACGGGGGAGGCGTCCGGGAGCCCGGCTTCCCAGGGGCGGCCGTCCGCGGACGAGGACCCCGAGGGCGGGCCGTCCGAAAACCGGCCGTCCGACGACGGCCCCGACCGCCCCGACGAAGGCCCCGGTCCCGACGACCCCGACGAAGGCCCCGGCCAGGGCCCCCACGGAGGCGACACCCGATGACCGCCCCGAGCCGGCAGCCGTGCCCCCAACTGGTGCACACCGCCGCCGAGTTGCGCGGTCTGGCGCGCTCCGGTGGCGGGCGTGCCGTCGTGATGACCATGGGGGCGCTGCACGAGGGCCACGCCACCCTGATGCGGGCCGCACGGGAGCGGGTCGGCCCCCAGGGGCAGGTCGTCGTCACCGTCTTCGTCAACCCGCTCCAGTTCGGCGCGGGCGAGGATCTGGACCGCTATCCGCGCACCCTCGACGCCGATGTGGTGCTGGCCGGTGAGGCCGGTGCCGATGTCGTCTTCGCCCCTTCCGCCGACGAGGTCTACCCGGGCGGCGAGCCCCAGGTGCGGATCGTCGCGGGGCCCATGGGTGCGGTCCTGGAGGGCGCCAGCCGCCCGGGGCACTTCGACGGAGTGCTGACGGTGGTCGCCAAGTTGCTGCACCTCACCGGCCCTGACGTCGCGTTCTTCGGCGAGAAGGACGCCCAGCAGCTCGCGGTCATCACGAGGATGGCCGCCGATCTCAACTTCCCCGTGGAGATCGCCGGCGTTCCGACGGTCCGGGAGGCGGACGGTCTCGCCCTCTCCAGCCGTAACCGCTACCTCTCCACGCCGGAGCGCAGGACCGCGCTCGCGCTGTCCGCCGCGCTCTTCGCGGCCCGTGACCGTACCGCCGCCCAGGAGGCGCTGCGGGAACGCGCCGGCTCCGCCGGGCAGCGCGCGCAACGGCGTTCCGAAGCGCTGGCGGCTCTGGGCGAGGACCGGGCCGCCGCGGACGCGCACGCCGTCGCGCAGGCAGCGGCCGAGGCGGCGCGCGGCCCGTCCGTGGCGCGCGCCGCCGCCCGCGCGGTCCTGGCGGACGCCGCCGTCCTCGATCCGCCGCTCGCGGTCGACTACGTGGCGCTGGTCGACCCGTCCGACTTCACCGAGGTCACCGACGGCTACGAGGGTGAGGCAGTGCTCGCCCTCGCCGCCACCGTGGGCACCACACGCCTCATCGACAACATCCGTCTCACCTTCGGTGGCCAACAGCCCTGCCCTGCCGCCCCGGAGGGCACTCCCCGCCCCACAGCTCCTCCTTCTCCCTCCATTCCTCAAGGCCCCCTCGGAGCGCCCCGATGACCGCCACCGGAACAGGAAACGAGCCCGGCCCGACCGGCATACGCCTTCAGGCCCCCGCCCCGGGGTGGGCCATCGAGGCGGACGTGGTGGTCGTGGGGTCCGGTGTCGCCGGGCTGACCGCCGCCCTCCGGTGCGCCGCGGCCGGACACCGGACGGTGGTCGTCACCAAGGCCCGCCTGGACGACGGTTCCACCCGCTGGGCCCAGGGCGGGATCGCCGCGGCGCTCGGCGAGGGTGACACCCCGGAGCAGCATCTGGCCGACACCCTGGTGGCGGGCGCCGGTCTCTGCGACGAAGCGGCCGTCCGCACCCTGGTGACCGAGGGCCCCGCCGCGGTGCACCGGCTGATCGCCGCGGGCGCACGCTTCGACACCGCCCCGGACAGCGACGACATCGCGCTCACCCGGGAGGGCGGCCACCACCGCCGCCGCATCGCGCACGCGGGCGGCGACGCCACCGGAGCGGAGATCTCCCGCGCGCTCGTCGCGGCGGTGCGCGCCGCCGGACTGCGTACCGTCGAGAACGCCCTCGTCCTCGATCTGCTGACCGACGCCAGGGGCCGTGCGTCCGGCGTCACCCTGCACGTGATGGGGGAGGGGCAGCACGACGGCGTCGGCGCCGTGCACGCCCCGGCCGTCGTCCTCGCCACCGGCGGCATGGGCCAGGTCTTCTCGGCGACCACGAACCCGGCGGTCTCCACCGGTGACGGTGTCGCGCTCGCGCTGCGCGCCGGAGCCGAGGTGTCCGACCTGGAGTTCGTCCAGTTCCACCCGACGGTCCTCTACCTGGGCGCCGACGCCGAGGGCCAGCAGCCGCTGATCTCCGAGGCGGTACGGGGCGAGGGCGCCCACCTTGTCGACGCCGACGGCACCCGCTTCATGGTCGGCAGGCACGAACTCGCCGAACTGGCGCCGCGCGACATCGTCGCCAAGGAGATCATGCGCAGGGCGGCCGAACAGGGCGCCGAGCACATGTACTTGGACGCCAGGCACTTCGGCGCGGACATGTGGGAGAGCCGCTTCCCGACCATCCTCGCGGCCTGCCGCAGCCATGACATCGACCCCGTCACGGAGCCCGTCCCGGTCGCCCCGGCCGCCCACTACGCCTCCGGCGGCGTCCGCACCGACCTCCACGGCCGGACGACGGTGCCGGGCCTCTACGCCTGCGGTGAGGTCGCCTGCACCGGCGTCCACGGGGCCAACCGGCTCGCCTCCAACTCCCTTCTGGAGGGCCTGGTCTTCGCCGAACGCATCGCGGCCGACATCACCGGGAGCGGTGATGCCACCGGAGGCGCCGACGCCATCGGGAGCGACGGGACGGGACGCGTGGACGCGAAGCCCGCCCCGGGCGCCCCGCTGCCGCTGCTCGCCCCCGAGGCGCGTATCGAGGTGCAGCGGATCATGACCGCGGGCGCCGGAGTGCTGCGCAGCGCCGACAGTCTCGCGCGGGCCGCCGCGCAGCTCGACCGCCTCCACCGCGAGGCCACGGCCCGCCCGGCCGCGCCGGAAGCCGCCACTGCGCCGGCGCCGGCGCCCAAGGCACCCGAGCCCGGTGTCGAGGCGTGGGAGACGACCAACCTGCTGTGTGTCGCCCGGGTGTTGGTCGCCGCCGCGCAGCGCCGTGAGGAGACGCGCGGATGCCACTGGCGTGAGGACCACCCGGACCGGGACGACACATCCTGGAGCCGCCACTTCCGCATCACCCTGGATGCGGACCGTGCCCTGGCCGTCCGCACCACCGGGACGGCAGGTTTCCCGCCCACGGTCCCCGAGAAGGACACCAACCGTCCCGCAGCACCCGTTACTTCCCTCCCCGATTCGGAGCGCACCCCGTGAGCAGCACCCCCGACGACCTCCCCCTCCTCCAGATCGGCGGGCGCGACGCCGCAGCCGCTGACGCCCCCGGCGGTGGCTGCGGCGATGCCTGCGGCTGCGGCGGGCCCGACGACGGCGGGTACGAACTCGACCCGCTCAGCTGCGGACTCGACCCGGACCTGGCCGCCCTCCTGGTGACGGCGGGCCTCGACCCCGTCCAGGTGGAGGACATCGCGCACCTCGCCATCGAGGAGGACCTCGACCAGGGTGTGGACATCACCAGCGTCGCGACGGTCCCCGAAGACGCGGTGGCCACCGGTGACTTCACCGCCCGCCAGGCCGGGACGGTCGCCGGGCTGCGGATCGCCGAGGCGGTGCTCTCCATCGTCTGCACCGAGGAGTTCGCCGTCGAACGGCACGTCGAGGACGGCGACCGCGTCGCGGCGGGCACCAAGCTGCTCAGCGTCACCACCCGCACCCGCGACCTGCTCACCGCCGAGCGCAGCGCGCTCAACATCCTGGGCAGGCTGTCCGGCATCGCCACCGCGACCCGCGCCTGGGCGGACGCCCTGGAAGGCACCAAGGCCAAGGTCAGGGACACCCGCAAGACCACGCCGGGACTGCGCGCCCTGGAGAAGTTCGCGGTGCGCTGCGGCGGCGGCGTCAACCACCGGATGTCGCTGTCGGACGCCGCGCTGATCAAGGACAACCACGTCGTCGCGGCCGGCGGCGTGGCCGAGGCGTTCACCGCCGTACGGTCCGAGTTCCCCGGGGTGGCGATCGAGGTCGAGGTCGACCGGATCGACCAGATCCCCCCGATCCTCGCCGAGGGCGCCGACCTCATCCTGCTGGACAACTTCACCCCGGCGCAGACCGTGGAAGCCGTCGCCCTGGTGGCGGGCCGCGCGATCCTGGAGTCCTCAGGACGCCTCACCCTGGACAACGCCCGGGTGTACGGGGAGACCGGCGTCGACTACCTGGCGGTGGGCGCGCTCACACACTCGTCCCCGGTGCTCGACATCGGCCTCGACCTGCGCGAGGGCGACGCCGATGACGCGGACGGCGGGCCGGTCGCGGGCCACGACGTGACCGGCGACCAGCGCGAGGACCACTGACCGCCATGCTGCTGACCATTGATGTGGGCAACACCCACACCGTCCTCGGGCTCTTCGACGGCGAGGAGATCGTCGAGCACTGGCGGATCTCCACCGACGCCCGCCGCACCGCCGACGAACTCGCCGTCCTGCTGCACGGTCTGATGGGCATGCACCCGCTGCTCGGCGACGAACTGGGTGACGGCATCGAGGGCATCGCCATCTGCTCCACCGTCCCCTCCGTCCTGCACGAGCTGCGCGAGGTCACCCGCCGCTACTACGGGGACGTCCCTGCCGTCCTGGTGGAGCCCGGCGTCAAGACGGGCGTGCCGATCCTCATGGACAACCCGAAGGAGGTCGGCGCGGACCGGATCATCAACGCGCTGGCGGCCGTCGAGCTGTTCGGCGGGCCCGCCGTCGTCGTCGATTTCGGCACCGCCACCACCTTCGACGCGGTGAGCGCCCGCGGCGAGTACGTTGGCGGCGTCATCGCGCCCGGCATCGAGATCTCCGTGGAGGCACTCGGCGTCAAGGGCGCCCAGCTCCGCAAGATCGAACTGGCCAGGCCGCGCAGCGTCATCGGCAAGAACACCGTAGAGGCGATGCAGTCCGGCATCCTCTACGGCTTCGCAGGCCAGGTCGACGGCGTCGTCCAGCGCATGGCGCGGGAACTGTCCGACGACCCCGACGAGGTGACCGTGATCGCCACCGGCGGGCTGGCGCCGATGGTGCTGGGCGAGTCGTCGGTGATCGACGAGCACGAGCCCTGGCTCACCCTGATCGGCCTGCGCCTGGTCTACGAGCGCAACGTCGCCCGGCCCTGAGCGCCCGGCGCGCGGACGGATGGCCCCGACGGCCGCCGGGAGAGCCCGCAAAGGGCCCACGGAGCCCCCGCGGGCCCGCGGCCCCGGGAATCCGGCCCCGGCCGCCCGCCGGGGCCGCGTGGCGCCCGCCACGGCCTCGCCCGTGGCCGCGCCGCCGCTCGCAATTGAATGGCTTTTGTCCTAATTGGTCGTAAAGTCCGCCGCATGCCTATGCCATACGGATCCCGCGGCGGCATGGCGTTCAGCGCCGACGAGTTGCGTGTGCTCCGTCGCGCCCTCGCCCATGCCATCCGGTCGACGTCCCCCACCGCCCCGCTCGGCCCCTTCGGCCCGGACGGGGAGACGGGCCTCCAGGAGTACCTCCGGCTGGACGAAGCGGTGGACGAAGCGGTCCGCGAAGGCGGCCGGCTGCGCGCCTTCCTGCTCGCCGACCTCGCCCGCTACCGCGAAACCCTGCCCGGCTCCGCCGCCGGCTACCTCGCACGGCTCCAGGAAGCGCTGTCCGCCGACTGCGTACCGGGCCCCGACGACCTCGCGGCCCTGCGCGCGCTGGCCGGACAGCCCGCAGGACCGGCCGAGCGCGACCGCAGGGCGGCCCTGCTGAGCCGCTGCGAGCAGCTCGCCGAACTGTCCGTACGTGCCCGGCTGCGGGTCCTGCCGGCCGCCCGCAGCGCCGACGAGCCGCCCCGGCCGGCCCCGCGCCCCACACCGCGGCCCGGCGATCGCAAGGCGCCGCGGCCCGACCGCCCGATCCCCACACCCGGTGAGGTCTTCCCGCCGCGGCGCAAGCCCGCGCCGCCCCCCGCGGCCCGCACCGCCTGAGCGCTGCGTACTCTGGAATCCTCTCGCCCCAAGGAGGCCAACGCCATGGATTACGTCGCAGCGCTGTTCCCGCCGGTAGTGATGGCCGTGGCGTTCACCGCTTTGATCGTCGTCATCATCAAGAGCCAGGGCGGCGAGAACAAGGCGAAGGAAGACGCCGCGGCCGACGTGCTCAGCCGCACCGAGTCGGCCCGTCAGGAACCCACCGTGCACGGCGCCTGAATCCAGCGCATTTCCGCGGGCGCCCGCCGCTCGCACACCACGTACGGCCCGGGACGGGTATCCCGGGCCGTACGTCGTTTTCCTGCGTAAACGCACCCGAGATGAACCGGCATTCGAGACATCTCCCACTATTCTTCAGGTGTGCCGAGACCATTGGGTGATCTGGAAGACGCGGTCATGACGCGGGTCTGGGAGTGGAACCGCCCGGTCACCGTTCGAGAAGTCCTGGAAGATCTGCAGAAGGAACGGTCGATCGCCTACACGACGGTCATGACCGTATTGGACAACCTTCATCAGAAGGGCTGGGTGCGCCGCGAAGCAGAAGGCCGCGCCTATCGATATGAAGCGGTCTCCACTCGCGCCGCTTACTCGGCCGCACTGATGAACGAAGCATGGTCGACCAGTGACAACCAGGCGGCTGCTCTCGTCGCCTTCTTCGGCATGATGTCGCCGGAACAGCGCCATGCACTCCGGGACGCCGTACGAATGGTGCAGGCCGATGAACCGGACGAACCCGGTGACCCGGAAGATCCGGCCGAACTCACGGAAGCCGCGGAACGCGCCGCCGCACCGGATGACACTCCCCGGCAGGGCACGGAACCCGCCCCGGACACCGGACGCACCACCGGTGCCCAGGAGGCGCACGATGCGGACGCAGCGGCTTCAGGGGAAGGCGATGAACCCGGAGCGGCCCCAGGCGGCAAGGGGCGATAGCGTCCCGGCATGCCTCCGCATTCAATAGGGCTCACCGTACGCCGCGCCAGGACCAGCGATGTACCGGCCGTCCGCCACCTCATCGACTCCTACTCCCGCGACGGGATCCTGCTCGACAAAGCCACCGTCACCCTTTACGAAGACATCCAGGAGTTCTGGGTCGCCGAGCGCGACGAAGACGCCGAGGTGGTGGGCTGCGGCGCACTCCACGTCATGTGGGAAGACCTCGCCGAGGTGCGCACACTGGCGGTGGATCCCCAGCTCAAGGGCGCCGGCGTCGGCCACCAAGTCCTCGCCAAGCTGCTGAGCACCGCGCGCTGGCTCGGAGTGCGCCGCATTTTCTGTCTCACCTTCGAAGTCGACTTCTTCGTCAAGCATGGGTTCGTGGAGATCGGTGAGACT
This sequence comes from Streptomyces sp. NPDC050161, assembly GCF_044460025.1. Taxonomy (NCBI): domain Bacteria; kingdom Bacillati; phylum Actinomycetota; class Actinomycetes; order Kitasatosporales; family Streptomycetaceae; genus Streptomyces; species Streptomyces sp. NPDC050161. The sequence goes on along the minus strand of NZ_JBITJM010000012.1, from coordinate 47,420 downwards.
CCCGTGGACGGTGATGTCTACAGCGAGCTGCTGCGTTCCTATGACGAGGGCGTTGCCGAGTTCCTGGGACTCGAACGAGTGAAGCCCAACACCCTGGGTAACAGCCGCATGCTTCTGCACCTCTGACAGCGTTCTATGTCCGAATCGCGCCCCTATCTCATGCCTACCGGGCGATGCGTTCCCCTGTCGGCGGGCAAGTGAACCCTACCCAGGGGTTTGTGTTTTTCCGGGAAAAGCGGTTTGCTTTCCGTCGTAATCCACATTCGATGAAAGGGAAACCCGGTGGCACAGAAGGTTCAGGTTCTTCTTGTCGACGACCTCGACGGCGGCGAGGCCGACGAGACCGTGACGTTCTCTCTCGATGGCAAGTCCTACGAGATCGACCTCACCACCGCCAACGCCGACAAGCTGCGCACCGCGCTTGGCGACTTCGTGAAGGCCGGCCGTCGTACCGGTGGTCGTTCTTCTTCCGGCCGCGGCAAGGCCCGTGCGGCTTCCGGCGGCAGCCAGGACACCGCGAAGGTGCGCGCGTGGGCCAAGGACAACGGCTACAACGTCAATGACCGCGGCCGTGTGCCCGCCGACATTCGCGAGGCATACGAGAAGGCCAACGGCTGATCGCCACCGGCGCGATCGGTTTGGTCATTACGAGCACGCAGCAACCGGGCCCGGTGGCATTCCGTCGCCGCCGCGCTCACGAGCCGTACGAGATCGGGGGCGTCACCACCGTCCCCGAAACCTGCCCCGAACCCCGTGGTGGGCAGGGAATTCTCGGTCTCGTATCCCGGTTCGGGAGGCCGCACCCATCCCGCGGCCTCCCGCGAGCCGAATCCGTACGACGACGGTCCGGAACTCGGGAATGACGGAGCGGGCATCCGCCCTCCGGCGCCCCGCGCCGTGAGATCGGGCGCGAGCGCCCCCCACTCCAGCCATTCCAGGATTCCGGGCAGTTCCTCGGCGCCACCGGCAGCCACGAGCATGAGGATTTTCGGCCGATCGGCAGGGAGAATCCCGTCGCTCACGGCAGGGGCGCAGCCGCGGTGACCGTCCTCCACAAGGGCCGCTCCGTGCGGCGCACAGGGAGACGGAGTGCCGCCGACGAGCGCCACAGGGCCGGTGCGCCGCAGCCGTCGCAGAACGGCGTGACCCGCCTCCGCCGGCATCTCCAGGACGTCGAAACGCAGCCCCGTGAGCAGCTCCACCGGCTCCGTACCGGTGGTCGGCCAGCCCAGCTCCTCCTCGTACCACCGGCGTACGGCGGCGCGGGGCGGACGGGGACGCGGGAGCGCGTGAGCCATGCCCGGTGCAACTCCCGAAAAACCGGGAAGTTACGCTGGGTTGACGCCTCGATACGCGACGTGCCTGGTGAGCCGGGTGTGCGGGGGTATTCGGCGGGACGGATCCGGTCAGAGTTGTTCGCCCGTAGCGGATGGACCGGGCCGTTGTCGCATGGAGTGTCAGTGGCAGCGGGTAAGACATTCACCATGGGAAAAGACGGTGTGACGGCGCAGAATGCGCGCCGCCCGGCTTCACGGCGGGCGGCGGGGCAGGCGCGTCGGAACGGGCAGCGTTCGCCACGGGCGTAGTGGTGGTGGGCGTATATGCCTGGCCTGCGGGAACATCGTCTCGCACCATCGGGTTGGAGCAGTTGTCGGCTGTTCGGGGCAGGTGACTTCCCTACGAGAGTGGGGTGAGCCGCGTACGGGTGTCGGCAGTTGGAATGAGCTGTCCCGCCCTGCGGGACTAGCATGCGGAAGGACAGGGAGGGGACCGCCCCCTCATCTGCCCGACCGCTCTGAGGAGCGATTTACGATGTTCGAGAGGTTCACCGACCGCGCGCGGCGGGTTGTCGTCCTGGCTCAGGAAGAAGCCCGGATGCTCAACCACAACTACATCGGCACCGAGCACATTCTCCTGGGCCTGATCCATGAGGGTGAGGGTGTCGCCGCTAAGGCCCTGGAGAGCCTCGGGATTTCGCTCGAGGCGGTCCGCCAGCAGGTGGAGGAGATCATCGGGCAGGGCCAGCAGGCTCCGTCCGGCCACATTCCCTTCACCCCCCGTGCCAAGAAGGTGCTGGAGCTTTCGCTCCGCGAGGCCCTTCAGCTCGGCCACAATTACATCGGTACGGAGCACATCCTGCTCGGCCTGATCCGCGAGGGCGAGGGCGTCGCAGCCCAGGTCCTCGTGAAGCTGGGCGCCGATCTGAACCGGGTGCGGCAGCAGGTCATCCAGCTGCTCTCCGGATACCAGGGCAAGGAAGCCGCCACCGCAGGCGGCCCGGCCGAGGGCACCCCCTCGACCTCGCTCGTCCTGGACCAGTTCGGCCGCAACCTCACGCAGGCCGCTCGCGAGACCAAGCTCGACCCGGTCATCGGGCGCGAGAAGGAAATCGAGCGGGTCATGCAGGTGCTGTCCCGCCGTACCAAGAACAACCCGGTCCTCATCGGCGAGCCCGGCGTCGGCAAGACGGCGGTCGTCGAGGGCCTGGCGCAGGCCATCGTCAAGGGCGAGGTGCCCGAGACCCTCAAGGACAAGCACCTCTACACCCTCGACCTCGGTGCCCTGGTCGCCGGCTCCCGCTACCGCGGTGACTTCGAGGAGCGCCTGAAGAAGGTCCTCAAGGAGATCCGCACCCGCGGCGACATCATCCTGTTCATCGACGAGCTCCACACCCTGGTGGGTGCGGGCGCCGCCGAGGGCGCGATCGACGCCGCGAGCATCCTCAAGCCCATGCTGGCCCGAGGCGAGCTGCAGACCATCGGCGCCACCACGCTCGACGAGTACCGCAAGCACCTGGAGAAGGACGCGGCCCTTGAGCGCCGCTTCCAGCCGATCCAGGTCGCGGAGCCGTCGCTGCCGCACACCATCGAGATCCTCAAGGGCCTGCGGGACCGCTACGAGGCGCACCACCGGGTGTCCATCACGGACTCCGCGCTGGTCGCCGCCGCCACCCTCGCCGACCGTTACATCTCGGACCGGTTCCTGCCGGACAAGGCGATCGACCTCATCGACGAGGCCGGCTCGCGGATGCGCATCCGCCGGATGACCGCACCGCCGGACCTGCGCGAGTTCGACGAGAAGATCGCCGACGTGCGCCGGGAGAAGGAGTCCGCGATCGACTCGCAGGACTTCGAGATGGCCGCGGGTCTGCGCGACAAGGAGAAGCAGCTCCTGGCCGCGAAGGCGAAGCGGGAGAAGGAGTGGAAGGCCGGCGACATGGACGTCGTCGCCGAGGTGGACGAGGAGCTGATCGCCGAGGTTCTGGCGACGGCCACCGGCATCCCGGTCTTCAAGCTCACCGAGGAGGAGTCCTCGCGGCTGCTGCGGATGGAAGACGAGCTGCACAAGCGCGTCATCGGCCAGAAGGACGCCATCAAGGCGCTCTCGCAGGCCATCCGCCGTACCCGGGCCGGCCTCAAGGACCCCAAGCGTCCCGGTGGTTCGTTCATCTTCGCCGGCCCTTCCGGTGTCGGTAAGACCGAGCTGTCCAAGACGCTGGCGGAGTTCCTGTTCGGCGACGAGGACGCGCTGATCTCCCTCGACATGTCGGAGTTCAGCGAGAAGCACACGGTCTCGCGGCTGTTCGGTTCGCCTCCCGGCTACGTCGGCTACGAAGAGGGCGGCCAGCTCACCGAGAAGGTGCGCCGCAAGCCGTTCTCCGTCGTGCTCTTCGACGAGGTCGAGAAGGCCCACCCGGACATCTTCAACTCGCTGCTGCAGATCCTGGAGGACGGTCGACTGACCGACTCCCAGGGCCGGGTCGTGGACTTCAAGAACACGGTCATCATCATGACGACCAACCTCGGCACCCGGGACATCTCCAAGGGCTTCAACCTCGGCTTCGCGGCCCAGGGCGACAGCAAGTCCAGCTACGAGCGGATGAAGAACAAGGTCAACGAAGAGCTCAAGCAGCACTTCCGCCCCGAGTTCCTCAACCGTGTCGACGACACCGTCGTCTTCCACCAGCTGACCGAGGAAGACATCATCCAGATCGTCGACCTCATGCTGGCCAAGGTGGACGAGCGGCTCAAGGACCGCGACATGGGCATCGAGCTGAGCGGCGAGGCCAAGTCGCTGCTCGCCAAGCGCGGGTACGACCCGGTGCTCGGCGCCCGTCCGCTGCGCCGCACGATCCAGCGCGAGATCGAGGACGCCCTCTCGGAGAAGATCCTCTTCAGCGAGCTGCGTCCGGGCCACATCGTGGTCGTCGACATCGAGGGCGAGGGGGAGAACGCCAAGTTCACCTTCCGCGGCGAGGAGAAGTCGGCACTGCCCGACGCCCCGCCGATCGAGTCCACGGCCGGCGGTTCGGGTTCGACGAACCTCAGCAAGGACGCGTAACCGCGAGGGCGCCCACCGGCGCCCGCGCACCGCGCACAGATACGGCACTGCCCCGGAACCGTTCTTCGGTCCGGGGCGGTGCCGTATCTGTGTGAGAGGGGCGCCCCGGCCGGGGGCGGCTGCGGGGGCGCCCTGTCGGTCACGGTCCCTGGTTCAGGGGCCTCCTGGTCCGTAGGCGGGCCATGGCGCTGCCCAGTGGCCTTGGGTGTGCCCTCAGGGCGTCCATCCAGGCCGTGGGGTCGGTCAGGTGACCCGATGGCCCCGTGGCGGATCCGGGGCCTCTCCGGGGGCGTGAGACGGAAACAACAGGAGCGATTTCCCGGCAATTCGGGCATTTTTCGGGCCGTGAGTAACCCAGGCCACAAAGCCCGAGTAACCCCCGTCACAAAGGCCCTTGGTCCCGAAACGGACACTCCAAAGGCCCGCGGAAAGGCTTTGGATCTTATGTGTCGGTGACTTGTCGCACAGGCCGATAAGGGCCTACTAGATGCATTAGGGGAATTGCTGGAGGGGGGTGCGGGACCTTTTGCTCTGGGGGGTGGAGGGCGTGTGGCAGGTGGGGGGTGGGGTGTCGGGTCGGCGTGGCGTGTGTGGGGATATTGCCTGTTGGGTGGTGGTATGGGGGGTGTCTGTCCGGGTTCGGGATGGGAGGTTTCGGTGGGTTGGTCGGGGGCGGGTGAGGGGAGTGCGTGGGGTCAATTCCCCGGCTTCTGATACGGCTCGGGGTAGTAGAAAGGGGTCTTGGCGGGGCGGCGATGGCGGGTTACCAAGGGATGGCGATGCCGGTCCGCAGCCGGATCGCATTCCCTTCCCGTTCCTTTTCGGAGGTACAACCCGCATGTCGAAGTTCACCGCGTTCCGCAATTCCAAGAAGTCCGCTCTCCGGTCCCGCACCTTCGTGGTCGCGGCCGGTCTCGGCGCCACCGTCGCCCTCGGCGCGGGTGTGGCCAACGCCGCGGACTCCGGCCTCACGAGCCTCACGTCGAACGTCAGCTCCACGGTCACCGCGCAGGCCAACGCCCAGGTGAAGGCGGTGCAGACCGCCAAGCAGGCCGAGGCGAAGGCGGCGGCGAACAAGAAGGCCGCCGCGAAGGCCGCCGCGGAGAAGGCCAACGCCTGGGTCAAGCCGGTCGACAAGTACACGATGGGCCAGCCCTTCGGCATCGCCGGCAGCCACTGGACGAACAACCACAGTGGTCAGGACTTCGTCGTGCCGAGCGGCACCCCGGTCAAGGCCGTCCACCACGGCACCGTCGTCAAGGCGGGCCCGAACGGCGGCGGCGACGGCCCCGCGTACGGCAACGCCATCGTGATCAAGCACGACGACGGCACGTACACCCAGTACGCGCACCTGTCACAGATCCAGGTCCAGGTCGGTCAGCAGGTCTCGACCGGCAAGCAGATCGGTCTGTCCGGCAGCACCGGTAACTCGACCGGTCCCCACCTGCACTTCGAGGTCCGCACCGGCCCCAACTACGGGTCGGGCATCGAGCCGACCGGATTCCTGCGGGCTCACGGCGACTCCGTCTGAGCTGAGTCCGGCCGGGCTGGCCGGCGGCTCGGCGGGTTGGCCGCCGTGACCAGTTCTGTGGCGACCTCGAGGATGGCCTTGCGCTTCTCCTCGGGGTCGCCCTTGACGTTCTGCATGGCGAACATGCCCGCGTGCATCGAGAAGAGCGCCGTCAGGCACCGCACCTGGTCGATCATCTCCGCGTCCGGCTCCTTGAGCAGCGCGAAGAGTGAGAGCACCCGCTGCTTGAAGGTCTCGCCGACGCTCAGATCCCGTACGGCCGCCTGATTTTCCTGCATGAAGCGGAACAGGGGTTCCGCGCTGCGCAGCGACTCGCTGTAGCGGCGGATCACCTCGGTCTTGGTCTCCAGGGTGCGCGGCTGACCCTCGGCCCAGGTCACCAGCTCGTCGATCGGCGCCGCGAGGTCCTGGAAGAGGCCGATGACGATGTCTTCCTTGGTCTTGAAGTGGTAGTAGAGCGCCGCCTTGGTGACGTCCAGCTTCTCGGCGATCTCCCGGAGCGACGTCTTCTCGTAGCCGTGTTCGGAGAACAGTTCCAGAGCGACGTCCTGGATGCGCTGGCGGGTGTTGCTCCTGCGCGCCTGCGGTGTGCTCACGGTGCTCTCCTGCGTAGTGGGGGTGGCTGGGCGGGCGCGCGGAATTAACTTACTTGACGCCCGGCTAGTTGGCGGCTTACCTTTCCTCACTGTACTGAACTAGCCGGGCGGCAAGTAAGTGGGAGTGATGTGGGGATGTCGCAGAAAGCGACCCCAGCGGGGGACGGACCGGCAGCGGCACCGGGCGGCAAACAGTCCGCCAGCGTGCGGGTGGTGCTGTTCGCGCTGATGATCGCGATGTTGCTCGCGATGCTGGACAACATGATCGTCGGCACCGCGATGCCGACCATCGTCGGCGAACTGGGCGGTCTTGAGCACCTGTCCTGGGTGGTCACCGCGTACACCCTCGCCACCGCGGCCTCCACCCCGATCTGGGGCAAGCTGGGCGACATGTACGGACGCAAGGGCGTCTTCCTGTCGTCCATCGTCCTGTTCCTGATCGGCTCCGCGCTGTCCGGAATGGCCCAGGACATGGGGCAGTTGATCGGTTTCCGCGCCGTTCAGGGCCTGGGCGCGGGCGGTCTGATGGTCGGCGTGATGGCGATCATCGGCGACCTGATTCCGCCGCGTGAGCGCGGCAAGTACCAGGGCATGATGGCCGGCGTCATGGCCGTCGCGATGATCGGCGGGCCGCTGGTCGGCGGCACCATCACCGACCACCTCGGCTGGCGCTGGAGCTTCTACATCAACCTTCCGCTGGGTGCCATCGCGCTGGTCATGGTGACCGCCGTGCTGCACCTGCCGAAGAAGCGCGCGGAGACCCGGATCGACTACGTCGGCGCTCTCCTGCTCACCGTCGGCATCACCTCGCTGGTGCTCATCACCACCTGGGGCGGGACCGAGTACGACTGGCTGTCGCCGGTGATCATCGGGCTCGGTGCGCTCGGCGTCGTCGCGATCGGGCTGTTCCTCGTCGTGGAGATGAAGGTCGCGGAGCCGGTGCTGCCGCTGCACATCTTCCGTAACGGCAACTTCTCGCTGGTCACCCTCATCGGCTTCCTCGTCGGCTTCGTGATGTTCGGGTCGATGACCTTCCTGCCGCTGTTCCAGCAGACCGTGCAGGGCGCGTCGGCCACCAACTCCGGCCTGCTGCTGCTTCCGATGCTGCTGGCGATGATGGCGGTGTCGCTGTTCGCGGGCCGGGTCACCACGTCGACCGGCAAGTACAAGGTCTTCGTGGTGGTCGGCGGCGGCCTGATCACCGTGGGTCTGGCGCTGCTGTCCCTGATGGACACCGACACCACCCGCTTCACCTCGGGCCTCTACATGGCGGTGCTCGGCGCCGGCATGGGCTTCCTGATGCAGACCACGATGCTGATCGCGCAGAACAGCGTCGAGATGAAGGACATGGGCGTCGGCTCGTCCTCCGCGACCCTCTTCCGGACGATCGGCGGCTCCTTCGGCGTCGCGATCTTCGGCGCGATCTTCACGAAGCAGGTGCAGAACACGATGAGCGAGCGGCTCGGTTCGGCCGGCGGCAAGTTGCCGTCCGGTGGCGCCGCGCAGCTCGACCCGAAGGGCCTGGCGCAGCTGCCGGCCGCGGTCCGTGACGCCTACACGCACGCGGTCGCCACCGGCACGCACCACGTCTTCCTGTGGGGCGCCGCGGTCAGCATCATCGGCTTCGTCGCGGCCTGGTACCTCAAGGAGATTCCGCTGCGCGGCGGCCCCACGACGACCGGGAACAAGGAGGGTGGGGACGCTCCGGCGGCGCGGGCTGCGGTGGCAGAGACCGTCTGACCCGTCGACCGTTCTCGGTACGGAAGCGGCCCCCGGTATTCGGGGGCCGCTTTTCCGTGCGCTGCGGGACTCCGGTCAACTGCCGGACAGGCCACCGTCCTTGACGGCCGAGATGAACGTGGACCAGCCGGCCGCCGGGAAGACGAGCGCCGGGCCGTGCGGGGCCTTGCTGTCGCGGACGGGGACGAGGCCGGGGAGGTCGTCGCGGACCTCCAGGCATTCGCCGCCTTCAGCGTTGCTGTAGCTGCTCTTGCGCCAGTGGACGTCACTCAAGTCGAGTGTTGTGACTGCCATTTCGGAACTCCTCTGCCGCCTTCTCGATCCGGGCCAGGGACGCCGTAGGGGACAGCGCGGCGGCCCGAAGCAGATCGTACGACCTTCGGTAGTCCCTCACGAGCGGCGGATAGTCGATGGTTTGGCCGCTGTGATCGCCCTCCATGTAGACGAGTGGTGGGGCGTCCGGGAAAGTCATGATCCTCAGCAGCCCCATCATGAGGGTGTGGTCGCCCTCCGATTCAGGGAGGATCTGCACAACACCCTTGCTGGACCGCATCACTTGGGCGATGTGTTCAAGCTGCTCGGCCATCTCCTTCGGCGTGAGCAGCGGTCGGCGAACCAACGACTCGTCCAGTACCGCCCAGAACGTGGCCCGGTCGGGTTGCTTCCAGAACTCGGCACGCGCCATCCGCGCACGGACGCGTTTCTCGATGGTCTCGGGAGAGACCCACCATGCTGCGGATTTCGCGATCTTCGTGGCGTACGCCTTGGTCTGGAGCAGCCCCGGCACGAGGAAGGGGGCCCACTCCTCAATCGTCGCGGCGGATTTCTCCAGCTCTGGGATGCTCGCGAAGTAGGTCGGATGCCCGACCAGCCGCGCCTTCTGCACCGCCGTGCAATGCCGCTCGAAGAAGCCGTTCGTGCCGAGCTTCTTGTCGACGTGGACGGCGAGATCCTTCGGCATGCCGCGTTCGCCGCGTTCGATCTGGCTGAGGAAGGACAGGCCCCGGAAGCTGCCTTCCACCAACTGCTCCAGGGTCAAGCCCGCTTGCTCCCGCTGGAAGCGCAACTCGGCGCCGTAGAAGCACGGGACGCTCACCGACGCGTCGGTGTCCTTGCGAGGAGGCACAACTCACCGCCACTCATTGCGGGTTGCCCGCTGCAACCCCGTTCCCGGCCACGTTACGCCGCACGGCAGCGCTGCGTGAGAGATGCGTCACGATGCGTAGCGCAGATGCGGATGCGCAACGCGGCGGGCCGTTGTCAGTGGTGCATGTCAGCATCGAGATGTGACCGCGCTCACGACGGGCGGCGGGCGAGCGGTGACGCACGGCAGGAGGAGAGAGTCATGATCAAAGGTCTCGCGATCAGCACCGTCTGGGTGCTCGACCAGGATCGCGCCAAGGAGTTCTACACCGAGAAGCTCGGGCTCGAAGTCCGTACGGACATGCGGATGGGCGGCGAGCAGGGCATGCGCTGGCTGACGGTGGGGGCCAAGGATCAGCCGGGGGTGGAGCTGACGCTGATGGTGCCGGGCGGGGCGGGTATGGACGCGGAGTCCGCCGAGGCGTTGAAGGGGCTGGTGCGCAAGGGGCTGCTGGGGTCGGGTGTCCTGACGACCGATGACGCGTATGCCGAGTACGCCACGCTCAAGGGCCGGGGTGTGGAGTTCCTTCAGGAACCGCAGGCACGGCCGTACGGCATCGAGGCGATATTCCGCGACGACTCGGGCAACTGGTTCTCGCTGACGCAGCCGAGCGAGCAGCTCGATCTGGACAAGGAGTGGGGTGAGTGCGTGGACGGGGAGGCGAGCTGAGGCGGGGCGCGCGGGCCGCCGGTGGGCGTGGCCGATGTCGAGGGCGCGGAGCTGTCCGAAATTAGGCAATGAACGGGCAAAAGTGCCTGGTAATGTCGCCAGTTCGTCTCTTTCGGCCTAATTCGAGGACTGCGCATGACCGTGCCCACTCCGCCCGACGACCAGAAGCCCGGCGGTCAGATACCTGACGGTCAGAAGCCTGGTGAGCAGGGAGCGGGGGACTACAACCCGTGGAGCCCGCCGCCGCCCGGAGCGGCTCCTGTCGACCGGGAGCCGTACCCGATGCCGATGGCGCCGATGTGGGCGCCGCAGCCGCGCAACGGCATGGGCGTCGCGGCCCTGGTGCTCGGCATCTGCGGTGCCGTGCTCGGCCTGTTCGTCTTCCTGTTCTGGATGTCCTGGCTGCCGGCGCTGCTGGCCGTGATATTCGGCTTCGTCGGGCTGAGCCAGGTGCGCAGGGGCCTGGCGACGAACAAGGGCATGGCCGTGACCGGTGTGGTGCTGGGTGTGGTCGGGCTGCTGGCCGCGGTCGGGGGCGGCGTCTTCAGCATCATCGTGGTGGACAAGGCCGTCGACCACGCGCGCACGACGATCAAGGAGGCGGAAGCCTCCGCGTCGGCCGAGGCGGAGTCCGAGGAAGCGGCGGAGAAGGCCCGGCATCTGTCCTTCGGCCAGTCGTACACCTTCGACGACGGTCTGAAGGTCACGGTCGCCAAGCCGGAGCCGTTCACCCCGGACGCCTACGCCCATGGTCACGCCAAGGGCAACAAGGCGATCGAGGTGACGGTCACGGTCGTCAACGCCGGCAGCGAGCGGATCGCGGTCGAGACCGGGCTGCCCGACGTCAACGACGCCGACGGAGCCTCGGCGTCGCTGGTGATCGACGGAAGCGGGCGGCAGAAGGTCATCACCGGCTACGTCCTCCCCGGCAGGAAGGCCGTCGGGAAGTACGCCTTCTCGCTGCCCGCCGATGCCGCCGACAGGGCCGAGGTCGAGTTCAGCCCGGACGCCGGCCGGTGGGATGACGCCTACTGGAGCGGCTCCCTGAACGGGAAGGGCAAGGGCAAGGGGGACGGAAAGGGGGCCGGTGGAACGGGAGCCGGAGAGGAGCCCGCGGGGCCGCCGGCCCAGCAGGTCAGCGGTCCGGCAGGTGGATGACGGGGAAGCTGCCGGTGGCCGTCGGCGCGTTCTCCGGCAGCCACAGGACGGAGACGGCGCCGGTCGATCCTTCGGCGGCCTCGTCGGCGTTGCGGAAGGTCAGGCGGGCACCTAGGACGCGGGCCTGACCTGCGGCGATGGTCAGGCCCAGGCCGTGGCCGCGGCCCGCGCGGTCGCTGCTGCCGGTGCGGAAGCGGCTCGGGCCCTCGCGCAGCAGCGCCTCGGGGAAACCGGTCCCGTGGTCGCGTACCCGCAGCACCCGGCCTTCGACGGTCACCTCGATCGGCGGCTTGCCGTGCCGGGTGGCGTTGGCGATGAGGTTGCCGAGGATGCGTTCCAGGCGACGCGGGTCGGTGGTGACCTCCGCGTCGCGGACGATCTCGACGCCGACGTCGGTGTTCAGGGACCGCACCCGGCGGCGGACGAACTCGCCGAGGGCGACGTCCTGCAGCTCGGCGCGCTCCGCGTGACCGTCGAGGCGGGCCACTTCCAGGACGTCCTCGACGAGGGTGCGCAGCGCCTGCGCCCGGTCCCTGACGAGTTCGGTGGGGCGTCCCGGCGGCAGCAGCTCGGCCGCGGTGAGCAGTCCGGTGACGGGGGTGCGCAGCTCGTGCGCGATGTCGGCGGTGACCCGGCGCTCGGCCTCGATGCGCTTCTGGAGCGCGTCGGACATGGCGTCGACGGCCCAGGCCAGGTCGTCCGTCTCGTCCCGGATCCGGCCGCCGACCTCGTCGCGGATCCGGACGGATGTGTCGCCGTCGGCGAGCTTCCCGGCGGCGGCTGCCGCCTTGCGCAGCCGCTGGGAGAGCCGGCCGCCGACCAGTACGCCCAGCGCGCAGCCGCCGACCACGACCGCGACCGACCCGATGAGCAGTGCCTGGTCCAGGTCGTCGAGTACGGCGAACCTGTCGGGGAAACGGTTGTGGATCGACAGCACCCGGTCGTTGCCGAGCGGGGCGGCGGCCCAGACCTCGGGGGCGGTGTCCCCGGTGTCCTGGAGGTAGGTGGCGCGCTTGTAGCCGGTGACTTCCTTGCGCAGCTCGGGCGGCAGCGCGGGATCGTCGATCTTCGCGCCGAACTGCAGCCGGCCGGTCGACTCGAACATCCGCTGGACGATGTCGAGACGGTCGACCTGGACGTCCCGGCTGTTGTCGAGCATCGAGACCCGGGCGGCGTTGTGCACGACGATGCTCAGCGCGATCGCGACCAGCGCTCCGACGAGCGCGATGGCGGCGCTGAGCTTCCACCTCAGGCCCGTGCGCAGGGCCAGCCTGACCACCGGGCCCGTCAGCCTCTCAGCTTGTAGCCGAAGCCGCGGACCGTCTCGATGCGGTCCTGGCCGATCTTGCCGCGCAGCCGCTGGACGTGGACGTCGACGACCCGGGTGTCACCGCCCCAGCCGTAGTCCCAGACCCGCTCAAGCAGTCGGTCGCGGGAGAGGACCGTGCCCGGCGCGTCGGAGAACTCCAGCAGCAGGCGCATCTCGGTCGGCGTCAGCGCGACCGGCACACCGTCTTTGCGGACCTCCATGCCCTCGGTGTCCACCTCAAGATCGCCGAAGCGCAGTATCGCCTCGGCGGGCTCCGGTGCGTCGGCCGTGCGGGCGCCCGCGCCGTCCGGCCCGCTGGCGTGCCCGAAGCGGCGCAGCACGGCGCGGATCCGGGCGACCAGCACCGCACCGTCGAACGGCTTGGTGACGTAGTCGTCGGCGCCGGCTTCCAGGCCGAGCACCACGTCGATGGAGTCGGCGCGCGCCGACAGCATGATCACCGGCACCGTGGACTCGTCCCGGATCCGGCGGCACAGGCTGACGCCGTCCAGCCCCGGCACCATGACATCCAGCAGCGCGATATCGGGCCGGTCGGCGCGGAACGCCTCCAGGCCCGCGAGCCCGTCGGGCATCGCGGTGACCACGAACCCGTCGCGTTCCAGGGCGAGTTGGGTGGCCTCGCGGATGACGTCGTCGTCCTCGACGAAGAGCACATGGGTGTCGGCCATGCGGTTGTCTCAACCCTCCGATGCGTTGCCGTCTTCGGGCTCGGTGCCGTCGACGCCGGTCTTGCTGTAGTCCGTGTGGGACCGCGCGAACTCGGTGAAGCGGTCCTGGGACCAACGGTAGGTCGTCACGTCCTCGCCGGACGGACAGCACACCTTGTCACCACTGCCGTAGGTCTGCTTCGAGATCTCCAGGTCGCCCTTGTTGACCCCGGCGGAGACCGACGGCTGTTCGTTGCTGAACACGTTGTCATACCCGTCGGTCCCGCCGTGCGCATCGTCGTCCTTGCGGTAGACGTACGAGCCGATGCCCATGGAGTCCGCGCAGGTCATGACGTTCACGATGACGTCGGGAACCTTGCTGCCGGTCACCGACGCATAGGTCACCTCGACCGGATACTCGTCGGCGGCGCAAGGTTTGGCGAGGGTCCGCTTCACGTCCGCGCCGACTTTCGGGTCCTTCTTCAGCAGGCCGACCGCGTCGACCTTCTTGTACCCGGCGGTGGCGGACGGGCTGGGGGACGCGGTCGCCGCGCCCCGGGGCGGCGTGCCCGGTGTGGGCCCGGCCGAGCCCTCGCTGCGGACGCCTCCGCCGCCGGGATTGCAGCCGGCCAGCAGCAGGCCGACGGCGGCCACCCCCGCTGTGGCTGCGCCGCCTCTGGTCAACCTGTCCCTGGTCAACCTGTTCCTGGACAATCCGCTCCTGCTCACCGTGCTGCTCGCACAGCCGCTGATCCTGCCGCTGTTGCTGTTGTGGTGGCACCGGCGGGCGCCCGGTCGGATGCCGTGGCCGGTGTGCTGCTCAGTGTGGTGCGCCGTGCGCGGCGCCGTACGCCGCCCGTCAGGCCGCGCACCGCTCCTGCTCCTGCTCGCCACGCTCCAGCATCCGCGCGTCGATGTCGCGGTTCGCCAGTTCCTGACGCAGCCGGGCCAGGGCGCGGTGCAGCGTGCTCTTGACGGTACCGGTCGACATGCCGAGCGCGGCAGCGGTCTCCTCGGTGCTCATCTGCTCCCAGTGTCGCAGGACGACCACGCTGCGCTGCTTGGGAGCGAGCACGCCGAGGATGTCCATCAGGAGGGCGCGGTCGGCGCGCTGCTCGGTGCCGTCGTCGACGCTCGCGTCGGGGAGCTGCTCGGTGGGCACCTCCTCCAGCTTGCGGGCCCGCCACCACTCCGTCCGCGTGTTGATCATGACGCGGCGGAGGTAGGCGTCGGCCAGCGACTTGTCGGCGATGCCGTCCCAGCGGCCGTACGTGCGGACCAGGGCCGTCTGCAGCAGGTCCTGGGCGTCGACGGGGTCGGGCACCAGCCGCCGGGCGCTGCGGAGCAGGGCCTCCTGCCGCGTCCGTACGTACTCTTCGAAGTCCAGTACCTTGCCGCCGCTGGTCGCCATCCCGACGCCTCCGATCCGCTTGCGCTTCCCCACGTTGACCGTGCCGGTGGTCGTCTCCAGCACGAGAAGGACGCTACGGAGGGGGTGTTGCGGCGTAATGTGCGTCGGCCCCACAGGCAGTGCACGGAAAACCCTCGGTTGTGTAACAGCGGGCCGAGGGTCCTCCTCCGGAGGGACGGCGGGGCCCGGGGCGTCATCCTCCGGGGGGACGACACCCCCCGCCGGAAGACCGACGGGCCGTTTTCCGGGGGGCGTTCGGCGAACCGGGGGTCCGGGGGCTTCGGAGCGGGCCGCGGGACGGACGGAGGGACGCACCCGCGGGTGCGTCCCTCGTTCCCCTCAGGGGCAGGCGCGCCGCGTTACGTCAGCGGCAAACGGTAACGGCCACCGTGCAGCGGTTCCACCAGACCGTCGGCGACGAGTCCGTCCAGAGCGCGGGCCCGCTGCACCGGTTCGTCCCACACCGCGTCGAGCATCACCTGCGGCACCGGGTGGACCGCCTCGCGCAGCACGGCGAGCAGCTTGCCGCGCACCTGGCGGTCGGTGCCCGCGTAGCTCTGGGTGCGGCGCGCCGGGCCCTCGTGCGCCGGGGATCCGGCCAGCCGCCAGGCGCACTGCGCGGCGATCGGGCAGCGTGCGCACTCAGGGCCGCGCGCCGTGCACACCAGCGCACCCAGTTCCATCGTGGCCGCCGCCCACTTCGCCGCGACCTCTTCGTCGTCGGGCAGCAGCGCGCGGGCGAGCTTGCGTTCGGCGGCGGTGGTGGCGTTCGGCGGGTACTGGCGGCCGGCCACGGCGCGGGCGAACACCCGGCGCACGTTGGTGTCCAGGACCGCGTGCCGCTGTCCGTACGCGAAGGAGGCGACGGCCGCGGCGGTGTACTCGCCGACGCCGGGCAGCGCCAGCAACTGGGCGTGCTCGCGCGGCACATCGCCGCCGTGCCGCTCCTGTATGGCCGATGCGGCGGCGTGCAGGCGCAGGGCGCGCCGCGGGTAGCCGAGCCGGCCCCAGGCGCGGACGGCCTCGCCCGGTGCCTCGGCGGCCAGGTCGGCGGGGCGCGGCCAGCGGGCCAGCCACTGCTCGTACACCGGCAGCACGCGGCTGACGGGTGTCTGCTGGAGCATGAACTCGCTGACCATCACGCCCCAGGCGCCGGCCTCGGGGCGGCGCCAGGGCAGATCACGGGCATGGGCGTCGAACCAGGCGGTGACGGGGCCGTGCAGTCCGGTCCCGTCGGTGGCGTCCGCGGCCGGTGCGGCGGCGGGCGCGGGAGTGGCGGCGGTGGCAGTGGCAGCGGGGGAGACAGGCGTCGAAGTCATGGCACCGCCGATGGTGACACGAGCGGCGGCGCCCGGGAAACGCGCCGGGCCGCGCCGTCGCGCGCCCACCCGCACGCGGGACGGTCCGGTACGTACGGGTGGCCGCTTACCGGCGGTACGCGGCCGGGCCCGCGCCGTCCCGCACGGAGCCGGTGCGCGCCGGCCGCGGCCCGCGCGCGAGGATGCGACCAGGGGCGAAGCGGGAGAGGAGTGGCAGGGATGCCGGGCGAGGCGAGCGAGGCGGAGGAGATGGACGGGATGGACGAGATGGGCAGGGCGGGCGAGATGCAGGACGCGGGCCGGAGCGGTGGCTGTCCGGAGGAGATTCTGCGGGCGCTGGCCGATCACACGACGCTGACGCTGGCGTACGGCGACGCGGACGGGCCGCAGGCGTGTGCGGTGCTCTACGCCGCGGGCGGCGACACGGCGGGCCCGGTGGCGTACTTCGTCACCTCGGGTACGACCCGGCACGGCAGGGCGCTGCGGCAGCCCGGTGCGCGGGTGGCGTTCACGGTGCAGCGGGACGGCCAGGAGTGGACCGCGCTGACCGGCCTCCAGGGGCGGGGCCGCTGCCGTGTGCTGGCGGGCGACGAGAGGGCGGCCGGCTGGGCCGCGTACACCGGGCGGTTCCCGTTCGTCGCGGCGGACGAGCGGCTGCGCGCGGCCCTGGAGCGGACCGAGCTGTGGGAGCTGCGCCCCGACTGGCTGCGGCTGATCGACAACGGCCGGGGCTTCGGACACAAAGAGGAGTGGCGGCCGGCGACCGCCACTCCGTAGAAAACCCCCTGCGCGGTGTCACGCGGCCCGTTCCGCCGGCGGGCGCGTGACGGATCCGCGCTACACCGCCGCGTGCGAGCCCCGCTGCGCCTCGACCAGCGGGCGCAGCGGCCCGGAGCGCAGCCGCAGCACCAGCGCCGTCATCGGCCGCCTGAGCAGCAGGATGGTCAGGGCGGCGAGCACCGCGCCGAAGGCGAGGCCGACGGCCACGTCGTGCGGGTAGTGGACGCCGACGAAGACCCGGGAGAAGCCGGTCAGCAGGGCCACCGGCACCGCGAGCCAGATCGCGGCCCGCCAGGCGATGGCGATGCCGACGGCCAGGGAGGCGGCGATCACCGAGTGGTTGCTGGGGAAGGACCAGTCGCCCTCGGCCGGGCACGTCGCGATGGAGGCCGCCGCGTGTGCCACCGCACGGCAGGGACGCTCCTCCTCCACCATGCCCTTGACGATCTCGCTCAGGACGTACGCGACGACGGTGCCGACCGGCACCAGTATGGCGAGGGCGACGGCGCGCGGGTCGTGCCGACGGGACCGCCACCATCCCAGGATGGCCAGCGCCATCAGGAGCAGAATCCCGCCTTCGGTGCCGGCGTCGGCGAAGGAATGGACCCATCCAGGGGTGCCATGCGCGAAGTCGGTGACGTCGCGATAGAGATCGGTGCTGTTCATGAGGGACGACGGTACGTAATGCCGGGGCCTGATCGCACCTGAACGACGTCCGGAGGGCGTTCCGGCGAACACCGGGTGGGGATCGGGTGACGTTCCGTGCCGGGGTGGTGGCCGCCCGGAGGTGTGTGGCGGCGGGGCGGAAGGGGTGGGAGAGGCGGGGGCGGAGCCGGGAATCGGGTGGGAATCGGGTCCGCGGACCCGGATCCGGGCCGATCATGGGAAAAGTTGCCGTTCTGTGCGGCGGGTACTGGCCGGTGTGCCCGGGGTTCTCTCGTAGAGTTTCCGCGTGGGATCACTGCGCAATCCGATCGGGCCGCTCCCCTCCTCCATCTACTGGCGGCGGAGGGCCGTTGCGCTGGGCATCTTCGCGCTGCTCGCCCTCCTGGTGGTGTGGCTCCTCAACTTGGGCGGGGACAGCGGCAGAACCAACGCCGAGAGCAAGGGCCACGACGGCTCGGGGCCCGCGACGTCCATCACGCCAGGTCCCTCGTCGACAGGACCGGCGATCAGTCAAAAGCCGGGCGGGCGCGACGAGTCGGGCAGCGGCGGCGGTGACGGCGGCGGTTCGGGGTCGGGCGGCGGCTCGGGTGCGGGCGGCAGCGGCGGTTCCGGTGGCGGCGCGGGCGCGGGTTCCGGCGGTTCCGGTGGCACGCCGATCGGCGAGGGCACGGGCGGCGGCGCGGTGGCGGCCGGCGGCTCCCTCGCGAACTGCGCGGACGGCGGCACGGAGTTGGCACTGCACAGCGTCAAGGACTCCTACCGGCCCGGCGAGAAGCCGAAGTTCGAGCTGACGGTCAAGAACACCGCGGGCGCCGACTGCAAGGTGGACCTCGGCGGCAAGGCCGCGGTGCTCACGATCACCGACACCGCGGGCGACGACCCGGTGTGGGCATCCGACGACTGCCCCGCGGGCTCCACCGCCGCGCCGGTGAAGATCCCGGCGCACGGCTCGCTCCAGCGCACCGTCACGTGGGACCGCAAGGTGAGCCACCCGAACTGCGCGACGTCGAGCGCGACGGCCGTTCCTGCGGGCAAGTACCAGATCGAGGCGAAGGTGCCGGGGCTCGCGGCGGCCCGTACGTCGTTCGTGCTCGCCAAGGACTGAACGGGCCCGTCCGGAGCGGCCTCCTCCGGTTGTTCCGC
This sequence comes from Streptomyces sp. NPDC050161, assembly GCF_044460025.1. Classification (NCBI taxonomy): domain Bacteria; kingdom Bacillati; phylum Actinomycetota; class Actinomycetes; order Kitasatosporales; family Streptomycetaceae; genus Streptomyces; species Streptomyces sp. NPDC050161. The sequence continues at coordinate 28,945 of NZ_JBITJM010000012.1, read as the reverse complement.
TCGTAGGGGATCCGCCCACAGCGTGCAGGGCCCCGCGGGCCGCGGGCCGTGCGGCACAGTCGCGGCATGAGACTACTGATGCTGGGCGGAACGGAGTTCGTCGGCCGCGCGGTCACCGAGGCGGCGCTGGCCAGGGGTTGGCAGGTGACGGTGTTCCACCGCGGGCACCACGCGCCGCCACCGGGCGCGACGGCGCTGCACGGTGACCGGAGCACGGCGGCGGGCCTCGCGGGCCTCGCGGCGGGCGAGTGGGACGCCGTCGTCGACACCTGGAGCGGCGCGCCGGTCGCGGTCAGGGACGCGGCGCGGCTGCTGGCGGACCGGGCGGGCCGCTACGTCTACGTCTCCAGCAGGTCCGTGCACCCGTTCCCGTGCGCCGCGGGACTCGACGAGAGCGGGCCGCTGGTGCCTGGCTCGTCCGACGCCACCACGGCGGACGACTACGCGCAGGCCAAGCGGGGCGCCGAGATCGCCGCCGCCGAAGCCTTCGGCGACCGGGCGGTGCTGGCCCGCGCGGGGCTGATACTCGGCCCGTACGAGAACATCGGGCGGCTGCCGTGGTGGCTGAACCGGATCGCGCGCGGCGGCCCGGTGCTCGCGCCAGGGCCCCGCGAGCTGCCCCTCCAGTACATCGACGCCCGCGACCTCGCGGAATGGCTGCTCGATGGCATCGGGGACGGCATCGCGGGCGGCCCGTACAACCTGGTCAGCGCGCCGGGGCACACCACGATGGGCGAACTGCTCGACCACTGCGTGCGGGTGACAGGCGCGGACGCGGAGCTGCGCTGGGCGGCGCCGGACGCGGTGCGGGCCGCCGGGATCCAGCCCTGGACGGAGCTGCCGGTCTGGCTGCCGCCGGGCGAGGCGCACGACACGCTGCACCGCGGGGACGTGTCGAAGGCGCTGGCCACGGGGCTGCGGTGCCGGCCCGTGGGGGAGACGGTGGCGGACACCTGGGAGTGGCTGCGGTCGCTCGGCGGGGTGGCGCCGCAGCGTCCTGGCCGGCCGCCGGTCGGCCTGCCGCCGGAGAAGGAGGCGGCGTTCCGGGAGAAGGGGTGACGGGGGTGACGGGCTGAACGGTGTGACGGGCTGAACGGTGGGGCGGGCGGGGCCTGTTGGGGCGGCGCCCCGTACCCGCCCCGGAACGTTTCGCCCGGGTGTCCGTCTCAGACGTAGCGTTCGAGGATCGACGACTCGGCGAGGCGGGACAGGCCCTCGCGGACCGAGCGGGCGCGGGCCTCGCCGACGCCGTCCACCGCCTGGAGGTCGTCGACGCTCGCCGCCAGCAGCTTCTGGAGGCCGCCGAAGTGGTCGACGAGGCGGTCGATGACGGCGCCGGGCAGCCGGGGGACCTTCGCCAGCAGCCGGAAGCCGCGCGGCGAGACCGCCGAGTCCAGCGTCTCGGGGGAGCCGCTGTAGCCCAACGCGCGGGCCACGATGGGGAGTTCGAGAAGCTCGGTGTGGCTGAGCGCGTCCAGCTCGGCGAGGGCTTCGGCGACGGTGCGGGAGCGCTTGGCGGTCGGCTCGGGGACGTAGTCGCGGACGACCAGCTCGCGCTCGGGCTCGACACCGGCGATCAGCTCGTCCAGCTGGAGCGTCAGCAGGCGGCCGTCGGTGCCCAGTTCGACGACGTACTCGGCGATTTCGGTGGCGATCCGGCGGACCATCTCCAGGCGCTGGGCCACGGCGGAGACGTCCCGCACCGTCACCAAGTCCTCGATCTCCAGAGCGGAGAGGGTGCCGGCGACCTCGTCCAGGCGGAGCTTGTAGCGCTCCAGGGTCGCCAGCGCCTGGTTCGCGCGGGAGAGGATCGCGGCCGACTCCTCCAGGACGCGGCGCTCGCCGTCGACGTACAGGGCGATCAGCCGCATCGACTGGCTGACCGAGACGACGGGGAAGCGGGCCTGGATCGAGACGCGCTGGGCGGTGCGGTGCCGGGTGCCGGTCTCCTCGGTGGGGATGGAGGCGTCCGGCACCAGCTGCACACCGGCCCGCAGAATCTTGCTGATGTCCTTGTCGAGCACCAGCGCGCCGTCCAGCTTGCACAGCTCCCGCAGCCGGGTCGCGGTGAACTCGACGTCCAGCACGAAGCCGCCGGTACACATCGACTCGACGGTCTTGTCGAAGCCCAGCACGATCAGCCCGCCGGTGTTGCCGCGCAGAATCCGCTCCAGGCCGTCGCGCAGGGCGGTACCGGGAGCGACCGCGCTCAGCGAGGCGCGCATCAGGGCGTCGGTGCCGGAGCTCCCGCCGGACCTGCCGGGAGACGATGCCCGGTCGTTGGCTGCCACTGCACTCCTCCGTCGCAAGGTCTGTCGGTCCGCAGGCCGCCCGGCCCCTGCTGCGGCGGACGTACCAGGGAGCGTACGTGTGCCGACGGCAAGACTGCGGCGTTGGGCGAGACCAGGGCAAAGTCTACCGGCGGACCTCCCTCTCCTGCGGGGGCTCTTCCTGCGGGGCCGCTCGCCGCGCCCGCTTGGGCAGCACGCGCAGTGCCTCGCCGACATCGGCGACCTCCAGGACCCGCATGCCGTCCGGGATCCGGCCGGGATCGGACGGGACCAGCGCGTGCGTGAAGCCGAGGCGGGCGGCTTCGGAGAGCCTGCGCTGCACGCCGGTCACCCGCCTGACCTCGCCGGCCAGGCCGACCTCGCCGATGGCGACGAGGTTCTTCGGCAGCGGGGTGTCGCTGGCCGCGCTGGCCAGGGCGAGCGCCACCGCGAGGTCGGCGGCCGGTTCGGTGAGCTTCACCCCGCCGACCGTGGCGCTGTAGATGTCGCGCTTGCCCAGGGCGCTGATCCGGCCGCGCTGTTCCAGGACGGCGAGCATCATCGACACCCGGGAGGTCTCCAGGCCGGACGTCGTACGCCGCGGCGAGGGGATCTGCGAATCGACGGTGAGCGCCTGGACCTCGGCGACCAGCGGGCGGCGGCCCTCCAGGGTGACGGTCAGACAGGTACCCGGCACGGGCTCGGCACGGCGCGTCAGGAAGAGGCCCGAAGGGTCGGCGAGGCCGGTGATGCCCTCGTCGTGCAGCTCGAAGCAGCCGACCTCGTCGGTGGTGCCGTAGCGGTTCTTGACGCCGCGGACGAGGCGCAGCCTGGCGTGCCGGTCGCCCTCGAACTGGAGGACCACGTCGACGAGATGCTCCAGCAGGCGCGGCCCCGCGATGGCGCCGTCCTTGGTGACGTGGCCGACCAGGAGGGTGGCCATGCCGCGCTCCTTGGACGCCCGGATGAGGGCGCCGGCGACCTCGCGGACCTGGGCCATGCCGCCGGGCGCGCCGTCGATCTCCGGGGAGGCGACGGTCTGCACGGAGTCCAGGACGAGCAGCGAGGGCTTGACGCTGTCCAGGTGCCCGAGTACGGCGGAGAGGTCGGTCTCGGCGGCGAGGTAGAGGTGGTCGTCGATCGCCCCGATGCGGTCGGCGCGCAGCCGGACCTGGCTCGCGGACTCCTCGCCCGTGACGTAGAGCGTGGGGTGGTCGCCGGACGCGGCCTTGGCGGCGACGTCCAGGAGGAGGGTGGACTTGCCGACACCAGGCTCGCCGGCCAGCAGCGCCACGGCGCCGGGGACGAGACCGCCGCCGAGCACGCGGTCCAGCTCGGGCACGCCGGTGGAGCGCGCGGTGGCCCGCCGCCCGTCGACCTGGCCGATGGGCACCGCGGCGGTGGTGACCCTGCCGGGAGCGGTCGTCCGCACCGCCGGGGAGCCGCCGGTCTCCTCGACCGTGCCCCACGCCTGGCATTCAGGACAGCGGCCGAGCCACTTCGCGGTGGTCCAGCCGCACTCGGTGCAGCGATAGGAGGGGCGCTCCTTGGCCGACGTTTTACGGGTTGCCATGCGGCCACCGTAACCGTGGGGTGTGACAACGACGGCCGCTGCGCCGACCGGGTGGCCCGCGGCGGGCCCGGGGCGCGCCTGCCGCGCGGGCGGCATGGGCGGAACGAGTGGTTCCTGTCCCCTTTTGAGTGAGATGGTCACTCGTAAGGGTCAAATGTGTGCCCGGAGAGGGAGCACCGCTGCATCATCCGCCTACCGTCGCCGGGTGATGAGCAGGCCCGAGCACCCCACGCACACCACCGGCGCACCCCGGTCGCGCGGCACCGCCCAGCGCCACCCAGGTGGCCCAGCCCGCGACGACCACCACTCAAGCCCCGATCGCCACACCCGTCACGACACCCCCCAACGCCCCTACGAGCCGTATCTGGACGGGCTGTTCACGTATTGCCTGTCCGTCCTGTGCGCGCACGACGCGGCGAGCGCCGTGCTCGGCGAGACCCTCGCGCTCGCCGAGCGGCAGCAGGGCAAGCGGCCGGGACCGCCGCTCTACCGTCCCTGGCTCTACGCGCTCGCCCGCTGGGCCTGCCTGCGACGGCTCGCCGAGTCCGCCGCGCCGGACGCCGACGCGGACCCCGAGGCGGAGCGGCGCGAGCTGGCCGTCCTGGCCTGGCCCGAGGCCGCGGGCACCACACCCGAGCAGCGCGAGGCGCTGGAGCTCTCGGTACGCCACCGCCTGGAGGCCGACGAGGTCGCCGCGGTACTCGGCACCGAACCCGCCGCCACCCACGCCCTGCTGGCCGCCGCCTCCTGCGAGGTCGAGCGGACCCGGGCCGCGCTGGCCGTCGTCGAACGCGGTCGCTGCCCCGACGTGGCGCGGCCGGCGGGCGACTCCCAGATGCTGCTCGGGGCCGCGCTGCGGCGGGAGTTGGTGCGGCACGTCGACGAGTGCGCCGAGTGCCGGCGTACCGCGGAGCGGGCCACCGCCGCGGGCCCCTGGCCCGGCACCGCGCCCGCGGCCCAGGGTGCCCTGCCGCTGGTCGAGGCGCCGCGGGAGGCCGTGTTCGGCGCGCTGGCCGCGGCCAGGCGCAGCCGGTCGGCGCGTGCCGAGGGGGTGGCGGGCGCCGGGACCGCGGCAGGCGGCAGGCGCGCGGGCCGCAGCGGTTGGCCAAACGGTTCTCCTCGCTACGACCGGGCGGGATTCCCGGTCGGCCCCACCGACCGCGCGGCCCGCCGCCGCCGACTGCGCAGCCGTGCCATGACGACCACCATCGTCGCCACGGTCCTGGCCGCGCCGGTGCTCGCCCTGTGGGCCGCCTACCGCAGCGCCCCGATGACCGGCGAGTCGGATCCCTCGCAGTCGGTGACCGCCCGCGACGTGGACACCTCCCGGCTCGACGGCCGCCCGTACGAGAACGCGGGCAACGCCAGCAGGACGCCGCAGCCGAGGTTCCTGGCCGGCGGCAGGACCCCCGACGTCTCGGTCGAGGTGGCAGGCGAGGGCGGCTCCCCGCCGCCGCCCGGTGGCGGTCCCGGCCGGCTGACCGTCGCCGCGCAGCCGAGCGGCGGGACCACCGTCATCACCCTCAGCGCATCCGGCGGCGCTCCGGTGCGCTGGACGGCCGCCACCGCGGCGTCGTGGCTCCACATCAGCCGTACGGCCGGTGAGTTGAAGCCGGGGCAGACGGTGAAGGTCACGGTCTCCGTCGATCACGACCAGGAGCCCGCGGGCCACTGGCGGAACCGGGTCGTGCTGGGCCCCGGCGGCGCCGCCGTCACGATCGAGGGGCACGGCGCGAAGGACCCGGGCCCCGGCCGGAGTGACACGGCGCCGGCGCAGGCCGAGCCGGCACCCGAGCCGAGCGGCACGGCCCCGCACGGCCCCGGTCCCGGCAGCCCTTCGACCCTGCCTGCCACCGGGGAGGCACCGCGCTGACCTGCGGCCGGCCGGGACGCGGCCGGCCCGTCAGTCCTTCGGGGGCTTCGGGGCCACCGGCGGATCCGCCGGGTGCGGCGCCATCGGCAGCGTCGCCGCCAGCCGCTCCTCGCACAGTTCGACGAGCTTGGCGTACGCCTTCTTGCCCATCAGCTCGGTGAGTTCGGGCTTGTAGGAGACGTAGACCGGGTCGCCCGCGCCGTGCGCCGAGGTGGCGGACGTGCACCACCAGTGCAGGTCATGGCCGCCGGGGCCCCAGCCGCGCCGGTCGTACTCGCCGATCGTCACCTGGAGGATCCGGGTGTCGTCGGGCCGGTCGATCCAGTCGTACGTGCGCCGCACCGGCAGCTGCCAGCAGACGTCCGGCTTGGTCTCCAGCGGCTCGCGGCCCTCGCGCAGCGCGAGGATGTGCAGCGAGCAGCCGGCGCCCGCGGCGAAGCCGGGCCGGTTCTGGAAGATGCACGAGCCGTTCCAGCGCCGGGTCTGCCGGTCGCCGTCCTCGTCCTCCTCGATCCAGCCGGACTCGGTGCCGACGTCGTGGAACTGCCACAGCTCCGGCGTGAGACGGGCCACACTCTTGGCGACCCGCTCCTCGTCCTCCTCGTCGGAGAAGTGCGCGCCGAGCGTGCAGCAGCCGTCGTCGGCCCGTCCCGCCGCGATGCCCTGGCAGCCGCTGCCGAAGATGCACGTCCAGCGGGAGGTCAGCCAGGTCAGGTCGCAGCGGAAGAGCTGCTCGTCGTCGGACGGGTCGGGGAAGGTGACCCAGGCACGGGCGAAGTCGAGGCCGACCTCGTCGGCCGTGGCCCCCTGCGCCGCCGCTTCGCCGGCCTGCCGCTTTGCGTCCTTCTTCAGGGATTTATCGCGCTTCGCCTTTTTCGTCTTAGCCACGTCTCCAGCGTAAGGCGGCGTGACTCCTCCTCCTGCCACCGCAGTAGGTTTCCCCGTATGAGACTCGGTGTCCTCGATGTGGGTTCGAATACGGTCCATCTCCTGGTGGTCGACGCGCACCCGGGCGCGCGTCCGCTGCCCGCGTACTCGCACAAGGCGGAGCTGCGGCTCGCCGAACTGCTGGACGCGGACGGCGCGATCAGCGACGCGGGGGTGGACAAGCTGATCGCCACCCTCCACGAGGCGATCGAGGTCGCCGAGGACAAGGGCGTCGAGGACGTGCTGCCGTTCGCCACCTCCGCGGTCCGCGAGGCCGCCAACGGCGAGGACGTGCTGCGCCGGGTCGCCCAGGAGACCGGTGTCGAGCTGCGGGTGCTCTCCGGTGAGGACGAGGCGCGGCTCACCTTTCTCGCCGCCCGGCGCTGGTTCGGCTGGTCGGCGGGCCGGCTGCTGGTCCTGGACATCGGCGGCGGCTCCCTGGAGATCGCGTACGGCCTGGACGAGGAGCCGGACGCGGCGGTGTCGCTGCCGCTCGGCGCCGGCCGGCTGACCAGCGGCGCACTGCCGGGCGATCCGCCCGGCGCGGACGCCATACGGGCGCTGCGGCGCCGGGTGCGCGCCGAGATCGCGAAGGTGGTGAGCGATTTCACCCGCTACGGCGCCCCCGATCACGTCGTCGGCACCTCCAAGACCTTCCGGCAGCTGGCCAGGATCGCCGGTGCCGCCCGCTCGGGCGACGGGCTCTACGTCCTGCGGGAGCTGGAGCGCAAGAAGCTGGAGGAGTGGGTGCCGAAGCTGGCGGCGATGCCCGTGCAGGAGCGGTCCGGGCTGCCCGGGGTGTCCGAGGGCAGGGCGCCGCAGCTGCTGGCGGGGGCGCTGGTGGCGGAGGCGGCGATGGACCTCTTCGGCGTGGAGTCGCTGGAGATCTGCCCGTGGGCGCTGCGCGAGGGCGTCATCCTGCGCCGGCTCGACCACCTGCCCCCGGGCTGAGCAAAGCGGCCCGTACGCTGTCCCTCGTGACAGAGCCAGTGGTGCGCATCCCGGATGCGAAGGTCGCGCTGTCCACGGCTTCGGTCTACCCGGAGTCGACGGCGACGGCCTTCGAGATCGCCGCCCGCCTGGGCTACGACGGCGTCGAGGTCATGGTGTGGACCGACCCGGTCAGTCAGGACATCGACGCGCTGCGCAGGCTCTCCGACTACCACGGTGTGCCGGTGCTCGCCGTGCACGCGCCGTGTCTGCTGATCACCCAGCGGGTGTGGTCGACCGACCCGTGGGTCAAGCTCCAGCGCGCGAAGAACGCCGCGGAGAAGCTGGGGGCTTCCACGGTCGTGGTGCACCCGCCGTTCCGCTGGCAGCGCGGCTACGCGCGGGACTTCGTGCGCGGGGTGTGGCGCATGGAGGGCGAGACGGACGTGAAGTTCGCCGTGGAGAACATGTACCCCTGGCGCTACCGCGACCGCGAGATGCTGGCGTACGCACCGGACTGGGATCCGACGCAGGACGACTACCGGCACTTCACCGTCGATCTCTCGCACACCGCCACTTCGCGCAGTGACGCGCTGGCGATGGTGGACCGGATGGGCGACCGGCTGGCCCACATCCACCTCGCCGACGGCGACGGCTCCAACAAGGACGAGCACCTGGTGCCTGGCCGCGGCAGCCAGCCCTGCGCCGACCTGCTGGAACGGTTGGCCACCAGCGGCTTCGACGGGCACGTGGTGATCGAGGTCAACACCCGGCGCGCGATGTCGGCGGCCGAGCGCGAGGCGGATCTCGCCGAGGCGCTGGCCTTCACCCGGCTCCATCTCGCCTCGCCCACGTGGGTGCCGGGGTCGTGAGCCGGGGCCCGTCACCGGCGGGTGGCGGGCCGTCCGCACTCCGGTCATCCGTCTCACATTGCGGAGGCGCTGTCCGGATCGCGGATCGGGAGCGTAATCTCGGGTTCAGCTGATAGAGGACGGCTGCTATATGACGCCGCCCGCCCCGGCACGGTCCGGCGGCGGACGCGGCGGTCGTTCGGACGAATCCCGAGGGAGTGACCATCGTGCCCGATCTGAGGTCCCGCACCGTTACCCATGGCCGCAACATGGCAGGCGCCCGAGCCCTTATGCAGGCCAGCGGCGTAGCGCGCGAGGACTTCGGCAAGCCGATCATCGCCGTCGCCAACAGCTTCACGGAGTTCGTGCCGGGCCACACCCACCTCCAGCCCGTCGGCCGGATCGTCTCCGAAGCGATCCACGCGGCAGGCGGCATCGCCCGCGAGTTCAACACCATCGCGGTCGACGACGGCATCGCCATGGGCCATGGCGGGATGCTCTACAGCCTGCCCTCCCGTGACCTGATCGCCGACTCCGTCGAGTACATGGTCGAGGCGCACTGCGCGGACGCGCTGATCTGCATCTCCAACTGCGACAAGATCACCCCGGGCATGCTGATGGCCGCGATGCGCCTGAACATCCCGACCGTCTTCGTCTCCGGCGGCCCGATGGAGGCGGGCAAGGCCACCCTCGTCGACGGCACCGTCCGCAAGCTCGACCTGATCAACGCGATCTCCGACGCGGTCAACGAGAACATCTCGGACGAGGACATCCTCCGTATCGAGGACAACGCCTGCCCGACCTGCGGCTCCTGTTCCGGCATGTTCACCGCCAACTCCATGAACTGCCTGACGGAGGCCATCGGCCTCTCCCTCCCAGGCAACGGCTCCGTGCTGGCCACCCACACCGCCCGCAAGGCGCTGTACGAGAACGCCGGACGCACCGTCGTCGAGATCACCAAGCGGCACTACGAGCAGGACGACACGACCGTCCTGCCGCGCACCATCGGCTCCCGCGCCGCCTTCGAGAACGCCATGGCCCTGGACATCGCCATGGGCGGCTCGACCAACACGATCCTGCACCTGCTCGCCGCCGCCCAGGAAGCCGGACTCGACTTCGACCTGGACGACATCAACGCGGTCTCCCGGCGGGTGCCCTGCCTGGCGAAGGTCGCCCCGAACGTCGCGCCGGGCGGCACGTACTACATGGAGGACGTGCACCGGGCGGGCGGCATCCCCGCCATCCTCGGCGAGCTGTACCGCGCCGGGATGCTCAACGAGGACGTGCACACCGTGCACAGCGACTCCATGGCCGAATGGCTCAAGACCTGGGACGTGCGCGGCGGTTCGCCCTCGGCCGAGGCCGTCGAACTGTGGCACGCGGCCCCCGGCTGCAAGCGCTCGGCGACCGCCTTCTCGCAGTCCGAGCGCTGGGACTCGCTCGATGTGGACGCGGCCGGCGGCTGCATCCGCGACCTGGCGCACGCGTACTCCGCCGACGGCGGTCTGGCGGTCCTCAAGGGCAACATCGCCGAGGACGGCTGCGTCGTGAAGACCGCGGGTGTCGACGAGTCGATCTGGACCTTCGAGGGCCCGGCCGTGGTCTGCGAGTCGCAGGAAGAGGCCGTCGACAAGATCCTCGCCAAGCAGGTCAAGGAGGGCGACGTCGTCGTCATCCGCTACGAGGGCCCCAAGGGCGGCCCCGGCATGCAGGAGATGCTCTACCCGACGTCCTTCCTCAAGGGCCGCGGCCTGGGCAAGGCGTGCGCGCTGGTCACCGACGGCCGCTTCTCCGGCGGCACGTCCGGTCTCTCCATCGGCCACGCCTCGCCGGAGGCGGCATCCGGCGGCACCATCGCCCTCGTCGAGGACGGCGACCGCATCCGCATCGACATCCCCAACCGCTCGATCGAACTCCTCGTCAGCGACGTCGAGTTGGAGTCCCGCCGGCTCGCCCTGGGCGGCGTCTACGCCCCCAAGCAGCGCGAACGCAAGGTCTCCCAGGCCCTGCGCGCCTACGCCGCCATGGCCACCAGCGCGGACAAGGGCGCGGTGCGCGATGTGAGCAAGCTGGGCTGAGACCCGGGGAACGAGTGGAGGCCCCCGTCGGGTGACGGGGGCCTCTTGCCGTTTCCGGGGCCGGGCGGGCTTTTGTACATCACCCTACGATTCACTCCACTGGGTTAAAACCATATGCTCCCGGCACATCGATAAATAGTCGACGGCTGTGTGGGTATAGAGCCGAATGAGTACGATGCGCAGCGTTTTTGACGTCGGCGCCCCATCCGGTACCAGGTTTCGTTTTCCGGGGATGCACCAGCTCGGCCGCACGGAATTCGTCCACGTGACGTCGGCGTGCCCGATTTCTCTGGCTTCTGCTCCCTCGAATCAAGCGCGGGAGCACTGCCATGCGCCCCGCCCGCCCCCTCCAGTGCCAGCCTCAAGGAGAAGACATGGCCACGCCTGTCGATCACCAGAACTCTTCCCTCCTCGTTTTCTTCGGGGAGTCGCTGTATCCCGGTGTGAGCACCAAGATTATCGTCTACTGGCCCAGGCCGGCAGGCGGCGGAGAAGTCGAATACAGCACCGCAGCCGTCACCGGCGGTTCAGGTATCTGGCACAGTCTCATGCCTATTTCCGGAACGTGCTACTGGGTGGGGGACTTCGACGTGTCTCCGCAGGCCCCCTTATGCGAGACCGACCTGATGCTCAGGAAAGGGACGGAATGCGACTGCGTCACCGTCACGGTTTGCATCGCCATCAAAGATCCCCCCAGAGGGATTCCGGGGTGCCGCGGCGAGAAGGGGGAAACCGGGCCGCGCGGAAGAAAAGGAGATCCGGGTGACGAGGGTGAGCGGGGCGAGAAAGGCGAGCGGGGTGATCCCGGGTTACGCGGGGAGAAGGGCGATCAAGGGGAAAGGGGAAGCAAGGGGGAGAAAGGAGGGCGAGGGGATCCGGGCCGGGACGGCGAGAAAGGCGAGCGGGGCGACAAGGGCGACCCGGGGCAACGAGGCCAGAAAGGCGACAAGGGGGAGCGGGGCGAACCAGGCTGCAAAGGCGAGCGGGGCGAAAAGGGTGATGAGGGTGCGCCCGGCCCCCGGGGAGAGCCGGGCGCACAGGGCGAGCGCGGTGAGCCCGGATGCTCCGGCCGAGACGGCGAAGCGGGTGAGCGGGGCGACGCGGGTGAGCCCGGCCCACGAGGCGAGCGGGGCGACCCCGGACCCAAGGGCGACCCCGGCCCGCGCGGCGACAAAGGCGAAAAGGGGGACAAGGGCGATCCCCTTGATCCCGGATCCGTCGAGGAGATGGTCTGCGCCATCATCAAACGCATGCTGAACGGGGTGGAATGCCCGTGACGAAACCGGGTTCCGCCGAAGGCGCCGGTGTTCGGGTGGGCCGGTCACCTTCGTACGGTGCTGGTCGAACGGCGCACACCGGGTACGGGGCTCCGGGCACCCCGGCAGGGCCGCTCACCCGCACCGAGGGGGCGTGACGCGGTGAGTGCCGTCATCCCGGTCGTCGCAAGCATCCGGCGCCACAAGGTCAGTTGATGACGCGGGCTCCTGTCGGGCTCGTACGGGGCGGCGGTTCGGCAGATGGACGAGCACCACCGCCACCGCGCAGATGACGAACCCGAGGCCGGCCAGGAGCCCGATGGAATCGCCGAACATGAGGTAGGCCCAGAGCGTCACCGTCGGGGGTGTGAGGTAGATCAGGCTGTTGACCCGGCTCACGTCGCTGTGCTTGAGGTTGAGCCAGTAGAACCCGTACCCGCCGAGGGTGGAGAGCACGACCACCCAGCCGAGCGCGAACCAGAAGCTGCCGGTGAGGGGAACGGAGGTCTGTCCGGAGGCCAGGCCGAGCAGTACGAAGAAGACGGCGCTGGCACAACTCTGAATGGTCAGGGCGTCGGCCAGCGGGGTGGCGAGGCCGCTTCTGCGCTGGATGATGGTCGCCGCCGTGAGCGCCACCATGCCGGCGAAGGGGATCGCGTACGCCCACAGCGGCCGGTCGCCGCCGAGCTGGAGCCCTTCGCCGATGACGAGGACCACCCCGATGAGCCCGATGCTCAGCCCCCACCACTGCCGGCGGGTGACCAGTTCACCGAGCAACGGGCCCACCAGGGCGGCTGCGAACAGGGGTTGCAGGCCCTCGACCAGTGACGTGGTCCCGGGCGGCACCCCCAACTCGATCGCGCCGAAGGAGCTGAGCAGGTACACGCTCTGCGCCAACAGCCCCACCAGCGACTGGATTCCGATCTCCCGCCAGCTGAGCCTGCGGTAGCGGGTCAGGCACCACCACGGGACCAGCAGCGCCGCGACCAGCACAAAACGCCACATCAGGATGGGTAGGGTGCCGGCGGCGTCGGTGCCCAGGCGGGCGCCGATGAAGCCTGAACTCCACGTCACCACCAACGCCGCCGCGCGCAGCGGCCCGGCGTATCCCCTCACCGCGGTGCGACCAGTTCTCGGAAGCCGGCCGCTTCCGAGAACACGCGCATCAGGTCTATGTCGTTGCGGCGGCAGTAGCCCAGGGTGTCGTACTGCGCCCGTCGCAATTGGGAAAAGCTGGAAAGGGTGTCGAGAAGTCCGTCCTCGGCCGCGACGTGCCAAAAGGTGTTGGCGTCCGCCGGGTGCATCGGCGAGAAAAGGGAGAGGACGACGCTGATCCGCCGTCCCGACGTCACCGGCCGCACCGCGTGCCAGAGTGCGCTGCCTCGGGTGTACACGGTGTCTCCGGGGCGGGAGAACGGTGCCCTGAAGACCTTCGGGTGGTCGAGTTCCTGGGCCGTGACCTGTGCTTGATTGCGCTCGAACTCCTGGCGTCCGCCTTGATGGATCATGAGATCTCCGCCCTCGAACTCACTGCTGTCCGTGAGCTGCATGACGAAGACGTAGGTCATTCCGTCGTAGTGCCACCGCGCGACCTGGGATTCCTGACGCGATTTCAGTTCGATACGGCGGTTGTCGAAGTAGTTCACGCAGATCGCGGGGCTGACGAGCGGGTGCGGCACCAGCGGGGCACCGGCGATCGCCGACAGCCTTCCGAGGAATTGCGGATCGCCGGCCATGTCGCGGATGAAACGGGACAGCGACATGACATTGCGTACGCGTTTGCTGACGATGTAATCGTCGTTGGGCGCCCGGTCCGCGAGCTTCTCACACACCCGGCGGAAGGCCGCGATGCCTTCCGCGGTGAGGACTTGATGGGCACCGGAGTAGGCGATGGTCTCCTCGCTGGGCGGTGCGTTGTGCTTGGCCACCGAGGTATAGCCGAAGTCCCGCATGGTGAGCCGCTTCACCGCGTTGTCGCGGGCGCAGCTCACGTACTGCGGAGTCCACAGCTCGTCGTCGGCAGGCGAGAGCTGTGCGGTTTTCCACTCCCATTTCCGCATGGATCGGCGTACGCGGTTGAATCCCATGTTGATGGTGTCCACTGCCTCATGGCCCCGTCGGGTGGCAGTCATGAATATGCCTTTCTGCTGGCCGCCTCGGCCTCTTCAGTCGTCGTACGGGTCGAAGTGAATGATTGCCGTCAGCGAATGGCCGACCCCCAGTCCCGGAGACAGCTGGTGCTCCAGCTCGCGAAGCTCCCTGGCCAGGTAACGCCCGGCAGCAGCGGAGACAGTGGGAGGGGAATGACGGTGATGCCGTTTTTCGATGACGGCGTTCCAGCGCTCCCGCAGTTGCCGGTAGAACATGGCGACGGGCTCCGGCGCCGCCGCGGAGATCGTGTCGGGGAACCGCAGGTCATCAGCGATGACGTCGCCCGTTCCTGCTTCCAGCCGGTTGACCAGGGCACGGTAGGGAGCGAGTGCGGGATTGAACTCCCCGGTCTCGGTGTGCCGGCCGACCATGATGGAACGGTCCCGGAAATTCACTTCCCCGAAGGGGAATTCGGCCTCCCGGCACGCCTGGCCGATGCATTCAAGGAGGTCCGCCGGGCTCCAGAACGTCATGGGGGAGGCGCCGGCACTCTGGTCGCTCCTGAAGAAACTCATACGGTAGTCCCAGCGTGCCTCGCCCCACCGGGGCATCCATTCCAGGGAGTAGCGCCCGAGTACGTCGACGACCACGGTGGACCTGGTCCGGTTGCGCTTGATGCTGCGGAATACTCCCGCGAGTACGGGAGGAAGCTCCTCCGGCGCGAGGTGCGAGTACGGGACTCCGCAGGACAGGTACAACTCGTAGGGCGAGTCCGGGATTCCGCCGCGCATGTCACCATAAATGAAGTCCGCTGCGTCGTGGTCAGCGAATTCCGTCCGTGCTATTTCCAGCAGCCGTCGGTCCATGTCCAGGCCACAATAGGACAAAGCCCGGCCCTTGGTCTCATCCAAGGAGGACAGCAGACGCAGGCCCTCACCCGTTCCGCATCCCACGTCCATGATCCTGACCGGCTCGCGCGGCCCGATATGATCAAGCGCCTCGGCGAGTATGGAGCGGGTGACGGGTTCTTCCCATAATCGCTTGACCGGATCCCTTCTGGACTTCGATGTGTAGTGATCCACCGCAGCCTTGTACGCCTCACCGTGCGGATCGGACTCCGTTGTGTGGGTGATTTCTGAGCGCGTCACAATTCCCTCACCGAAGAATGGGCGGACCGGGTACGCGTTCGGTTTACCATTGAACCGTTGTTCGAAACGCCGACCGTCCGGTTCCAGCCACCGCGATAAGCGGGCCAGGGGCCGCTTCGGCTACTCCCTGATCGGCTCTGACCAGGGCAGGGGAGCGCGGGCCTGAAGCTCACGAATGGAATTGAAGTCAGCTGAAGTGGAGGGGCTCGACCGCGGCACCGGGGCCGACCGCAATCCCGGGCCCCGACGGTGATGCCCGTGGGCCACGAGATCATTTCGTCCGCTCCCGGCGCCCGGAACCTCAGAACTCGACCGGCCGCCCGCCCTTCCACAGGGCGTCCACATGCCCGGCGAACCGGTCGAACAGCCCGTCCGGGCCGAGGCGTCGCAGGTGCAGCATGGGGGACTCGTGCCCCAGCAGGCTGGACAGGTGGGGCGTCACCAGCATGTCGTCGTCGAAGGTGAAGACGCTCAGGGCGATGTGCGCGTCGGAGTGGCGCGCGGATACGCCGGGCTCGTCCTGGAGCCGCGACAGGGCGTCCAGGGTGATCCGGATACGGGTTCCGACCGTCAGCGGGACACCCTCCACCTCTTCGCGGTCCTTGGTGACCCGCGATTCCGGGTCGCCGACGAGGAAGCGCACGGCGGCACCGGACGCCGCTTTCGCCCGCAGGCGGTCGGCGATCTTCTGGTGTTCCTGCCAGATGAAGTAGTTGGTGTAGCCGGCGAACGTGAGGTCGCGTTCGGCGACGTCAATGAGGCGGCCCCACACGCTCGTCGGGCAGGCGTTGCGGTAGGGGTACGCGGCGACGATCTCCCGGCTCGCACCCGTTTTCACGACGCTGCGCACGCCTTTGGGCCACGAGGTCATTTCGTCACCTTCCAGTGCCCATGGGCAACGCCCGGCCGGGAGTGTCCAGTCGGGCGTTACGCGGCGCGCGTCAGTTGCCGGGCAGGCCGTTGTCCTTGACGGTGTCGACGAACGAGTTCCAGGCCGCCGCGGGGAAGAGGAGGGCGGGGCCGTGAGGGTTCTTGGAGTCGCGGACGGGGACCGTGGCGGGGAAGTCGTCGGAGACCTCGATGCAGTTGCCGCCCTCTTGGTTGCTGTAGCTGGACTTACGCCACTGGACGGCGCTCAGGTCAAGTCGGCGGACGGACATGGGACTTCCTCCAGGAGGCGCAGGATGAACGCGGCGGACTCGCGCGGGGACATGGCGTGGTCGCGCAGCCGATCGTATCCGAACTGAAGTCGCTCGACCCCGGCGTTCTCCTCGACCAACTGCCCGTCGTATCCGGTCTCCACCCATGCGACGGTCCGGCCCTCGGGCAGACGCAACAGCGCTGTATCCGTGTTGATCAACTCGCAGGGCCCAGCGGCCAGCGGCAGTACCTGAAGCGTCGCGTTGGAATGCTCGGCCATCTCGTTGAGGTGTTTCAGCTGCTCGCGCCATTCCTCGTGGTCGAGCAACGGGCGGCGGATAGCCGCCTCGTCGATGATCGCTCGAAACTGCGGTGCCGTAGCTCCGGACAGCGCCTCGCGGCGGTTCATCCGGGCATCCACCTGCTGATCGAGCTGAGGGCCTGGAGTCAGGCTTCCCAGGAGCAGCAACCGCCGTGCGTACGCACGTGTTTGGAGCAGGCCCGGCAACACGCTGGGTGAGTACTGCTGGATCCCCGTAGCCTCGGATTCCAAGGTCATGTACCGCCGGTACTGTTCCCGGAACTGCGTAGGATCTCCCGCCGCCAACTCCCAAAGAGCCAGCAGCAACCCCGGCGTCCCGTAGTACTGGTCCAGTGCCTCGACGACCTCCGGGCTG
The DNA here is from genome assembly GCF_044460025.1 of Streptomyces sp. NPDC050161. Lineage (NCBI taxonomy): Bacteria > Bacillati > Actinomycetota > Actinomycetes > Kitasatosporales > Streptomycetaceae > Streptomyces > Streptomyces sp. NPDC050161. The sequence continues at coordinate 12,131 of NZ_JBITJM010000012.1, read as the reverse complement.
CCGATCGTCTGGCCGCCCTCCATCTTTCCGAACAGTGACGCGTCCCAGCCCAGTGCCTCACCGAGCTGGCGCAGGCTGTCCCCCTTCTGTACGCGCAGTAAGCGCAGCTCCTCCGCGAACCGTTTGCGTGGCTCCTGGCTTCGGCCGGTGACCGCTCGCCTCGGTGGCATGGCGACCTCCTCGTAGAAGGTATGGAAGTAGCGGGGTAGGCCACGAAGAACGTCTCGCAAGCCGCATTCGCGCCCATTTCCAGGTGCATTCTCGTAATGCCCGCAACACGCACGGTAGTTGAAGCGTGGCGGCCAAGTCAGCGGAACGGCGGACAGGGAGCGATGCCATGGCGACGGACAAGATCGCGGAGGCCGAGGTGGCCTGCGAAGAGTTGGCGGGGGCGCTCAAAGAGGCGGGAATCGTGTTGCCGTCGTTGGGGGTGGAGGCGGCTTCGTACGGTTACGAACGGGCCGGTGTCCTGGTGGAGTTGGGGCGGTGCAATCTGGACACGGCGTCGCGGCTGATCGCTGTGATCAAGCGGGCGACGGCGCGGTGACCGCGCGGCCGTACGCGCTCGCGCCGTACGTCTCGCCCGCGTGTCACATCGGTACTCATGGGGCGTGTGAGAAGGGGGAGTTGGGGCCTGTCCGGGTGGTGCCCGGGGTGCGGCGGGAGGTGTGCGTGTGTCCGTGTCATGTGGGGGGCGTGCGGGTGCGAAGGCCCGGTTGTCACCAGGTGGAGGGGTCCTTGGTGGAGGTGCCGAAGACCGTGCCGTCGGGGGCGGCGGCGTAGACGCGGCCTCGGAGTGGGTCGGGGACCGGGGCGGGGAGTGACTCCAGGAAGCCGTTGTGGCGGGCGGCCGTCAGGCGGGCCCGGGTCTGTCCGGTGAGGCCGCCGGTGCGGGTGTCGACGGCGAGGAGGCGGCCGTCGGCTGAGGTCAGGTAGAGACGGTTGTCCGCCGTTGCGACCGGGGACGAGCCGCGGGCGACCGACGTCTCGACGTCCCAGCGCCGTTCCCCGACGGCCTGGAGCGCGCCGCCCTCCGCGAGCAGGTACGCGGTCTCGCCGTGCACGGTGGCCGTCACGCCGTCGAGCGGTGCGGCCAGCGGCAGCCGTTCGCTGCGTCCGCGTTTCGGGTCGTAGCGGACGACGGCCGTGGTGCGGAAGGTGAACTTCGGGTCGGCGGCGGTGAGATAGAGGGTGCCGGACGTGCCGGTGCCTACGGGGGTGAGGGAGCCGGTGAGGCGGGTGTGCCAGCGGACCGTGCCGTGTCGCGGGTCGATGGCGGTGACGCGGGTGGTGGAGCCGTCGGTGGAGGGCTCGGCGGCATACGCGAGGGTGGGGGCGCCGTACGTCTTGAAGGACGGCAGGGTGTGGCCGGGGAAGGGCTTGCGCCAGAGCCGGCGGTGGCTGGCGCTGTCCAGGGCGGTGACGGTGCCGTCGTCGGCGGTCAGCAGCAGGACGTTCCCGACGACGGCCGAGCCGCCTTTGTATCCGGTCAGGTCCTTGCTCCAGCGGGTGGCGCCGTGGCCGTCGGGTGACGGGTCGATGGCGTCGATGCGGGTGCCGTCGGGGGAGGTCACGTAGAGCAGGCCGCCGGAGAGGACCGGCGGGGTGGGCGGTGCGTCCTGGGGGCCGCGTCGGGGTCCGGTGCGGCGCCAGCGGACCGTGCCGGTGTCGGCGTCGACGCGGGCGGCGAGCAGTCCTGGCTGGACGCAGAAGAGGGCGTCGGGGCCGTCGCCGTGGGCGGCTCCGGGGGCGCAGGCGGGCATTTCGGCGCGGTAGCCGGCCGGGCGGTGGACCAGGGTGGTCCGCCAGGGCCTGAACTCGTCCGCGGCGCGTGGCGGGCGGGTCGGCTGCGTCGGGTCGCCGCCGGACAGGGCGCGTACTCCGGCGAAGGTGCCGGCGCCGGCCACGATCAGGGCGGCGGCGGCCCAGACCGGCCAGGCGCGGCGGCGACGGCGGCGTTTGGTGGTGGGGGAGGGGGAGACGGAGCGGGGGTGGTCGGTGGTGGAGGGGGGACTGTCGTCGTCGGCGCGGTTCGCGGGGGCGGCCGGTGGTGGGGTGGTGAGTGGGCTGCGGGCGCGTACGTGGGTGGCGTCGGCGGGGATGGGAGGCGGGGCGGATTCGACGCGTACCGGGCGGCGTTGGCCCGGAATCCGCGGCTCCGGGGCGGCTTCGGGGATGGCGTGGGGGACGGCGTCAGGGAAGCCGTCGGGGAAGCGGTCAGGGAAGCCGTCGGGGGTGGCCTCCGGGACGGTCCCTGGGGCAGGCCCTGGGGCGGCCTCCGGGAGCGCGGCGTACGGGGCCCAGGCGTTTCGTGGGTTCTCCCCGGGGGTGTCCCGCGGTTCGTCCGGCAGGTCGGTGTGCGCCGGTGTGGGCAGGTCCGTCCGCAGCAGGTCCATCAGGGCGTCCGGTGTCGGCCGGTGGGCCGGGTCCTTGGCCAGGCAGGCGGCGATCAGCGGCGCCAACTCGTCGGGCACACCGGCCAGATCGGCCTCGTCGTGCACCACCTGGTACGCCACCAGGTACGGGCTCTCCGAGTCGAAGGGGCCGCTGCCGGTGGCGGCGTGCACCAGGACCGAGCCGAGCGCGAAGACGTCCGCTTGCGGGCCCACCTCGCGCGGGCGCTGGAACTGCTCGGGCGCCATGAACGGCGGGGTGCCGATCAGCTTGCCCGTCTCGGTGCGCATCTCGCTGTCGGACGGGCGCGAGATGCCGAAGTCGATGACCTTCGGGCCGTCGGCGGCCAGCAGGACGTTCCCCGGCTTCAGATCGCGGTGCACGACCCCGGCGCGGTGGATGTCGCGCAGTGCCTCGGCCAGTCCCGACGCCAGCCTGCGGACCTCGCCGAGGGCCAGCGGGCCGTTCCGCTTCACGTGGTCGGAGAGGGTGGGTCCGGGGATGTGGAGGGTCGCCATCCAGGGGCGCCCCGCGTCCGGGTCGGCGTCCACGACGGGCGCGGTGAAGGCGCCGCTGACGCGTCGCGCGGCGGCCACCTCCTGCCGGAACCGCCCCCGGAATTCCGGGTCTTGGGCGAATTCGGCATGGATGACCTTGACTGCGAGCAGCAGCCCGGACGAGGAGCGCGCGAGATGGACCACGCCCATGCCGCCGGCCCCGAGACGCGCCTCCAGGCGGTACTGCCCGGCGTATTCCGGACGTTCCGCTTCCGGGTCGAGACCGAGATCACGCAGCGGCCCCATCGATTCCACCCCCGTGAGATTCGGTCGCAGGTGCGACGCGCGGAGCCTAGTCGATGACACGTGCGAGACGAACGAGGCTTGCTAGCGTGCGCGTTGCAGGACGCGCGGCCCGGCTCGGGCGGCGCGCAACAGCGCACCGATGGGGTGCGCGTTTTCCACGGGGGAGAACACATGAGCAGCACACAGGACCAGCTCAACCGCGCCGCGGAGCCGGCCGACGGCGAGGCCACCGTCGGCACCCTGGCCGCCGAGCGGGCCACGTACCCTCTCGCACCCGGCTACCGCGTGAACATCCGCGAGGGCGCGGGCACCAACACGCCGGTCGTCGGACACCTGCCGGACGGCGCGCACGTCCGGATCCTCTGCCAGCGGTACGGGCAGTGGGTCGTCGGCCCGTACGGCACCTCGAACATCTGGGACAACATCGGGCCGGGGCAGTACATCTCCGACAGCTACGTCAGGACGGGCAGTGACGGGTTCGTCGCGCAGCGCTGCATGGCCTGAGCCCGGCCCGAGCCGTTGCCGCCGGGGATAATCGGTGGCATGAGCGACGAGCAGACGCCACCGGGCGGCCCCGAGCGGGACGCCACCGAGCGCGGCGGCCAGGAACGTGGCGGGCCCGAACCGGAGGAGATCCGCTTCTTCGGCACCAGCTGGGTCCGCCACGACCGCGGCTACGCCCTGCGCAGGGCCGGAGTCGCGGTCGGCTCGCTGCTCCTCGCGGCGGTCGGCGCGCTCATCCTCCGCTTCGCCTTCCAGGGGCTTGAGTTCGGGGACGTCGGCCCGTTCGTCAGCCTCCTGGTCGTCGTCGGCTTCGCGGTCTGCAGCGCGCTGGCGTTCCGCCGCACCTGGGAGGGGTACGTCCGCCGCCCCGCGCCCGCGTCGGACAGCGCCGCCGACAAATCCGCCCAGAGCCTGCTGCTCATCGGCTTCATCGGCTCGCTGCTCGCCTACTTCTGCCGCAGCCTGATCGAGGCACCCGGCGAAAAACTCCGCCGCGCCGAATACGCCGCGGCCCGCGAGCGCTACGAACGCCGCCGCACCTCCCGCACCGGCAATCCGGCCGCCAAGAAGCCCAAGCCGAAGGGGAAGAAGCGGCGGTAGCGGGGGCCCGGCCCTCTGTACGCGGGGCGGCCGGCGGGGCAGGCTTGGCCGGTGCCCTCTTCCTCACCGCGCCGAAGCCCGATGCCGTCCGGGAACCGCCGGGCGCCCGATACGGCGGCGTTCGCCAGGTCGTTCGACGCCGTCGCCGCCCAGTACGCGGCGGCCAGGCCCGGGTATCCGCCGCAGCTCTTCGACGCGGTCGACGAGCTGGCGGGACGGCCGCTCTCCGGGGCGCGGGTGCTGGACGTCGGCGCCGGGACCGGCATTTCGACGGGCCTGCTGGCCGCGCGCGGCGCCCAAGTGACGGCGGTGGAGCCGGGGGCGGCGATGGCCGCCGAGCTGCGGTCCGCGCACCCCGGCGTCCCGCTGATCCGCGGGCTCGGCGACGCGCTGCCCCTCGCCGACGGCGCCGGCCTCGACTTCGTCTGCTACGCGCAGTCCTGGCACTGGACCGACCCGGCGCGCTCCGTCCCCGAGGCCCTGCGGGTGCTGCGGCCCGGCGGCGCCCTGGCCCTGTGGTGGAACGTCCCCGACCCGGACGTCCCCTGGGCCGCCGAACAGGAGGACCGGCTCGCCCGCCGGCTGCCCGGCTACCACCGCCACGACGTGGTACGCCGCGCCCCCGACCTGATCCGCCGCCTCGGCCTCGGCCTGCGGCCCGTCCTGCGGACCGTGCACTGGACCCGCCGGATCCCCGTCGAGACCCACCTCGCCATGCTCGGCAGCCGCTCCTACTTCGCCACGATCGGCCCCGCCGCGAGCGCCCCCGTGCTGGCGGACGAACGCGCCGCGCTGCTTGAGGTCTTCCCCGACGGCGTCGTGGAGGAGGCGTACGCGGTGTACCTCACGGTCGCCCTGCGGCCGTCGGCGGACTGACCGGGACGCGCGGAGCGGCGCGGCGTGCGGCCTTTGCCGGGGGACCGATCCGGCCGCCGGGGCCGGCCCCGCCGGGAAGCGGCCCGGCCCGCCCCGGCTCAGTACTCCCAGTCCGGCTGGCCCTCCCCGTACAGCCAGTCGTCGAAGAGGTCGGTCAGGTCCTCGTCCGTGCGCTCCTGGCAGAAGTCGATGAAGTCATCCGTGTCGGCGTTGGAATGCCGGTACTTGGCGGGCCAGGACTTGAGGATGCCGAAGAACGTCTTGTCGCCGACGGCGTTGCGCAGCTGCTGGAGGACCATCGCGCCGCGGTCGTATATCGGCGTCGCCGTCACGTTCTCCGCGTATTGGGGGTCGCCGGGCGGGAACTCCCAGAGATCGTCGTCCTCGTCCGTTTCGGCCAGCTCGTCGAAGCGCTCCTGGGGCGTGCGACCGCCCTCGTGCTCCTCCCACAGCCACTCGGCGTAGGTCGCGAACGACTCGTTGAGCCAGGTGTCCTCCCAGGTCTTCGGCGTCACCGAGTCGCCGAACCATTGGTGCGCCGTCTCGTGCACCACCGTCTCGGCGTCCGGCGTGCCCGCGTAGACCGGCTTGGTCTGCGACTCCAGCGCTATCCAGTCGATCCGCGGCGGCGTGTGGTCGACGATCGCGCCGGCCGATGAGAAGGGGTAGTCGCCGAACAGCTTGCCGGTCCATTCCAGGATGGCGGGCAGCTGCTCCAGCGCCTTCTCGCTGGCCTTCGCCTCCTTCGGGTCCACCGCGACGTACAGCGGCAGCCCGTCGGATGTGCGGGACTGGTGGACGTCGAACGTGCCGATGGTGGCGGTGGCGAGGTACGTCGCCATCGGCTCGGCCGAGTGCCAGCTGTACGTCGCGCGCCCCTTGGCGGTCTTCTTCGACCGCAGCTCCCCGTTGGCGATCGCGGTGTAGCGCTCGGGCACGGTGATCCGGAAGTCGTAGGCGGCCTTGTCCGACGGGTGGTTGTTGCCGGGGAACCACGTCATGGCCCCGGCGGGCTGGCCGGACACGAACGCGCCGTCCGAGGTCTTCACCCAGCCGTCGGTGTCGCCGTCCGGATCCTCCAACTCGCGCGGTACGCCGCTGTATTCGACGGTCGTACGGAACTCGGCGCCCTTCTTGAGCGCCTGCGCGGGCCGGACCGTCAGCTTGTGTCCCTTGCGGCTGAAGTCGGCGTCCTCGCCGTCCACGCGGACGCCGGAGACCTTCAGGCCCTGGAGGTCGAGCTTGAAGGAGCTGAGGTCCTTGGACGCATGGGCGGTGATCTTCGCGGTCGCGTCGAGGTGCTGCTTCGGCACGTCGTAGTCGAGGTCGAGTCCGTAATGGCTGACCTGGTAGCCGCCGTTGCCGAGCGCGGGGAACAGCGGGTCGCCGACCCCGCCCGCGCCCGCCGTTCCCTTGACGGCCACCGTCCCGCTCGTACAGGAGGACAGCAGCAGGGCGACGGACAGGACTGCGGTCGCACCGCAGTAGCGGAGGGGCCGGCGGTTCACAGGACTCCTAGGGTCGGGCGGACGGCCGGTCGGCCGGTGGGCCGGGACGGCGCGGGCGGGCGGTGGCGTTGTTGGCGGTCGCACCCACCGCTCGTGCCGTCGGTGGTCACGAGCCTCACGACCCTACGGTCAATGCCGCCGCAACATCACTTCCTTCCTTTGGGGGACAACAGGGAGAGAGGGCGCGTCAGGCGGGCGGTCCTTCGTCGGCCGGGGCCGGGGCGGGAGCGGGGGCCGACGCCGGGGGCGCGGTATCGGCCCCGGCCGGGCGGCGTTCCTCGGCCCAGGCGCCGAGCGCCGCCGCGCAGGCGTGGTCGAGGTGGCGCAGCCCGGACAGGTCGAGCGTGATCTCCCTGTCCCGGGGCAGCGCCTCCAGTTCGTCCAGCACCTTGGGCAGCCGCAGGAACGTCGCATGGCCGACGGCCCGTACCCGGATCGGCCGCAGCCCGGTGGCCCCGTCCCGGTACGCCCTGGGCCGGGAACGCTCCGGGTCGGTGATCTCCAGCTGGACGTGCGAGGTCTCCCACGCCGACTTGGCGACGGCCATCAGGAGCCCCAGCAGCACCCCCTCGAACATGTTGGTGACCACGATCGCCACCGCGGTCGCGGCCAGCACCACGGCCTCGCCCCGGTGCGCACGCCACAACGGACCGAACGACCTGACCGGGATCAGCTTCCAGCCCGCGTGCACCAGTACGCCGGCCAGCGCCGCGAGCGGGACGACGCCCAGCGCCGCGGGGAACGCCGCGGCGAACACCAGAATCCACCCGCCGTGCAGCACACGCGACAGCTTCGTCCGCGCCCCGGCCTGCACATTCGCCGCGCTGCGCACGATCACCGCGGTCATCGGCAGCGCGCCCAGTACCCCGCACACCGCGTTGCCCGCGCCCTGCGCCATCAGCTCCTTGTCGTAGTCGGTGCCCGGCCCGTCGTGCAGCCGGTCCACCGCCGCCGCGCTGAACAGCGACTCGGCCGAAGCGATCAGCGTGAAGGCGAGCACGGTCCCCAGGACGCCCAGGGCGACACCCGGTTCCACGAGCCGCGCGAAGTCTGCGCCGCCCGGCGGCTGCACGGCGTCGAACAGGCCGCGTACCTCGACCCTGGCCACCGGCAGATCGAGGACGAAGACCGCCGTCGTCGCCAGCGCCACCGCGGCCAGCGGGGCGGGCAGCAGCCGGGCGGCCGGCCGCCAGCGCGGCCAGAGCACCAGGACGGCGATGGTGCCCGCCCCCACGGCGCACGCGGTGAGCGCCGCATCGGAACCGGCGGTCGCGACGGCCAGCCGGGGCAGCCCGGCCAGGTTGGCGAGTCCGCTGCCTGGCGCCTTGGCGTCGGTCAGCGCGTACAACTGGCCCGCGATCAGCACCAGGCCGATGCCCGCCAGCATGCCCTGGACCACGGCGACGGAAATGGCCCGGAACCACCGGCCGAGACGCAGGGCGCCCATGGCCAGTTGGAGCACACCGGCCGCCAGCACCAGCGCGCCCAGCGCCCTCAGGCCGTACTCCTGCACGGCCTCGTACACGAGCACGGTCAGCCCGGCCGCCGGCCCGCTGACCTGAAGGCTGCTGCCGGGAAGAAGGCCGGTCAGCAGGCCGCCGACGATGCCGGTGACCAGACCCAGTTCGGCCGGGACGCCGGAGGCGACGGCCACACCGACGCACAGCGGGACGGCGACGAGAAAGACGACGAGCGACGCGGTGAAGTCGGCGCGCAGCGTTGGTAGGGAGCGGATGACAGGAATGCGTTGCATGCGGATGCCTCCTGAGAGAACGGGTGAGGACAGGACGTCGCGGACACGGCGCCATCGGCGCGCCTCGAACGCCTGGAACGGTGCGGGAACGGCCACCTGGAACGGACCGGGACGAACTCCCTGGCACGAGCGCCTGGAACGGCCCGTGGGACGGGACAGCTGGAATGCCCGGGACGCCGTTGGGACGGGGATGGCCCGCGGAAGGGACGGCGTGACGCCCACGACGGGACGGCGTGACACCTGCGTCTACGACGTCAGGGACCTGTGCCTATGACGTCGCGCCTACGGCACGAGGGTCACGGCAAGGGGCTGACGCAAGGAGGTGACGCAAGGAGGTGACGACGCGGGCCCGGGGCCCGCTCAGCAGCGGAACACGCCGTGCTGGACCGGGAGTTCGCCGGACCTGGTCAAGGGCACGGCATGCCGCGCGGTCAGCGGAGCCGTCAGCGCGAGGCCGCCCGCCGTACGGACCGGGGCGGACGACGGCAGCGGAACGGAGTGCGGCGTCGGTGCGGACGGCGCGGCCACGGACCGGCCGCTGCGGCGCGGCTGGATGCGCTCGCCCACCGACTCCTCCTCCTCGGCGTCGTGGGCGACCGCTGAGGTGCGCGGAGCCGAAATGCCGGACGGGCCGGGCAGGTTCGCGGCGACGGGCGCCACGGGACGCGCGGCGGATGCGCCGTACGTACCGGGTGGCGCCGCGGGCACGGACAGGAGGAAGGCGATGGCCACCAGCAGCAGCCGGACCAGCGCCGCCGTGCGGTCGCGGCGCTTCTCGGCGGGCGTGCGGGCGCCGGCTGTGAACGTCACCATCGTCGCCCCCCTCCGGCGTGGTTGGACAGCTTGTTCCATTGTGTCCAAGCGATCGCCTTGGAAAGCAATCCGTTGTGTAACCGTCCTGTGAACGCGGAGTTATCGGGCGAGAATGATCAGCTCCGATCACTCCGGCGCTCACCCGGAGCGCAACGCACACCTCCGCACGCCCCCACCCCGACGCCGTACGGCCTGACGAACGCCACGGGCGGACGCGCCGCCCCTCCGCCGCCCCTCCGCCCACCGGACACCCCCGCACCCGCCGCCCGCACGATGCGAGGATGGCCGGGAAAGCCCAGCGCAGCGGAAAGGCGGACCCGAACGATGGCCCAGAAGGTCGCAGTACTCGGCACCGGCAAAATCGGCGAAGCCCTGCTCAGCGGCATGATCCGAGGCGGCTGGGCACCCGGCGACCTGCTGGTCACCGCGCGCCGCCCCGAGCGCGCCGCACAACTGCACTCCCGTTACGGCGTCGAAGCGGTCAGCAACGCGGAGGCCGCCAAGGCCGCCGACACCCTGATCCTCACCGTCAAGCCGCAGGACATGGGCGCCCTCCTCGACGAGCTGGCGCCGCACGTCCCCGCCGACCGCCTGGTCATCAGCGGCGCGGCAGGCATCCCCACCGCCTTCTTCGAGGAACGGCTGGCCGCCGGCACCCCGGTCGTCCGGGTCATGACCAACACCCCCGCCCTCGTGGACGAGGCGATGTCCGTCATCTCGGCCGGCACCCACGCCACCGGCGACCACCTCACCCGCGCCGAGGAGATCTTCTCCGGCGTCGGCAAGACCCTGCGGGTACCGGAGACCCAGCAGGACGCGGCCACCGCGCTCTCCGGCTCGGGACCTGCCTACTTCTACTTCCTCGTCGAAGCGATGACCGACGCCGGCATCCTGCTCGGACTGCCCCGCGACAAGGCCCACGACCTCATCGTGCAGGCCGCGGTCGGCGCCGCCGTGATGCTCCGCGACAGCGGCGAACACCCGGTCAAGCTCCGGGAGAACGTCACGTCCCCGGCCGGCACCACCATCAACGCCATCCGCGAACTGGAGAACCACGGCGTCCGCGCCGCCATGCTCGCCGCCCTGGAAGCCGCCCGCGACCGCAGCCGCGAACTGGCCAACGGCAACGGCTGACCCACAGCCAATAAAGAAAGAAGGGGGTGGGAGCGGACGCGCCCCCTCCCACCTCCCCCTCTCCCCACTGCTTTCACACCGCAGGCAGCAACCCCACCGCCCGATACGCCGCATCCACCCGTGGCCGCGCCAGCTCCCTGGCCCGCGCCGCACCCGCCCGCAGCACCGCATCGACATACCCGGGATCGGCCGCCAGCTCCGCATGCCGCTCCCGCACCGGACGCAACAGCTCCACCACCGCATCGGCCGCGTCCTCCTTCAACGCCCCGCACGCGTCGTACGCACCCGCCAGCGCCTCCGGCTCACCTCCCGAACAGGCCGCCAGCACATCCAGCAGATTCGCCACCCCGGGCCGCTCCACCCGGTCGTACGCGACATCCGGACGGCCATCGGTCACCGCCCGCAGTACCTTCCTGCGGACCGTCTCCGCCTCGTCCAGCAGAAAAACGCTCCCCGCGGCCCCGGCCTGCGACGCCCCCATCTCCCACGCCGGCTCCCGCAGGTCCCTCACCCGCGAGGCCACCGTGGAACGGGTGCCCTTCGGCACCACGAACGTCGGCCCGTAACGCCGGTTGAACCGCACCGCCAGCTCCCGCGTCAGCTCCAGCTGCTGCGCCTGGCCCTCCCCGACCGGCACCTCATCCGTCCCGTACGCCAGCACGTCGGCCGCCCTCAACGCCGGACACGTCAGCAAGGACAGCCGCACCCCTCCCTCGCGCGCCCGCGCGCCCGCGGTCCTCTCCTCGTACCGCCGCATCCGCCGCAGCTCACCGTCCGACGCCGTGCACTCCATCAGGTACGACAGCCGCACGTGCTCGTCGACATGGCTCTGTACGAACACCGTGCACCGCTGCGGATCCAGCCCCGACGCCAGCAACAGCGTCGCCGCCTGCCGGCTCAGCCGCCGCACCCGCGCCGGATCGTGCTCGACGGTCAGCGCGTGCAGGTCCACCACACAGAACAGGGCGTCCGCACGGTGCTGGTCCTCATCGGCCCAGTGGCGCACCGCCCCCAGATAGTTCCCCAGCGTCAGATGCCCCGACGGCTGCACACCGCTGAAAAACCGCTTCCTCGCCATCTCGTCCCTTTCCGGTGCCTACGCACCGCGCGCCCGTCACTGCGGGAGCCGTGCTCAGGGACCGCCGGACCTCGCCGGCCGGCTGCGGGATGGAGATACGCGAACGGCCGCCGAAGCGGCGGCCGTGGTCGTGCATGCGCTGGTGGTCGGCCGCCGTCAGGCGGGCCACCACTGCTGTCCGTGCGCATGCGGATTCATGGGGCCAACGTACCGGCGAATCCCTTGCCCGGCACGGGTTTGAAGCACCTCAGGGGCTCGTGTAGTGTTCTCCAAGTTGCCACGGAGCCAACCGGCCCCACGGCAGCCATCCGCCGCTTCGCGGCACACCACTACTGCACGACTCCTCACCGGGAACAATTTCGGCATGCCGAAATTCGGACCGTGGCTCGATTATGAGTCACCGAGGAATTCCGCTAAAGTAGTGACCACGCCGAAAGGCGCAGCAAGACCCCATCCGACGGGGAATCGGAAACGAATTCGGACCGGCAACGGCGAGAATCGGATCTGATAGAGTCGGAAAGGCCGGAAAGCGAAAGCCGGAAGGCCAACCCCGATCCAACAGGGGGCCGGATGTGGAAACGGATCTGGTAAGGTTGGAAACGCGAAAAGGCCGAAAGGCCGGATCGCACCGGCGAAAATCAGGACCGCGAGGATCTGATAGAGTCGGA